>DATMIB010000259.1:0-3942 GCA_035554635.1 Steroidobacteraceae bacterium | reverse complement strand
AGCAGCCAGCGCGCCACCGCCGCGGCGCGATCGGGCCGGTCCGGGTGACGCGGAAACAGCGCGCGGGGCACCAGCCAGTCCATCAGCCCCCGGGTCGGGCCCGACGGCGCCGACGCCCTCGCCGCCTCGAATACCGCCTCGGGGACGGGCGTCCCGAGCAGTCGCTGCGCATAGCGCAGCCCGTAGAACGCCGGGCGCGCGAGGTCGAGTTCGCTGGCGCGCGGCCAGAAGCGCTCCCAGAACTGGGGCTCGGTTACGGCGAAATGCCGCAGCAACTGGTCGATGTCGACGAGCTCACGCACCGCGTCGTCCATTTCGCCGCCCTCGAACAGGTGCACGATCGCGTGCAGCACCATGTCGATCGGGGCCAGCGTATTGGCCTGCAGCCCCGGTAGCGGTCGTACGTCGCCGAACAGCAATTCAGCCCGGGGTCGGCGCCGGGCCGTGCGCATCAGCAGGTTGTGGTGCAGGTCGACTTCGACGCCGCGCTCGACGTGCACCAGCGGCGGCAACTCGTGTGCCCAGCGGCGGTAATAGCGCTCGTCGTACGGAGTCAGCTCTTTCGCCTCCCAGCCGTGCTCATGCAGCACCGATTCGACATGTGTCAACTCAGCCTCGGGCACCAGCAGGTCGACGTCGGCCAGCAGCCGCGCGGGCGCGTTGGGCGTGCCGAGCGTCGCGTATGCACACCCTTTGAGCGCGACGAAGGAGGCGCCGACGCCATGCAGTCGCAGCACGTACACGACGCGGTCGAGTTCCCACAACGCCGCACGCGTGCGGGCGGCCGCGAGCACGCTGGCACTTTCGAGTTGCTCGCGTGCCGTCTCAGGCAGACGGGCACGGTCCGGGTCCGTCAGCTCCGCGGCGACCCGACCGAGCAGCCTCGCACGTCGCAGCAATCGCAGTGCGAGGTCGAGCTCGTGCGTGGCCAGGTTGCGCAACGTCGATGGGTCCTGCAGCACACGGACCAGCAGCGCCTGCGTTGTATTGCGTTGCTGCTCAGCCCGCACCAGTGACCTCCGCGTCCGCCAGCGCGGTCAAGGCGGCCACGGCTTCGTCGAGACGCGAGTACCGCAGCCTGAAACATCGGCTCGAGCGGGCGAGATCGGACGCGGTCTCGAAGCCGGCGACACCCTGCACTTCGTAGTTGAATGCGTTGGCAGTGACGCCCACGAACGCCTCGAGTTGCGACACCGCACGCAGGTCGAGCGCCGCGTCGCGCTCCCACTTGGGGAAGACCATCCAGCTGGCCGGCGCCGCCACGTGCTGCAGAAGCACGCTGTCGCGCGGAGGCCGCACGTGCGCGACCGTGCCCTTGCGCGTGCCTTCGATCTGCGGCCCGAGGACCGCTTCCGGCGCGAACGCGCGCAGGACCTCGATCGATTCGTTCTTGAGCGGCATCGGCCGGGGCAGCGGCGTGAACTGCAACGTGCCGGGAACGACGAGCCCGAACTCGTCCGACAGCAAGCGCCAGCCCCGGTGCACGAGCGCGGCACAGAGCGTCGTCTTGCCGCTGGCGGGCGCCGCTGGCAGCACCAGTGCGCGGCCGTTGCGTTCGACCACGGCGGCGTGAAGCATCAGGTAGCGATGACAGCGCAGCGCGATGACGAGGTTCAGGCCCCACTCGAGCACCGCGAGCGCGTGCGCCGCGGGCATGTCTTCGTGCGGTGCAACGCCGTCGACGAGAAACCGCACGTAGCGGCCAGGGCGCGGCAACAGCCGCCAGCATCGGTCGAGGCGCAGATGACAGCTGAACAGCTCGCCGGGATCGAGCAGCGGATGTTCGGCGTACAGCAAGTGCAGGTGCGACGCCAGCGCGTGCGCATCGGAGCCCAGCCGCACGTCGAACGGCCCGACGCGGAGGCCGAGTGCGCCTCGTTGCAACCGCTCCGCAAAGTCGTCGGCACCGAGTGCACCGACGCGCGCGATCGTCGCGCCGTCAGCGAGGGGTGTCACGTCGTACGAGTCCGAGGGCTTCGAGCCGCCCGACGACGTCGGCCAGGCGCTCGAGCATCGCGTCGTCGGCGCTGGATTCCTGGGCCGCCGCGAGCCGCACGGCAGCTTCCTCGAGCGTGCACGGCTCGCGCAGAATGTCCTGCAGTAGCGCGACCATGAGCGCGTCGACCAGGTGAGTCAGGCCCGACGATCGATGATGGACGGCATGCCCACCCTCCAGGTGGGCCCACGCGAGTTCGTGTGCGGGAGCCGCACGCCAGAGTTCGCGCGATGGCGGAAGATCGACGGCTGGGCTCAGATGTACGTCTTGTTGATGCGCGAGCCGAACGACGCAAGCGCCGCTGCCGAAGCCATGGCGCCGGTGGTGCGCGTCTTGCTCTGCCAGCTGCCGGTGCCGTTGTATTTGACCTGCACCGTGCCGTTGAACCGGCAGACCTGCGACGTCGTCATGTCCGTGTTGGTCGCCGGGTTGCGGTAACGGTTGGCAGAAGGAATCACGGTGACGTCCGCATACGGCGGCGAACCGAGGTCGTACACGTTCGGGTTCGTCGGCAGCGTGCCCTGCGTCGACACCGGATCGAGGCAGTTCACATCGGCCGTCGTCGGGGTGGTGTTGGTCGCGAGCAGGTTGCTGGACGCGGCCAGCGCGGCACCACTGCCGAGCGTGAGGATCGTGGGCACGGCGACGGTTGCACCATGCAACATCGCGCGCCGGGTGAGATTGGCCGGAGGACTCTCGACCACGGGAACGTCAACGCCCGCGGCCGGCGACTCGGTGGCCTGTTCGCGTTGATCTGTCATGGTGACCCTGGCCTTCCCTGTCGTTGTTCTAATGTTACGCCGTAGACGAAGAATCGCACTCCTGCCGCTTCCGTGCAAGACTCGCGCCTGCGGTAGCGATTACAATCCACTCAAACACTTAGCCGCGATTTAACATGTGCTGGCGCGGCGATCTGTAAGCAGGGCCGACAGCTCGACTGGCAGGCGCGTCACAAAAAAGAGTCGGACGGTTACCTATCCTTCCGGATTCGAAACGGGCCAAGGGACGACCATTTCGCATGACCGCTTTGCTCCACGACCTGCTCGCCTACAGCGCCGACCGTACGCCTGAAGTGCGGGCGCTCAAGTTCAGGACCACGGACGTCTCCTACGCCGTGCTTGCGACGCTCGTGGAGCGGTTCGCTGGTGCCCTGGTCTCCGCGGGACTGCGCAAGCAGGAGCGAGTCGGCGTCTACCTGCCCAAGCGACCCGAGACGGTCGCCACGATCTTCGGCGCCCCGCACGCGGGCGGCGTCTTCGTGCCGATCAACCCACTGCTGAAGCCGCCGCAGGTGGGCCACATCCTGCGCGACTGCAACGTGCGCGTGCTGGTCACGAGCGCGCAGCGGGCCAGCGAACTGGCCGACGAACTTCGACAAAGCCCCGACCTCCGGCTGCTGGTGGTCGTGGACGGCGATGCATCGAGCGAGGCGACACCCGGGCTCACGAGCGTCGCCTGGGACGAGTTCCTCGCCGGCGCGGCCGGGCTGCCCTTCCGCGTCATCGACACGGACATGGCCGCGATCCTCTACACCTCAGGCAGCACCGGCAAACCCAAGGGCGTCGTGCTGTCGCACAGGAACATGGTGACCGGCGCGAAGAGCGTCGCACAGTACCTGGGCAACACGCCCGACGACCGGCTGCTCGCGGTGCTGCCGCTCAGCTTCGACTACGGCTTCAGCCAGCTTTCCACCGCGTTTCACGTCGGCGCGAGCGTGGTGCTGATGGATTACCTGTTCCCGCGCGACGTGCTCAAGCTCGTCGTGCAGGAGCGCATCACGGGCCTCGCGGCCGTCCCGCCCGTGTGGATCCAGATGGCTGAGCTCGACTGGCCCGCGACCGTGACCGAGCACCTGCGGTATTTCACGAACTCCGGTGGCGCCATGCCGACCGCGACGCTCGCGAAGCTGCGGGCGGCCTGGCCGAAGACCAAGCCGTACCTGATGT
>DATMIB010000258.1:0-20912 GCA_035554635.1 Steroidobacteraceae bacterium | reverse complement strand
GGCCGTTTCACGACCGTCGAAGAGGTCGACTACGCCGCCGAACGGATCGGCGAGGAAGTCACGCGCTTGCGTGAGGGTCGTGGGCGCTGCTGCTCCGCAGCGCCCCGTCTGCAGACGGACGCGCGGTATTCCGCCGAGGTTTACCTTCGTTTGCACGCGTTGCCCGGCGCCGGGGCGCTCGAAACGGACGGTCCGGTCGCCAAGGGCCGCGCGGGCGAGCGCGAGCAGGGCTGCGAGGTCGCGCTCGAATTCGAGGTCCGCGACGGCCGGATTGCCGCGGCGGGCTTCACGGCGTTCGGCTGTCCGCACCTGCTCGCGGCCGCGTCCTGGCTGACCGAGCGGGTCCGCGGCTGGAGTCGCGAGCAACTGGCGGATTGGGACTGGCAGGAGGCCGCCCGGGCACTCGAAGTGCCGCCGGCCAAATCTGGGCGGCTGCTCACGCTTCAGGATGCGGTGCGCGATGCCGTCCGGAACTGGCCCGAGACAAACCGGTCTACGGTGTAGAATTTTCGAGCCCCACCGGAGGAGCACCGCGCAATGTCGATCTCGCTGACCCCGTCCGCTGCCGAACGCGTCCGCTCGTTCATGGCGAACCGTGGCAAGGGCGTCGGCCTGCGCCTGGGCGTCAAGCAGACGGGTTGCTCGGGCTACGCCTACGTCGTCAGCTACGCCGACGAGGTCGGCGCCGCCGACGTCGTGTTCGAGGAGGCCGGGGTCAAGGTGATCGTCGACCGCGACAGCCTCAAGTTCGTCGACGGCACCGAAATCGACTTCGTCCGCACCGGCCTCAACGAGGCCTTCAAGTTCCGCAATCCGAACGTGCGCGGCGAGTGCGGCTGCGGCGAGAGCTTCAACGTCTAACTGCCCGTCCGGGCTGTAGTTTCTGGTCGGGCTCGCCCGGCCGGGGTATACTTCGCCGTTACGTTTTTGGTCGGCCCCCGTCGCCGGCGCCCGCACCCGTGCGGGTCCGCGCCGTGGGCCGCGTCGTCAGTCGTGGCGGCGGGCCGCGCCCGCCCAGCAACAATCCCAAGGATCCGCAATGTCCCTCGAACGCACGCTTTCCATCGTCAAGCCGGATGGTGTCAAGAAGAACGTCATCGGCGACGTCTACAACCGCTTCGAAAAAGCCGGTCTGCGCATCGTCGCCGCACGCATGATCCAGCTGACGCAGGCCCAGGCCGAAGCGTTCTACGGCATCCATCGCGAGCGTGGGTTCTTCAAGGACCTCGTCGCGTTCATGACCTCCGGCCCGGTGATGGTGCAGGTGCTCGAAGGCGAGAACGCCGTCGCGAAGAACCGCGACATCATGGGCGCCACCGACCCGAAGAAGGCCGCCCCGGGCACGATCCGCGCCGACCTCGCCGCCAGCATCGACGCCAACACGGTGCACGGCTCGGACAGCCTCGAAAACGCCGCGCGCGAAGTCGCGTTCTTCTTCGCCGAGACGGAGATCTGCCCGCGCTGAGGCGCTGGCAAACTCGCACCGCGGCGCGCTGTCCAAGCCGGCATGAGCGAAACGACGACACCCCCGGTCGAACGCACCAACCTCCTGGGCCTCACGCGGTCCGGGCTGGAGGCGTTCGTCATCGGCATGGGGGAAAAGCCGTTCCGCGCACGCCAGCTGTTCAAGTGGATCTACAAGCGCGCCGTGGGCGATTTCGAGTCGATGACGGACCTCGGCAAGGAGTTCCGTCGTCGTCTCGCTGAAATCGCCGAGATCCGCACGCCCGAGATCCTCAGTTCGCAGGTCTCGGCCGATGGCACCCGCAAGTGGGCCCTGCGGTTCGAGGGCGGCCAGGCGATCGAGATGGTGTTCATCCCGGAGCCGGGCCGCGGCACGCTCTGCATCTCGAGCCAGGTCGGCTGCCAGATGGACTGCCAGTTCTGCTCGACCGGCGCGCAGGGCTTCAACCGCAACCTGAACACCGCCGAGATCGTCGGGCAGGTGTGGCTCGCGAACCGCGAGCTCGGCTATTCGCCCGACGGCGACCGCGTGATCACCAACGTCGTCTTCATGGGCATGGGTGAGCCGCTCGCGAACTATCGCAACGTCGTGCCCGCGGCCGAAGTGATGATGGACGACCTCGGACTAGACCTTTCGCGGCGCCGCGTCACGGTCAGCACCTCGGGGCTCGTGCCGCAGATGTACCGCATCGCCGACGAGACCAACGTCGCGCTCGCCGTGTCGCTGCACGCGCCGAACGACGAGCTGCGCAGCGAAATCGTGCCGATCAACCGCCGTCACCCGATCAAGGACCTGCTCGAAGCCTGCTGGCACTACGTCGAGAAGCAGAACGCGCGCAGCGTGACGTTCGAGTACGTGATGCTCGACGGCGTCAACGACAAGCCCGAGCACGCGCGCGAGCTGGCGAAGCTGCTGCGCGGCCACCCGGCCAAGGTCAACCTGATCCCGTTCAACCCGTTTCCCGGCACGCGCTACAAGCGCTCCACCGACGAGGCCGTCGAGCGCTTTCGCGACCTGCTGATCAGGGGTGGCGTCATGGTGACGATCCGTCGCACGCGCGGCGACGACATCGACGCCGCCTGTGGCCAGCTCGCGGGTCGCGTCAACGACCGCGTCATGAACCGGTTGCGCGACAAGAAGTTTCCGATCGAGGTGGTGCGCGAATGAGCCAGCGTCGTTTCGTGCTCGCGGTGTGCGCGCTCGCCATCGCCTCCGCCACGTGGGCGGGGCCCGCGGTGGCGCAGTCCAAGAACATCGAGCAGGCCGCGGTCGCGAACACCGAACTGGCGCTGGCCTACATGCGCGAAGGCAACCTTGCCGCCGCGCGCGACAAGATCGAAAAGGCGCTGACGCAGAACTCGCGCACGGCGCGCACGCAGATGGCCGCCGGCATCATCTACGATCGCCTCAACAACCGGCGCAAGGCGCAGACGCACTTCGAGCAGGCGGTCAAGCTCGGCAAGGACGACCCGGACGTGCTCAACAACGCCGCCGTCTACCTGTGCCGCTACGGCGACTACAAGCGCGGTGAGCAGTTCCTGCTGCAGTCCGCGGCGAGCCCGCTCAACCGCACGCCCGACGTGGCGTACACGAACGCCGGCCGATGCGCGCGCGCGAACCAGCGGCCGCAGGAGGCCGAACAGTATTTCCGCCGCGCGCTCGCCACCAATCCGAAGCAGGCCGAGGCGTTGCTGCAGATGGCCGAAGTGTCGCTGGCCGCGAACAACGGCCTGCAGGCCCGCGCCTTCCTCGAGCGCTACAGCGCGGTCGCGACCGTGACGCCGTCGACGCTGATGCTCGGCCGCCGCATCGAAATGGGCCTCGGCGATTCCGCCCAGGCGCAGCGTTACGCGCAGCGGATCAAGGACGAGTTCCCGATGTCGGCCGAGGCCGGCCAGCTGTTCGACGAGGAACAGGCCAAGCCATGAACCCGTCCGAGGTCGAAGTCACCGAGCTCCCGTCGAGCCCGGGCGCACGCCTGCGGCGCGAGCGCGAAGTGCGCGGCCTGACCGAGCAGCAGGCCGCCGAGATGCTGAACCTCGACCCGACGGTGGTGGCGATCCTCGAGGCGAACGACTTCGCCGCGCTCGGCGCGCCGGTGTTCGTCAAGGGCCACCTGCGCCGCTACGCGAGCCTGCTCGAGCTCGACGTCGACGAAGTGCTCGCGGCCTACGAGCACTCCAAGCAGCACATCGACGAGCCGACGCTCGTGCCGAAGGCGCGCATCGAAATGGGGCCGGTGCGCGGTCGCCCGCGGTGGCCGCTGGTCGTCGGCGGCATGGCCGCGTTCCTGCTCGCGGCCGCGCTGATCGCCTACCTGTCCGAGCACGGCTTGCCGTGGTCGCCGAAGACGGCCGAGGAAACCGCGCTCGACACGCCACTCGACGTGCCGGGCACTTCGCTGTCGCCGGCCGCTTCGCCCGGGTCGGCGGCGATCGACTCGCCACCCGCGCCCGTCGTCGACGGCGCGACCGCACCGGTTGCCGGGGCACCCGGCAGCACAACCGGGGCATCGCAAGGCACAGCGGTGGGGACCCCGGGTATCACGACGGCGCCCGCTGGCACGACGCCAGCAGGCGCGCCTGCCACTGCTCCCGGCACACCATCGGGCACGCCCGCACCGTCCGCTGCCCCCGCCAGCACGGTCGTGCCGACCGGCCCCGGTCAGGTGAGCCTGCAACTGCGGTTCAGCGGCGACTCGTGGGTCGAGATTTTCGACGGTTCCGGCAAGGCCGTGGTCTACGACCTCGGCAAGACCGGCACCGAACGCACGGTGACGGCGACGGCGCCGCTCAGCGTCACGCTCGGCAACGCGCCGGCCGTCGCGATCACGATCAACGGCCGCGCCATCCCGCCGCCGGCCGCCACGGGCGCCGTCGCGCGGTTCAGCGTCGGCGCCGACGGCACCCTGCGCTGAACGCCCGCCCCGACACGAACGAGCAAACGATGAGCGAAACCCTGCAGGCCGTCCGCGGCATGAACGACGTGCTCCCCGAGCAGACCTCGGCGTGGCAACAGCTCGAACGCGTCGCGCGCGAGACCTTCGCGCAGTACGGCTACCGCGAGATCCGTCTGCCGCTGCTCGAACGCACCGAGCTCTTCAAGCGCTCGATCGGCGAGTTCACCGACATCGTCGAAAAAGAGATGTACACGTTCGAGGACCGCGGCGGCGACTCGCTCACGCTGCGGCCCGAGGCGACCGCGGGCATCGTCCGCGCCGCGATCTCGAACGGCCTGCTGCACAACCAGCGCCAGAAGGTCTGGTGCATGGGCCCCATGTTCCGCTACGAGCGGCCGCAGAAAGGGCGTTACCGCCAGTTCCACCAGATCGACGTCGAGGCGCTCGGCTTCCCCGGCCCGGACGTCGATGCCGAGCTGATCATGATGACCGCGCGCATGTGGCGCCGGCTCGGGTTGCGCGGCTTGAAGCTCAACCTCAATTCGCTCGGCACGGCCGAGTCGCGCGCGGTCTACCGCGCCAAGCTGGTCGAGTACTTCCGCGCGCACGCGGCGACGCTCGACGCCGACAGCACGCGCCGGCTCGAAGGCAACCCGCTGCGCATCCTCGACAGCAAGAACCCGGCGATGGCCGAGGTCATCCGCGGCGCGCCGTCGATCACCGACCACCTCGACCCGGAGTCCGCCGCGCACTTCGCCACGCTGTGCACGCAGCTCGAGGCGGCCGGCATCGACTTCGTGGTCAACCCGCGGCTGGTGCGCGGCCTCGACTACTACTCGCGCACGGTGTTCGAGTGGGTCACGACCGACCTCGGCTCGCAGGACGCCGTCTGTTCGGGCGGCCGCTACGACGGCCTGGTCGCGCAGTTGGGCGGCGAGCCCACGCCGGCGATCGGCTGGGCGCTCGGCGAGGAGCGCATCGTCGAGCTGATGCGGCTGCAGGGCCTGGTCGGCGACGAAGGGCGCCCGGACGTGTACCTGGTGCTGGCCGGCGCCGCGGCGGAAGCGGTCGGGCTCGGCCTGGTCGAACGGCTGCGCGACGCGACACCGCCGTTGCGGGTCGAGGTCAATTGCGGCGGCGGCAGCTTCAAGTCGCAGCTCAAGCGCGCCGACAAGAGCGGCGCCCGCTACGCGGTGATCGTGGGCGACGACGAGGCCGCACGCCGCGTGGCGGCCGTGAAGGCACTGCGCAGCGAAGAGGGCCAGCGCGAGGTGGCGTTCGACGCCCTGGCGACGGATCTGGCCCGGGCCGTCGCGGCGGAACCGGCATAATTGGAATACAACGACGCGGCCGACGGCGGCCGCAGTGGAGATCGACGTGGAAGACCTTTCAGACAACGAACGCGAAGAACAACTGCGCCGCTGGTGGGCCGAGAACTGGCTCTGGATCGTCGGCGGCATCGCGCTCGGTCTCGGTGCACTGGCGGCCTGGCAGTACTGGCACAAGGCCAAGTGGCAGTCGGCCGAACGCGACGAGAGCGCCTACATGTCGGTGCTCGACTCGCTCGGCAAGAACGACGCGACGGCAGCGGCCAAGCAGGCCGACGACCTGCGCGGACAGAACCCGAAGTCGGCCTACGCCGACCAGGCGGACCTCGCGCTGGCGCGCGCGCTGGTCGACCAGCGCAAGTACGACGACGCGGCGAAGCGCCTGCGCACTGTCGCCGACGGCTCGCGTGACCCGCAGCTGCGGCAGGTCGCGCTGACGCGCCTGGCCCGCGTGCTGGCCGAGCAGGGCAAGCACGACGAGGCGCTCGCGCTGCTCGACGTGGCCAAGGCCGGCGCCTTTGCGCCCGTCTACCACGAGATCCGTGGCGACATCCTCTCGGCCAAGGGCGACGCCGCGGCGGCGCGCAAGGAATACGAGACGGCGCTCGCGACGGACAACACGGGCGAAGGCCCGGCGATCGATACGCGTTACGTCGAGCTGAAGCGCGATTCGCTCGCGACGGTCGCATCGACCGCCGCACCGGCAGCGACGGCTCCGGCGGCGACGCCGGCCGGCGAGCCTGCCGCGACGGGCGGTGCGACGCCATGAGGCAGTGGGCGCGGACGGCGCTCGTCACGGCCTGCGCGTCCACGCTGCTGCTCGTGGCGGGTTGCGACAAGGACAAGAACGTCGAGCCGCCGGCCGAGTTGATCGACCTCAAGCCGACGCTCGAGGTCCGCAAGCTGTGGTCCGCGAAAGTCGGCGGTGACGGCGAGACGCTGCGGCTCGCGCTCGGGCTGGCGCTCGACGGCGACACGCTCTACGCGGCGTCGCGTGACGGCGGGGTCGAGGCGTTCGACCCGGCCACCGGTCGCACGAAGTGGAAACACGATGCCAAGGCCGACCTGTCGGCCGGCCCGGGCGTCGGGGGGAATGTCGTCGCGGTCGGCACCAGCGACGGCGCCGTCGTCGCGCTCGACAAGACCGGCAAACCGCTCTGGAAGGTCAAGGTCAACGGCGAGGTGCTCGCCGCACCGCTCGTCACGGCGACTCGCGTGGTCGTGCGCACGGTCGACGGTCGCGTGCGCACGCTCGACGCGGCCGACGGCAAGGAACTGTGGAGCGCCGAAGAACCGGTGCCGCGCCTGTCGCTGCGTGGCACGTCGCCGCCGGTGCTCGCCGGCGAGTCGGTGCTCGCGGGGTTCGATTCCGGCAAGGTCGTCGCGTACGCGCTCGGCACGGGCGACATTGCGTGGCAGGCACAGGTGACGACGCCGCACGGCCGTTCGGAACTCGAACGGCTGGCCGACGTCGACAGCGCGGTCCACATCGAAGGGGACGACGGTTACGCCGTCGGCTACCAGGGCCGCGCCGTGATGTTCGCGCTCGACACGGGGCAGGTCTGGTGGAGTCGCGACCTGTCGAGCTATCGCGGGCTCGCGCTCGACGCCGACCAGCTCTACGTGTCGACCTCCGAAGGCTACGTCACGGCGCTGCGGCGTCGTGACGGCACGCAGCTCTGGCAGCAGGAAGGGCTCGCCCGGCGCGGGCTCGGCGCGCCGGCCGTGGTCGGCAATGCGGTCGTGGTCGGGGATTTCGAGGGCTACCTGCACTGGCTCGACCGCGACTCGGGCAAGTTCGTGGCACGCGAACGGCCGGGCAAGTCGCGCATCAGCGCAGCCCCGGTCGTCGTCGACGGTCGCGTCTACGCGATCGACGACGGCGGTCGCATCGTCGCGTATCGCGTGGGCGACAAGCCGGGAACCTGATGTGTTGCCCGTCATCGCACTCGTCGGTCGTCCCAACGTCGGCAAGTCGACGCTCTTCAATGCGTTGACGCGCACGCGCGATGCGCTCGTGGCCGACGTGCCCGGGCTCACGCGCGACCGCAAGTACGGCTACGGACGTCTCGCCGGGCATTCCTGCGTCGTGATCGACACGGGTGGCCTCGTCGAGTCGACGCCGGGCGGCATCGAAAAGCTCATGGCCGAGCAGACGCTCAAGGCCGTCGAGGAGGCCGACCGCGTGCTGTTCGTGGTCGACGCTCGCGCCGGCTGGACGCCGCAGGACCAGCACGTCGCCGACGTGCTCCGTCGCAGCGGCAAGTCGGTGCTCGTCGTCGCCAACAAGGCCGAGGGCGTCGAGGACGAGATGGCCCAGGCGGATTTCCACCGCTTCGGCTTCGGCGAACCGATCGCGATTTCGGCCTCGCACCAGCAGGGTCTCGAGCCCATGCTCGACCGTGCGCTCGAGGGCCTCGAACGCGCCGAGCCCGAAGAGGCGGAACCGGCGCAGGCCACTGACCGCGATCCGATCCGCGTCGCCGTCGTCGGGCGTCCCAACGTCGGCAAGTCGACGCTGATCAACCGGCTGATCGGCGAGGAACGCGTGATCGCGTACGACCAGCCGGGCACGACGCGCGACACGGTCGAAGTCGAGTTCGAGCGCGACGGCCACCCGTACGTGCTGATCGACACCGCCGGCGTGCGCCGCCGCGCGCGTGTCGACGAGGCGATCGAGAAGTTCAGTGTCGTCAAGACGCTGCAGGCGATCGACCGCGCGCACGTCGTGATCGGCGTGCTCGACGCGCACGACACCGTCGCCGAACAGGACGCGAGCCTGCTCGGCATCGTCGCGGAGCAGGGCCGCGCGCTCGTGATCGCGGTCAACAAGTGGGACGGCATCCCGCAGGACCAGCGCAACGCGATCCGCGACGGCCTCGACCTGCGGCTCGACTTCCTGCGGTTCGCGCACGTGCACTTCATTTCCGCACGGCACGGCACCGGCGTCGGCGAGACGATGGAGTCGGTGCTGAAGTCGTACCGCGCCGCGATGCGCGAGTTGCCGACCAAGGAGCTCACGCGCACGCTCGAGCAGGCGATGACCATCCACCAGCCGCCGCTGGTCCGCGGTCGACGCATCAAGCTGCGGTACGCGCATCAGGGCGGGCGCAACCCGCCGGTGGTCGTCATCCACGGCAACCAGACGCAGCACGTCCCGGATGCCTACCGGCGCTTCCTCGAGAACCACTTCCGCGAGGTGTTCCGGCTCAAGGGCACGCCGATGCGGGTGGAGTTCCGCACCGACGAGAATCCGTTCGCCGGCCGTCGCAACCCGCTGACGCCGCGGCAGGTTCGCAGCCGCAAGCGCCTGATGGCGCGCGTCAAGGGCGGCAAGAAGGGCGGCAAGCGCTGAGGTTGGCGGCCCGCCTCGGAGCCGGTCGCTGCACGGCTTCGTCATGCCCGACGCGTGCGGACGGCGATCCGGGCGGCAGGCCCGGCTGCGGCTGGGCGACACGGACCGGTCGGCTCGCCGCAGCACTCTCATAACCGACGGTTCTGACCGGCTATCCTCTGAGCCTTGCCCCCCGGCAGGCCGGGTCTAGACTGCGAGACATGCTCATGGCCCTCGCCAGAACTCCCGCTGCAACCCACGACCTGCCCGCCACGCGGCTCGCGATCCTGGACGAACCGCTGCGCCTGTATCGCGGCGGCGTGATCGAGAATCCCGTCATCGCCTACGAGACGTGGGGCGCGCTCAACGCGGCCCGCGACAACACCGTCGTGCTGTTCACGGGACTGTCGCCGTCGGCGCACGCGGCCTCGTCGCCGGCGGACCCGAAGCCGGGCTGGTGGGAGCCGATGATCGGCCCCGGCAAGGCCATCGACACGAACCGCTTCTTCGTCGTCTGCGTCAACTCGCTCGGCAGCCCGTTCGGCTCGTCCGGGCCGGCGTCGATCGACCCGCGCACCGGCAGGACTTTCGGCATCAACTTCCCCGAGATCGCGGTCGAGGACATCGCGCGCGGTGGGCGCGAAGTGCTGCGCCAGCTCGGCATCGAACGCGTCAAGTGCGTGATCGGGCCGTCGCTCGGTGGCGTCACGGTGCTCGCGTTCGCCGTGCAGTACCCCGAGATGACCGAGAACATGATCTCGATCTCCGGCGCGGCGGCCGCGGGCCCGTTCGCGATCGCGTTGCGCTCGCTGCAGCGCGAACTCGTGCGCAGCGACCCGGCGTGGCGCGGCGGCAATTACGAGCCCGGTCGCGGGCCGCGGCAGGGCCTGCGACTCGCGCGCAAGCTCGGCACGATCACGTACCGCGGGCACGAGGAGTGGGACCAGCGTTTCGGCCGCCGTCGCGTGCCGGAAACCGCGGGGTTTGCCGGGGACTTCCGGCCCATGTTCGAGGTCGAGTCATATCTCGAGCACCAGGGCCAGCGCTTCGCCGACACCTTCGACGCCAACGCCTACCTGTACCTGTCGCGCGCCTCGGACCAGTTCGACCTGGCCGAGCACGGCAGCGGCTCGCTGGCCGAGGCGTTCGCACGCTTCCGCATGAAGCGCACGCTCGTGCTCGGCGTCGAGTCCGACATGCTCTACACGATCGACCAGCAGCAGCAACTCGTCGACGCCCTGCGCGCCGCCGGTCGCGAGGTGGAGTTCCACGCGTTCCCGTCGCCGCAGGGCCACGACGCGTTCCTGGTCGACTACGCGCGGTTCGAACCCGCGATCGGCAACTTCCTGAAGAAGATCGCGGCCGACTGAGCCGCGGCGACACCGACGCGTTTCCCGGCGTTCACCCGCAAGCCCGGCCCGCCGTCTCACGTCAACTGGTCGATGCAGAGCGCGCCTCGAGCATGTGGCTACGGCGCGACGCGCTGCGCACCAGCTGAACGCAGCCTGCTGCACGTCGCCTGCTGCACGCTTGCGCGACATCGGGCGCAAGCGCTACATGGCCGCACCCTCGCCGGCGACAGGAGTGTTGCCATGCGTTGCCACAGTCGCGTCGGTGCCACGTGTGCGTCGGTGGCGTTGCAGTGCGTGGCGCTCGGCGCCTGGCCTGGCCTCGCGCGGGCCGCGCCCGGCGACACCGGACTGATTTCGTTCGGGTCGGCTGGCACCGCCGTCGGCGCCTATGCGCCCGCGATCAGTGACAACGGGCGGTTCGTGGCATTCATCTCGTATGCGCCGGTCGTCACCGGTGACACGAACGGTGCGGCCGACGTCTTCGTCCGGGACCGGTGGAACGGGACGGTCGAGCGCGTCAACATCTCATCGAGCGGTGCCCAGGCCGACGACGGCAGCGAGTTCGTGCAACTCAGCGGCGACGGCCGGTTCGTCGTGTTCACGTCGTACGCGACCAACCTCGTGCCGGACGACACCAACGGCCAGCTCGACATCTTCGTCCACGACCGCCAGACGGGCGTCACCGAGCGCGTCAACGTGAGTTCGAGCGGGCAGCAGACCACGCGTTACCAGAGCTTCCAGCCGGGGATCAGCCCGGACGGTCGGTTCGTCGTGTTCGTCACGCAGGCGAGCAACCTGGTCGCCAACGACACCAACAACTCGTCCGACATCTACGTCCACGACCGATCCACGCACACGACCGAGCGGGTCAACCTGACGTCGGGCGGCCAGCAGGCCAACTTCGGGATTTCGTGGCAGCCGTCGATCAGTCGCGACGGTCGCTACGTCGCCTTCGATTCGGAAGCAACCAATCTCGTCGCTGGCGACACCAACGGGGTGTTCGACGTGTTCGTCCGTGACCGTCAGACCGGCGTGACCGAGCGCGTCGACGTGACGCCCGCGGGCGGCCAGGCGAACGGCGGTGCGGGCAGCGCATCCCTCAGCGGCGACGGCCGCTATGTCGCCTTCGTGTCGGGCGCGAGCAACCTGGTCGCGAACGACACCAACGACATTGCGGACGTGTTCGTGCGCGACCGGACGACAGCGACCACCGTACGCGCCAGCGTCTCGACGTCGGGCGAGCAGGCAAACTCGACCTGCTTCGAGCCGGTGATCAGCGCAGACGGCCGCTCCGTCGCGTTTGCCTCGTTTGCGACGAACCTCGTCCCGCGCGACAGCAATGGCCTGACGGATGTCTTCCTGCGCGACCTCGCGGCGGGCACGACGGAGCGCGCCAGCGTCGCCTCGGACGGCGCACAGGGCGCCGGCGAAAGCCGACTGCCGGCAATCGACGCGGACGGGCAGTTCGTTGCCTTCATCTCCACGGCGAGGAATCTCGCGCCCCGCGACTCCAACGCGATCGACGACGTGTACGCCCACGAGACCGGTGGGCCCTCCTCGGGGCCGGAGAACGTGCAGTGGTCGCTGCTGCCGAAGTTCCAGGACTTCGGCGTGCAGACCGTCGACACGCTGGTGTGGCGCAGGTTCAAGCTCGAGAATCTCGGCAACGTGCCCTTGCCGTTCACCGCACGCCTCATCGGCCGCGACGTCGCATCGTTTGCGATGAGCCACACGTGTGGCATCGCCGTGCCGGTCGGGCAAACCTGCGTGATCCATGTCGCCTTCAACCCGACGACGCTCGGCGACAAGACGGCGAAGCTGCGCGTGATCGGCGGGCCGAAGGACGAAGTGCGTGACCGCCCGCTCACGGGCACGGGTGTGCCGGGCCAGTTCTCGGTTGCGCCCACGTCGATCGCGTTTGGCGGCGTCGCCGTCGGGTCGGCCAGCGACGTCCATTTCGTCACGATCACCAACACGGGGCTGGGCAACCTGCCGTTGCCATATCGCTTCGACCTCGCCGGCCCACGACCCGGCCAGTTCGTCCGTAACGACAACTGCGCGTCCGGACTGGGCCCCGGCCAGTCGTGCACGATCGACGTCTATTTCGTGCCGAAGCTCGAGGGACCGTTGTCGGCCTTGCTGGTCATCACGGCGGGCGGGCAGACCTCGCCCAGGAACGTCACGTTGACGGGCAAGGGTATGTAGCGGGCACGGTCCGGGCTCGTGCGTGCGCACGGCGCGCGAGCGAGACCGGGCTGCGTCTCCAAGTGCGCGGCGAGTTCAGGGCTCGCTCGCGGCAAGGAACAGCGCGGGATCGACCAGCGCACGATTGACCGCGACGCCCCAGTGCAGGTGCGGCCCGGTCACGCGTCCGGTCGCACCGACGAGGCCCAGCGTCTGGCCGGCCTTCACCGCGTCGCCGACCTTCACGTCGATGCGGCTCAGGTGGCAGTACATCGTCAGCACGCCCTGGCCGTGGTCGACGAACACGGTCGCGCCGTTGAAAAAGAAGTCGCCGGCTTCGACCACGCGGCCGGCGGCCGGCGAACGGATCGGCGTGCCGGTCGCAGCGGCGATGTCCATGCCGCTGTGCGGGTTGCGCGGTTGGTCGTTGAAGACGCGACGCAGCCCGAACGAGCTCGAGCGCTTGCCCGCGACGGGCGCCTGCCAGCGCCACGTCGGGAACAGATCCTCGCTGTAGGTCGAGAGCGCCGCCTCCGAGCGCGCCGATTCGGCCTCGATGCGCTCGAGGTCCTGCGGCAATGGGTCGACCTTGCGCGGTTCGACCGTGAGCCGCTGTTCCGCATAGCTCTTGGGGCCGACTTCGAACGGCAGTTCGACGTCGGTGTCTTCGGGCGTCGGCGTCACGAGTCGCGCGACCTGGGGCCCGGGCGGTGTGGCAAGCGGGATGCCGACGACGGCCTTCCATGAAGCGCCGTCGTGCACGACCGGCACGCGATAGGCGCCGAAGTAGACGAGGCCCGGCGGATCGACGGCCGTGCCGAGGTCGAGCAACGCGACGCCGCCCGGCACGCGCGTGTCCGCGGGCAATGGCACGGCGGTGGCGGCCGTTGCGGTGGCGACGGGCATGGCGATCGTGCCCTGCAGGACGCCGAGCGTAAACAGCGCGGCGGCGACGAGTGCCGCGCGGCGACAGGAGGCTCGACGCGTCATGCCGGAGTGTCCTTGAGGTCGGTCGCCGCGAGCACGTCCGTCACGGTCGCACGCACGGCGCCGCGCGCGAGCCGCGTCTCGATGCGGCCGCCGGGGGCAAGCTGCGACGAGTCGGTGACGACGTGACCAGCCGGGCCGAGCACGATCGCGTAACCGCGATCGAGCGTCGCGAGCGGGCTCACGGCATGCAGCGTGCGCGCCGAGCGCTGCCAGCGCTCGGTGGCCTGTTGCAGCCGGCGATGCATGCAGGCGGGCAGTCGTCGCTGGGCCGCATCGAGCCGCAGCCGTAGGGCCGCGAGTCGTCGTGCCGGGCTGCTGCGGCCGAGCAAGGCTTCGGCATTGGCGAGCCGCACGCGCGAGCGGTCGAGACGGCGTTGCGCGGCGCGTTGCAGCCGCTGCTCCAGTTCGTCGAGACGTTGTGCGTGCTGACGCAAGCGCGCGCCGGGGTGCGCGCGATCGAGCCCGCGTTCGTGCTGGCGCAGCACCTGCCGGAGGACCTGGAGTTTGCGCCGCATCGCGCCGTCGACGTTGCGAAACAAGGCCCCGAGCGCACGCAGGTACTCGGCGCGATCGGGCACGGCGCGTTCGGCGGCGCCCGAGGGCGTCGGGGCCCGTTCGTCGGCGACGAAGTCGGCGATCGTGAAGTCGGTCTCGTGGCCGACGCCGCTGATCACCGGAATCGTGCAGGCCGCGATCGCGCGCGCAACCGCCTCGTCGTTGAACGCCATCAGGTCTTCGAGCGAGCCGCCACCGCGCGCGACGATCAGCACGTCGCACTCGGCGCGCTGGCCGGCCAGCCGCAGCGCTTCGACGATCTCGCGCGGCGCCGATTCGCCCTGCACGGCGGTCGGGTAGACCAGCACCGGCACGGCCGGGAAGCGCCGCTGCAGGATGTGCAGGATGTCGCGCAGCGCGGCGCCGGTGGGCGAGGTCACGACGCCGATGCGGCGCGGCAGCGTCGGCAGCTTGCGCTTGCGGTCGGCCTCGAACAGGCCCTCGGCCAGCAGCTTGCGCTTCAACTCCTCGAAGCGTCGTCGCAGCGCGCCTTCTCCGGCTTCCTCGAGGTGCTCGACGACGACCTGGAATTCGCCGCGGGCCTCGTACAGGCTCACCCGTCCCCGGGCGATGACGCGGGCGCCGTCGCGCACGGGGAAACGGACGAGCATCGCCTTGCTGCGGAACATCGCGCAGCGGACCTGGGCGCCTTCGTCCTTGAGCGAGAAGTACCAGTGGCCGGAGGAGGGGCGCGCGAGGTTCGAGATCTCGCCTTCGAGCCAGACCGAGCCGAGGCCGCGCTCGAGCAGCATCCGCGCCTGCGCGTTGAGCTGGGAAATGGAGAGGATGTCGCGCGACGGCGGCGCGTCGTGCTCGTGGTCGAACCAGGTGTCCGGCATCGGCTGATTCTAGGGGATCGGGCGCGGTCAGGCGACGCATTCGCACCCACCGACCGTGACGACGCTGCTGTTGACGCGCACTGACTCCCGGCGCACCTTGACGACGAAAAGCGGGTGACCGCGAGTCAGCGCAGCTGCCGCCCGGTTGCAAATCTTCGCGCTGACAGGGAGGCAAGACCAGCGAGACCGTCATCATGGTATTCGGCGCAGCGAGCATCGACGACGATGCAGTGCTGCGTCGTGAGTTCGAGCCACACGGAGGTGGCCCATGAGTGAATTCACGCGTCATGGTTCGCTCCAGCGTGCCTGCTGCCGCATCGCCGGCGCCGCACGACCCTGTGTGTTTACGTTCCTGCTCCTCGGCATTGCAGGCGCCGCGACAGCGGCCAGCACCGATCCCAAATATCGCGTGACGGACATCGGCACGCTCGGCGGCAGCGGGTCCACCGGGATCAACCTCAACGAACGGGGGCAGGTCACGGGTTCCAGTGCGACCGCGGGCGACGCTGCACAGCACGCCTTCCTGTGGAAGAACAATGGCACCCGGATGGTCGACATCGGCGCGCTCGGCATCGCGGAAGGCTATGGCACGGGCTACTACGTCAACGCCAGTGGACAGGTCGCCGGGGAGGTTCGGAAATTCGACGACGCCGGCAATCAATGGAGTTTCCTGTGGCGGAACGACGGCACGCCGGCAAAGAACTTCGGCATCGCCACGAGCGTCTCCGGCCTCAACGATGCGGGCCAGGTCGTCGTCAACGTCGACGGTCGCGCTGCCGTGTGGATGAACGATGGCCGTCCGCTGCAGTACATCGGCACCCTCGGCGGCAACACCGCCCTCGGCCGCGACATCAATGCAAGAGGGCAGGTGACGGGCTACTCCTACCAGGCGTACCCGGACAATCGCGAGTACCACGCCTTCGTCTGGCGCAATGACGGCACGGCGATGGTGGACCTCGGCACGCTCGGCGGCAGCCAGAGCTTCGGCTACTTCATCAATGCCTCCGGGCAGGTGGCGGGGCGCAGCAATGTGCGCGTGGGGACGGCCGCGTACCGCGCGTTCCTGTGGCGCAACGACGGCACGGCCATGGTGAACCTCGGGACGCTGGGTGGCTTCCTCAGTGAACCCTATGCGCTGAACGACCGCGGGCAGGTGGTCGGGACGTCGACGACGGTGCGCAAACTCAACGATACGCGGCACGCCTTCGCGTGGATGAACGACGGCAGGCCTATGCGCGACCTGGGCACGCTCGGCGGCGCCAGCAGCGACGCATGGGACATCAACGCCTATGGCTGGGTCGTCGGTTCTGCGGCGACCGCGAACCAGCAAGGCCACGCCTTCCTGTGGCGCAACGACGGCCGAGGCATGCGCGACCTCAACAGCCTCATCGACCCGGCCGACCCACTCGAGCCCTACGTCGTGCTGGTCAGCGCCGAGAAGATCAACGACGCCGGCGACATCCTGGCCTACGGCTACGACACGCGGGGCGGCGGGTCGGGCACCTATTTCCTGCGCGGCACGTCGCTCGGACTGGATCCACGGGCGCTGGCCTTCGGCAACCAGGCGGTGGGGACCCTGAGCGCCATCAGGAGCGTCACCGTTGAGAACCGCACGACTTCGGCCGTCGCCGTCACCAGCATCGCGCTGCAGGGCTCGACTCCCGGGCAGTTCGTCGCCACGAACGACTGTGGCAGTTCGCTGGCCGGGCAGGCGAGTTGCACGATCAAGGTGCGCTTCAAACCGACCACGACGGGTGCCAAGTCCGCGACCTTGACCGTGAATGGCGGGGGCGGCGGGCTGCGGACCGTCACGCTTGCCGGCAGGGGCACCTAGACCGGATCCCCGCGACAATCCGCCTTGGTCGAGCAGGGCGGAACCGGCGTTCTTGGGGGTGTGGCCGGGCGGCGCGGGCGTCCGGCCCGGTCGGCCGCTCGACGGCGGAGGCCGCCGATCACCCGTACAGGGCCCGCCGGTGCCGGTTTTACGCGGGGCGGCCCGGGCGGGTACAATGCCGCGCTTCCTTACGGTCCGGGTCGCCAAATGCTGCGAATTCTCGAGGAAGCTCTCACCTTCGACGACGTCCTGCTCGTGCCGGCCTATTCCGAGGTCCTGCCGCACGAAGTCAGCCTCGCCACGCAACTGACGCGCGGCATCAAGCTGAACCTGCCCGTCGTGTCGGCCGCCATGGACACCGTCACCGAACACCGCCTCGCCATCTCGATGGCGCAGGAAGGCGGCATCGGCATCATCCACAAGAACATGACCATCGAGGGGCAGGCGCGCGAGGTCGGCCGCGTCAAGCGCTTCGAAAGCGGCATCATCCACGATCCGATCACCGTGCGGCCCGAGGCAACCATCCGCGAGGTGCTCGAGCTCACGCGTGCCAAGAACATCTCCGGCGTGCCGGTCGTGCGCGAGGGCCGCGCCGTCGGCATCGTCACGCACCGCGACCTGCGCTTCGAGACGCGTTACGACGCACCCGTGAGCGAAGTGATGACGCCGCGCGAACGGCTCATCACCGTGCGCGAGAACGCACCGAAGGAAGAAGTGCTCGCGCTGCTGCACAAGCACCGCATCGAGAAGGTGCTCGTCGTCGACGACAGCTTCCTGCTCAAGGGCATGATCACGGTCAAGGACTTCCAGAAGGCGACCGAATTCCCGCGCGCCTCCAAGGACGAGCGCGGCGCTCTGCGCGTTGGCGCGGCAGTCGGCACCGGCGCCGACACGATGGAGCGCGTCGCGGCGCTGCGTGAGAACGGCGTCGACGTGATCGTCGTCGACACCGCGCACGGCCATTCGCGTGGCGTGATCGAGACGGTCAAGCGCATCAAGGCCAAGTACCCGGCGCAGCAGGTCATCGCCGGCAACATCGTCACGCGCGAGGCCGCGCTGGCGCTGGTCGACGCGGGTGCGGACGCCGTCAAGGTCGGCATCGGTCCCGGTTCGATCTGCACCACGCGCATCGTCGCCGGTGTCGGCGTGCCGCAGATCAGCGCGGTCGCCAACGTGGCCGAGGCGCTCGCGCCGCTCGGCGTGCCGCTGATCGCCGACGGCGGCGTGCGCTTCTCGGGTGACATCGCCAAGGCGATCGTCGCCGGCGCGCACTGCGTGATGATGGGCGGGCTCTTCGCCGGCACCGAGGAGTCGCCGGGCGAGGTCGAGCTCTACCAGGGCGCTTCGTACAAGTCTTACCGCGGCATGGGTTCGCTCGGCGCGATGGCGCAGGCGCACGGCTCGCGCGACCGCTATTTCCAGGACGCCTCCGCCGAGATCGAAAAGCTCGTGCCGGAAGGCGTCGAAGGCCGCGTGCCGTACAAGGGCAGCATCGTCGCGATCCTGCACCAGCTCGCGGGCGGCCTGCGTGCCGCGATGGGTTACACCGGCAGCGCGAGCATCGACGAGATGCGCACGCGGCCGAAGTTCGTCCGCATCACCAACGCCGGTGTGCGCGAAAGCCACGTCCACGACGTGACCATCACCAAGGAAGCGCCGAATTACCGTGTCAGCTGAAGCCCTCCAGGTCGCACGCCCGCCGGACATCCACGCACACCGGATCCTGATCCTCGATTTCGGCGCCCAGTACACGCAGCTGATCGCGCGACGCGTCCGCGAAAGCGGCGTGTACTGCGAGATCCACCCGTGGGACATGGCCGAGGCCGAGGTCAAGGCGTTCGGCGCCCGAGGCATCATCCTCTCGGGCGGGCCCGAGTCGGTGACGATGGAGAACGGGCCGCGCGCGCCGCAGGCCGTGTTCGAGGCCGGCGTGCCGGTGCTCGGCATTTGCTACGGCATGCAGACCATGGCTGCCCAGCTCGGCGGCCGTGTGCAGGGCAGCGACCACCGCGAGTTCGGCTACGCGCAGGTCACGCAGACCGCGCCGTGCCGTCTGTTCGACGAGCTGTTCGACCACCGCGACGCGCAGGGCCGCGCGGTGCTCGACGTCTGGATGAGCCACGGCGACCGCGTCGAGCAGGTGCCGCCGGGCTTCGTGCCGGTGGGCGCCTCGCCGAACGCGCCGCTCGCGGCGATGGCCGACGAATCGCGTCACTACTACGCCGTGCAGTTCCACCCCGAGGTGACGCACACGCTGCAGGGCACGCGGATGCTCGAGCGTTTCGTGCGCGAGATCAGCGGCTGCGAGGCGCGCTGGGAACCGGCCAACATCATCAGTGACGCGATCGCACGCGTCCGCGAGCAGGTGGGCAGCGACAAGGTGCTGCTGGGCCTCTCGGGCGGCGTCGACTCGTCGGTCGTGGCGGCGCTGCTGCACCGCGCGATCGGCGACCAGCTCGTCTGCGTCTTCGTCGACCACGGCCTGCTGCGCGCCAACGAGGGCGACCAGGTCATGGAGACGCTCGGCCAGCACATGGGCGTCAAGGTCATTCGCGTCAACGCCGAGCAGCGCTTCCTCGATGCGTTGCGTGGCGAGGTGGACCCCGAGCGCAAGCGCAAGATCATCGGCCGGCTGTTCGTCGAGGTGTTCGACGAAGAGTCGAGCAAGCTCGAGGGCGTGCGCTGGCTCGCGCAGGGCACGATCTATCCCGACGTGATCGAGTCCGCCGGCGCCAAGACCGGCAAGGCGCACGTGATCAAGTCGCACCACAACGTAGGCGGCCTGCCCGAGCACATGAAGCTCAAGCTGGTCGAACCGCTGCGCGAGCTGTTCAAGGACGAAGTGCGCAAGCTCGGGCTCGAGCTCGGCCTGCCACGCTCGATGGTGTTCCGTCACCCGTTCCCGGGGCCGGGCCTCGGCGTGCGCATCCTCGGCGAGGTGACCAAGCAGTACGCCGACCTGCTGCGCAAGGCCGACAAGATCTTCATCGACGAGCTGCACGCGCACGGCCTCTACGACCAGACCAGCCAGGCGTTCGCGGTGTTCCTGCCGGTGCGCTCGGTCGCCGTGATGGGCGACGGCCGCCGCTACGACTACGTGATCGCGCTGCGGGCGGTCGAGACGGTCGACTTCATGACCGCACGCTGGGCGCGGCTGCCGTACGAGTTCCTCGACCTCTGCGCCCGCCGCATCATCAACGAGGTCGCGGGGATCTCACGCGTCACCTACGACATCTCGGGCAAGCCGCCGGCGACGATCGAGTGGGAGTGAACGGGCGGGGCGTCATGGCCCTGCTACCGCGACAGATTCAGCGCGGAGACTCCGAAGAATAAAAACCGAGCCCTCAATCAGAGGGCTCTTCAACTGTCATTCACAAGGAAAAGAAGAATGTCCACGTTGACGATGCACGCGCGTGCCACGCAGAAGATCCTGGGCGTCGCCCTCGTTTCGCTGAGTCTCCATGCGGCCAGCAGCGCTTTCGCCGGCGACGCACTGGAGGCGGAGATCCCGGTTTACCAGGGCGCGAAGCCCGACGCGGCCACCACCGAGTTCGTCCGAACCTCGCTGGGTATGGAAGGCGCGGCCTACCGCACCACTGATGCCCTGGCGAAGGTGGTCGGCTTCTACAGCAAGCAGACGGGCATGAAGCCCATGAGCGAGCCGACCAAGGACTCCGCCGCGTTCCTGGCGGGCTGCAAGGACGAATACAACGAGATACTGAAAAAGAACATGTCCCGTTGCGGCTACCACGTGACGCTGCAGAACCCGTGGATGGACATGAAGACCGGCAAGATGGTGAACGACACGCTGATCACCATCGTCAAGCAGGATTGACGTTGGCCTGAAGAGTCCTCAACGAATTTGCGGGCCTCGCGCCCTCCGATAGCAGCCGCAGACCGGCTCGCGCGGGTCCAGCTCCAAAGCACTTCGCCCGCTCTGCGACCAGGCAGAGCGGGCGTCTTGCATTTCGCGTCCGCCGCGTCGGCCGACTTTTTCAGGTCGGCCTATGGCGTCTCGGGCAGAGCAGCTCCAACCCGTGGCGCGTCGGGATGCCGGCCCTTGCCGATCTCATGCCACAGGTCCGCGTTGGCGATGCCGAGTTTCTCCGGGTCGAACGTCGGATCGAGGCCG
>DATMIB010000257.1:0-14348 GCA_035554635.1 Steroidobacteraceae bacterium | reverse complement strand
GATCGGCCACGGCGGCGAAGGAGATCAAGGCGCTGATCCAGGATTCCGTCGGCAAGGTCGAGGAAGGCTCGAAGCTGGTCGACCAGAGTGGACAGACGCTCGCTGAGATCGTGCAGGCGGTGAAGAAGGTGACGGACATCGTCGCCGAGATCGCCGCGGCGAGCCAGGAGCAGAGCTCCGGGATCGAGCAGGTCAACCGCGCCGTGATGCAGATGGACGAGGTGACGCAGCAGAACGCGGCGCTGGTCGAGGAAGCGGCCGCCGCCGCCGAGGCGATCGTCGAGCAGGCGCAGAACCTCCGCGCCATGGTGGAACGCTACCGACTGCGTGAAGCAGGGGACGTCCAGGGGCGCGGCGCGCGCCCAGTCCGTCCCGGCCACGCTTACGCACTGGCCACGGGGACCTGAACCATGAGCACACCGTCGAACGAGTCGATCCATGCCATGGGCGGCGATGCCGGCCAGTCCGCGGCTCCGCCCGATGCGGCGCAATACCTCACCTTCCTGCTGGCCGGCGAGGAGTACGGCGTCGAGATCCTGCGCGTGCAGGAGATCAAGGGCTGGGAGGGCGTCACGCGCGTGCCACACACGCCGCGGCACCTGCTCGGCGTCATGAACCTGCGGGGCACCGTGGTGCCGGTGGTCGACCTGCGCGCGCGCTTCGGCCTGCCGCAGGTCGCGCTCGGCGCCGGGCACGTCGTGATCGTCGTGCGTGTCCACGTCGCGCGTGGCGAAAAGACCGTCGGCGTCGTCGTCGACGGTGTCTCCGAGGTCTATCACTTCGCGGCGAGCGACATCCAGCCGCCGCCACAGGTCCGCGCGCTCGCCGACCCGACCCTGATTGCAGGTTTGGCGAGTGCTGCCGACAAGATGGTGATGCTGCTCGACATCGATCGCCTGATCGCGACCAGCATCGAGGCCGAGCCCGCGACGGCCCGCACGCACTGACCGGACGATAAGAGGAACCGCGAGCCCATGTCGACGAGCGAGGCCCCCGCGTACTCCAGGGCGAAGGAATTCGCCCTGAGCGACGCGGAGTTCAACCACCTGCGCACTCTGGTCCACGCCAAGACCGGCATCAGCCTGTCGCAGGCGAAGCGCGAGCTCGTCTATGGCCGGCTCGTGCGCCGGCTGCGCGCGCTGCGGCTCGAGACGTTCGCCGAATACATCGCGCTGGTGGAGAACGAGCATCCCGAAGAGATGCAGGAGTTCATCAACGCGATCACGACCAACCTCACGTCGTTCTACCGCGAGCCGCACCACTTCGAGTACCTCGCCGGCACGGTCATCCCGGAACTCGTCAAGGCGAACGCGGCGACCCGGCGTATCCGCATCTGGTGCTCCGCCTGCTCGACCGGCGAGGAGCCGTACACGATCGCAATGACGCTGCGCGAGACGGAATCGCTGTGGGCCGGTTACGACGTCAAGGTGCTCGCGACCGACCTCGACACGAACTGCGTCGCGCACGCGCGGCGTGGCGTCTACTCGACCGAGCGCGTACGCGACCTGCCGCGCGCGACGCAGGCCCGCTGGTTCCTCGACGGCGGCGACGGCCAGTCCGTCCGCGTGAAGCCCGAACTGCAGGGCCTGATCAGCTTCGGGCAGCTGAACCTGATGGACCCGTGGCCGATCAAGGGGCCGCTCGACGTCATCTTCTGCCGCAACGTCGTGATCTACTTCGACAAGGACGCACAGCGACGGCTGTTCGACCGCATGGCCGAACTGCAGCGCCAGGAAGCGACGCTGTTCCTCGGCCATTCCGAGACGCTGTTCAAGGTGTCGACGCGCTACGAGCTGATCGGGCGCACGGTCTACAAGCGGAAGGGCCCGTGAACGCCAACCCTTCCGACGTCGAGCGCATCGCGCCGAAGGCGGTCGCGGGCTTTTCGCACATCCGCCGCTTCTGGGACCCGCGTCACGACGCCTGGGCCGCCAAGCTCGTGCCGGGCGATTTCTACGTCACGCGTCACGACGAGGTGCTGCTGACCGTGCTCGGCTCGTGCGTCTCGGTCTGCATCCGCGACCCCGCGAGCGGCATCGGCGGCATGAACCACTTCATGCTGCCGCGGCCGCCCGCGCAGGAAAAGGACCACTGGCACGGCCTCTCCGGTGCCGCGACGCGCTACGGCACCGCCTCGATGGAACAGCTGATCGGCAACATCATCAAGCTCGGCGCGGACCGCGCGCGGCTCGAGGTCAAGCTCTTCGGCGGCGGACGCGTGCTCGCCGGCATCACCGACGTCGGGCGCCAGAACATCGAGTTCGCGCGTGAGTTCATGCATGCCGAGAAGCTGATCGTCGCCGCGGAGGACCTCGGCGGCGTCTGGCCGCGCCAGGTCCAGTACTTCCCGAAGACCGGGCGCGCGCGCGTGCGGCGCCTCGAGCGGCCGGACAGCGAGCTCACGCGGCGCGAGGCCAGCTACCTCGACACCATCGAACGGCAGCCGAAGCCCGGCGAACTCGACCTTTTCTAGGAGCGGCAGCGTGGCGGCAGGAAGGATCATCCGCGTTCTCATCGTCGACGATTCGGCGCTCGTGCGTCGCATCCTCAGCGAGATCTTTGCGCAGGCGCCCGACGTCGAAGTGGTCGGCGTCGCGGCCGACCCGTACATCGCGCGCGACAGGATCAAGGAGCTCAATCCCGACGTCCTCACGCTCGACGTCGAGATGCCACGCATGGACGGGCTCACGTTCCTGCGCAACCTCATGCGCTTGCGACCGATGCCCGTCGTGATGGTGTCGTCGCTGACCGAGCGCGGTGCGGAGACGACGCTGAAGGCGCTCGAACTCGGCGCGTTCGACTTCGTCGCGAAGCCGAAGGTCGACGTCGCGGGCACGCTCGCGGGGTTCAGCGAGGAAATCCTCGGCAAGGTGCGTGCGGCCGCCCGGGCGCGCGTCACGGCGCGCGTGCCGCGCGAGACGACCGTCGCGACCGGAGGTGGCATCGCGCTGCCCGGGTCGCCGCCGCCGAAGCTCAGCGCCGACGCGGTCCTGCCGCAGTTGGCGACCCGCCAGTTCCGCACGACGGACCGGCTCGTCGCGCTCGGCGCCTCGACCGGCGGCACCGAGGCAATACGCGAAGTGCTCGAGGCCCTGCCGGCCGACGCGCCCGCGATCGTGATATCGCAGCACATCCCGAAGGCGTTCAGCGGCCCGTTCGCGCGGCGCATGGACGGTGTGTCGCGGATGTCCGTCACCGAGGCAACCGATGGCACGCTGATCGTGCCCGGCCACGTCTACATCGCGCCGGGCGACAACCACCTGATCGTCGAACGCGACGGCGCGCGCTGGCGCTGCCGGCTCAACGACGGGCCGCCCGTCAATCGTCACCGCCCGGCGGTCGATGTGATGTTCCGTTCGGTCGCGCAGAGTGCCGGCGCCAACGCGCTCGGCGTCCTGCTCACGGGCATGGGCGACGACGGTGCGCGCGGACTCAAGGAACTGCAGGACGCGGGCGCTCCGACCATCGCACAGGACGAAGCCACGTCCGTCGTGTGGGGCATGCCCGGTTCCGCGGTAAAACTTGGCGCCGCCGATCGTGTCATACCCCTGACCCAGGTCGCGGATGCCATCATGGCCTGGGCCACGAGTACGAGTGAGTATCAATCGCGCGTGGCGACTCGGGCCTGAACCCCGGGTCACACACAAGGGAGCCGACCAATCATGCGACGAGCAACCGACCACCTGCACGCCGCCTGGCGCACGCCGCGCGAGGACCTGCACGAAGACAGCCAGCCGGTCTACCGCAAGGCGTTCGACTTCGTGCAGTCGCTGGCCGCGGAGCTGACCAAGGGTCACGTGGACCTGCCGGCGTACCCCGAAGTGGCAATGCGGGTGCGCGAGGTGCTGGCCGACGAGGACGTCACCAACGAGCGCATCGCCCGCGTGATCGTTTCCGACGCGGGGCTCGCCGCACGCATGCTCGCGCTTGCGAACTCGGCTGCATTGGCCCGCGGCGGCAAGCCGCTCACCGACCTCAAGCTCGCCATCACGCGCGTGGGCCAGGAAAACGTGCGCAGCGCGGCGCTCGCCTATGCGCTCGCACAGCTGCGCGCCGCCGAGTCGCTGAGCCACATCCGCCAGGACCTCGCGCAGCTCTGGCAGAAGAGCACGATGGTCGCTGCGGTGGCACGGGTGCTCGCCCAGCGCACGCGCGCCGCGGGCCCGGACGAAGCCCTGCTGGCCGGCCTGCTGCACAACGTCGGCTGCGTGTACATCCTCGCGCGCAGCGACGAGCACTGCGAGTTCCTCCGCAACGCCGCCGCGCGCGACGCAGTGATGCGCGACTGGCACGCCCATATCGGCAAGGCCATCGCGCAGAACTGGGGCCTGCCCGAGCACGTCACGGAGGCGATCGGCGACCAGGACACGGCGGACCGCTTCGAGGCGACGCGGCGCGACCTCGTCGACGTGCTGTTCGTCGCCGTCCGCGCCGCCGATTACCACGCCCGTCCTGAACTGCTCGAGCTGTCGATCGGCGGCATGCCGGCGTTCCAGCGTCTCGCGCTCGACGGTCCGGCGCTGCGCACCGTGATGCTCGAGAGCGCCGAGGAAATCGCCGGGCTCCGGTCCGCACTGGGCGACTGAACGAGTGCGCGCCCGCGACGCGAGCCCCGGCGCCTCGCGCCGGGGCCTGGCGCGACGCTCCGCCGTGTTCGCCGGCGCGGTCATCGCGGCTGCCCCGGCCGGGGCAGCGGAATTCGGCGCCGCGTGGACCGCCGATTTCGCGGCGGTGCTCGACGGCGGCCTGCGCGAAGGCGAGCGTGCGCCCGGCTTGCTCGAGCTTTCGTTCGACCACGCGTGGATCGTGCGGCAGCGCGAGCTGGCGCTGCACCTCTCGGCGCAGCACGTCTACGGCGGGGGCCTTTCCGAGCACTGGGTCGGCGACCTGCAGACCGTCAGCAACGTCGACGCCGACGACGGCACGCGCGTGCTGCAGGCCTGGGTCGACGTGCCGCTGACCGACGCACTCACGCTCAAGGCCGGACGCTACGACTTCAACAGCGAGTTCGACGCGCTCGAAGCCGGTGGCCTGTTCCTCAACAGCGCCCAGGGCATCGGCACGGAGATCGCGCAGACCGGCGCGGTGGGACCGTCGATCTTCCCAAGTACCGCGTTCGGCGTTCGTCTGCAGTACGACGCCGGCGACCACGGTTTGTGGCGCGTGGTCGCGCTCGACGTCGAGGCGGACCCGGACGGCGAGTACTCGGACTCGCCGTTCACCGGCGGCACGATGCTCGCGCTCGAATACGAGCACGCCGCGGCGACGACGACGTGGAAGGGCGGTGCGTGGGGTTTCTCACGCACGCGCGCGAAGCTCGAAGGACAGGATCGTGAGCCTGAATACGGCGTGTACGGCTCGGTCGAGCACCGTTTCGGGGAACGCTGGAGCGTCTATGCGCGCCTCGGGCTCGCCAACGACGACGTCTCGCGCATCGGCCGCTACCTGGGCGCCGGCCTCGTCCGGCACGAAGGCCTGCTGCCCGGACGCGACGACGCGATCGGTTTCGCGCTGGCCCACGCCCGCAACGGCGATCCGTATCGGGAGGCGCTGCGTGCCGACGGCATCGCGACCGACGCCGCGGAAACGGCGCTGGAGCTGACCTGGCGCGTGCCGCTCGGCGAGCACCTCGCGCTGCAGCCGGACCTGCAGTACGTGATCGACCCCGGCACGGACCCCTCGCTGGACGACGCCCTGGTCTTCATCCTGCGCTTGGACGTCGCGCTTTGAAGCAAGCCTCGACACCGGTTCGTGTTGGGGCCGACCGTGCGGTCCGGGGCACGCATCAGTGCGCGTCCGAACGTTTGGTCCCGTCCAGGCGGGCGTAATCCACAGGCTCGACCCCTGGACTCAGAATCGCGCGCCGACCAGGCGCGGTTCGGGCTCGAGCGCGACGCCGAACTGTTGCTCGACCGACTGCGCCACGCGTCGCGCGACCGCGAGCAGCTCGGCGCCGGTCGCTGCGCCGTGGTTGACGAGCACCAGCGCGTGCTGCGACGAGATGCCGGCATCGCCGTCGCGGTAACCGCGCCAGCCGGCACGCTCGATCAGCCAGGCGGCCGACAGCTTGCGCAGCGAGTCGTGTGCCGCCGGAAACACCGGCATCGTCTCGAATCGCGTGCGCAACCGCGACGCCGCGTCCACGGCCACGATCGGGTTCTTGAAGAAGCTGCCGGCATTGCCGACCACGGCGGGGTCCGGCAGCTTGCGTCGGCGCAGGCTGCGCACGGCCGCGGCGACGTTGCGTGGCGTCGCGTCGAGACCGCCGAGGGCCTCGAGTTCCTCACGGACGCCGGCGTACGCGAGCTGGGTCGGGCCGCCACGCGCCAGGCACAGTTCGACCGCGGTGACGATCCACCGTTCGGGCTCGCGCTTGAACACACTGTCGCGGTAGCCAAAACCGCAGTCGCGCGCGGGGAGTCGCTGCGTTCGTCGTGCCGCGCGATCGTAGGCGTGCACGGCAGCGACGAATTCGCCCACCTCGACACCGTAGGCACCGATGTTCTGGATCGGCGCCGCACCCGCCTGGCCCGGGATCAGCGCGAGGTTCTCGAGGCCCTGCAGGCCATGATCGAGCGTCCAGTCGACGAGCGCATCCCACGAATGCGCGGCCTCGACGAGCAGGGTCGTGTGCGTCGGGTCCTCCCCGAGGACACGAATCGAATCGCAGGCGAGGTGCACGACGAGGCCTTCGAACCGCGGCGCCCCGAACAGCACGTTGCTGCCCTCGCCGAGCACGAGCAGCGGCAGTCCCCGCAGCGCCGGCTCGTCGAGCAGGGCCGGCAGCGCCCCGGCGACGTGGACCGTCGCCAGGCAATGGGCGCGCGCGTCGACACGCAACGTGTTGCGTTCGCGCAGCGGTGCATCCCAGGCGAGCGTACAGGCAGCCGCCATCTTCGTCCCCGTCGGCAATGGAATCGCGGCAGCTTGCCACCGCTCGCGGGCTTCCGTCACTATGCCGCGAGCGCGCCAGGACGCTCGCGCAGCGAGTACACACGATGCCCGCGGTCAGCGGCCCGGAAGCCATGCACGATTCGACCGAGATGCCGCGCGGCGTCGCCACCGGCGCCGAGGCCGAAGCCTTTCTCGCCGCGAACCCCGACATCGAGACGGTCCAGCTGGCCATCACCGACGCGAGTGGCGTCGCGCGCGGCAAGAACGTCGCACGCGAAGAGCTGGCCGCGTTCTATGCCGGCGGCCGCAACGTCGCGGGCTCGATCCTCGGGCTCGACGTGACCGGCGAGGACGTCGAGGCCACCGGTCTCGTCTGGCAGGTCGGTGACGCCGACCAGTGCTGCCGGCCCGTCGCCGGCACGCTCTGCCGCGCGCCGTGGCTGCGGCGGCCGACGGCGCAGGTGCTCGGCACGATGTTCGAGCTCGACGGTCGTCCCGCCGCGGCCGACCCGCGCCACGTGCTCGCGCGCGTGGTCGAACGGTGCGAGGCCGCAGGGTTCGTGCCGGTCGTCGCGGTCGAGCTCGAGTTCTACCTGCTCGAACGCGATGCGCAACGACGCCTCGTGCCGGCGGCGGGGCTCGTGAGCGGCGAGCGCGCCCGACGCGTCGATGCTTACGGGCTCGGGCGACTCGACGACATGGCGCCACTGTTCGACGACCTCTACGCCGTCGCGCGTGCGCAGGGGCTGCCCGTGCGCACGCTGATGGCCGAATACGCGCCAGGCCAGTTCGAGATCACGCTCGAGCACCGCGCCGACGCGTTGCGCGCCGTCGACGACGCGATCCTGTTCAAGCGCGCCGTGCGGGGCGTCGCCGCGCAGCACGGTCGCATCGCCTGCTTCATGGCCAAGCCGTTCGCGGACCAGGCCGGTTCCGGCATGCACCTGCACGCGAGCCTCGCGCGTCGCGACGACGGTGCCAACGCATTCGCCGACACAGACCCGGCCGGCAGTCCACTGCTGCGGCACGCGATCGGCGGTCTCAGGACGACGCTGGCCGACGGCATGGCCGTCTACGCGCCGAACGCCAACTCGTATCGTCGCTTCCGGTCGATGAGCTACGCGCCCGTCGCCGCGACCTGGGGCGTAAACAACAGATCGGTGAGCCTGCGCGTGCCGGCCGGCCCGCCGCCGACCCGCCACGTCGAGCACCGCGTCGCCGGCGCCGACGCGAATCCGTACCTGGTCGCGGCGCTCGTGCTCGCCGGCATGGTGCAAGGCATCGAGCGCAAGCTCGATCCGGGCCCGCCGGTCGAAGGCAACGGTTACGCCGACCACGGTCGCGACGGCCTGACGACGCACTGGGCCGCGGCGCTCGAGCGCGCAGCGGCGTCGCCGTTCGTGCGCGACGCCCTCGGCGCGGAGTTCCTCGACGTGTTCCTCGCGATCAAGCGGCAGGAGAGCGGGAAATTCGGTGCGCTCGTCACCGATCGCGACTACGAGTGGTATCTCGACACGGCATGAGCCGCACACGACATAATTTCAACACCACATCGGATCAATCCGGAGACGCGTGCACTCGCGGGATTAAGTCACGTCGAAGGCCGTCGGAGTGAGAGCTGAGTCAACGTGAGCGCGGGCACGGGCACGGAAAATGCCGCGCAGTGCATGCCCGCTCCCTCGAGGATCCAGACAGTGACGCGACTCTCCGCCCGCACGCTCGCCCGCAGTGCCGCCCTCTCGAGCAGGAGCTCGCCACCCGTGACCATCCACCTGCGCAAGATGTACGTCGACTGCCGCTATGGGCAGCTGCACGTCCACACCGCGTTCCCTTCGAGCGGGGGCTTCGACGAACTGACGCCGCTGCTCTGTGTCGCGCCGCCGGCGCTGACCGGCCGCGCGTTCCGGCCCTTGCTGCGCGACCTCGGTCGCGACCGCAGCGTCTACGCACCGGACCTCCCCGGCAGCGGTGAGTCGGATGGCCCGGATCACGTCGCGACCGTCGCGGATCAGGCTGCCGCCTTCGCCGACCTGATCGACTCGCTGCGTCTCAAGCAGGTCGACGTCCTGGGCTACCAGACGGGCTCGCTGGCCGCGATCGAACTCGCACTCGCGCGACCGCAGCAGGTGCGTCGCGTCGCGCTGGCCGGCGTGCCGGCCTCCGACGCGGGCTTCCAGCTGGGCGAGCGCCTGCCGCTGCTCAGGCAACAGGTCATGATCCTGCGCGCGCGTGACGAATACTGGGATTCCACCGGCCGCGCCGAAGCGCTGCTGCGCGAGGCCCGCCGCGTCGAGTTGCAGCACCCGACCGGTGCCGTGCTCGACGGCGGCGCCGACGAAGTGCGGCGCATCACGCGCGAGTTCTTCGACCGCTGACAGCCGCAACCACGCGCGCGCGGCGCGGCGCCACGAGGCGCCCGCGCCGTCAGGACATTCGCTGCCACACGTAGGCGCACAGCACGCCCGTGGCGAGGCATGCGACCAATGCTTCGATCGCCACGACGACGACCGCGCCGCGCGCACGCCGCTGTCGCAACGCGATCGAGCCGAGTGCCGGCAGCGTGCCGGCCAGCCACAGCAACCCACCGTACGTCGCGCCGAGCGCAGGCCACGGCGCCGACACGACGGCGACCAGGCCCCAGCCGAGCCAGAACAGCAGGCCCGCCGCCGCGCCACACGCGCCGTAAAGTGCCGCGCCCGCCAGCAGGCGCGTCGCGGTTTCGGCCTGCCAGGGTTCGGCGGGTCGCAATGCCGGCCAGCGCGCGAGCAGCGGCATCGTGACCAGACCCGCCCACAGCGTGCCACAGAGGCCGCCGGCAAAACCCGCCAGCACGCTCATGAAGAGTTCGATGCGCACGTGTCGTGTCTGCGACGCGGGCGGCGTCAGACGCGCCGCTGGATGGCCGCGACGCAGCGCTCGACGTCGTCTTCGTCCTGCGACGCGTGCACGCTGACCCGCAGCGCATCGAAGCCGGCACCGTGCCGGACCCGCCCGACGACGATCCGGTCCTCGAGCGCGAGGCTGTCGACGACGGCGCCGACGTCACGGCCCGGCGCACGCACGGTGACGATGCCGGCGTTGAGCGCGGAGTGCGCCGGCGTCACGACCTGCAGCCCCGCGACCGCGTCCAGGCCGCTGCGCAACCGCACGGCGAGTTCGCGGATGCGTTGCTGGATCAGGGTGCGACCGACCGCCTCCTGCAGCTCGAACGCGATCGGCATCGCTGCGATCGTCGCGCCGCGGCGCGCCACGGTCGCCGCGCCGAACCTGGCCGCGGCGGCGTAGTCGGGTGCGACCGTCGGCACGGGCGCGTCGAACCGGTCGACCGCGCGCCAGCCGTCCGGCCGGTCGGGCATCGCCGGCCACAGCAGCGACTGCGAGTCGCGACGCACGTAGAGCAGCCCCGCGTCGAGCGGGCCGTTGAGCCAGCGGTCGACGCCGGTCGCATAGGCGTCGCAGCCGAGGTCGAGCAACCGCACGTCGACCTGGCCGGGCGCAAGTGCGCCGTCGACGACGCTGAACACGCCGCGACTGCGTGCGAGCGCGCAGAGTTCCCTCACCGGCATCACGGTGCCGTCGCAATCCCGCACGTGCGCGAGGCACATCACGCGCGTACGGGGGGTCATCGCGGCTTCGAAGCGTCGCACGATGTCCTCGGGGCTGGTTTCACCGGCCGGTTCCCCCACCTCGACGATGCGCAGGCCACGCCGCTGCGCCTGTGCGAGCCACGGGTACGCGGCGGCCGCATGGTCGTGCAGCGTGACCATGACCTCGTCGCCGGCGCCGAGGTCGAGACCGGCCGCGACGAGCCCGAGGCCCGCGCGCGCTCCCCCGGTCACGACGAGCTCGCCCGGGTCGGCACCTAGAAACCGGCCCGCGGCGGCCAGCACGGCACGTTCGTCCGGCGAACCTGCGCCGGACTGCGTCTCGAACTGCCGGAAGTCGAGCGACTGCGCTTCGAGTTGCCGATAGGCGTGCGCGAGCACGGCACGCAGCGTCGGGCCGAAGGTCGCGGTGTCGAACCAGAGCAGACCCGGCTGCAGCACCAGTTGCGCACGGAGCCACTTCCAGCGGTAACGCGCGATGCCCGGCACGTCGTCGGCCGCGAACGTCTGGCCGCGCGCGAGGCCCGGCGACAGCGTCGCAGCGACGGCACCGAGTGCACCGAGGAGTGCGCGTCTGGAAACCAGCGGGTCCATGGGCGAAGGATGTTAACGTAGACGACGGTACGCAAGACCTAGGCCATGCAAGACAGCTACATCGAACGCATCCTCAAGGCGCGCGTGTACGACGTGGCCATCGAGTCGCCGCTCGAACCGGCACGACGGCTGAGCCGGCGGCTCGGCAACGACGTGCTGTTCAAGCGCGAGGACCTGCAGCCGGTTTTTTCGTTCAAGCTGCGCGGGGCCTACAACCGCATCGCCGCGCTCGACGACGCTACCTCGCGTCGCGGCGTGATCTGCGCCTCGGCCGGCAACCACGCCCAGGGCGTCGCGCTGTCAGCGCGCCGGCGCGGCACGACGGCCGTGATCGTGATGCCGCGCACGACGCCCCACATCAAGGTGCAGGCCGTGCTGGACCTCGGCGGCGACGTCGTGCTGCACGGCGACGACTTCGACGCCGCCTACGAGCACGCGCTCGAGCTGGCGGGCGAGCGCGGCCTGACATTCATCCATCCGTTCGACGATCCGCACGTGATCGCGGGCCAGGGCACGGTCGGCATGGAGATCCTGCGCCAGTGCTCGGCACCGCCCGATGCGATCTTCGTGCCGGTCGGCGGCGGCGGGCTGATCGCCGGCATCGCGACCTACGTCAAGTCGTTGTACCCGGACGTACGCATCGTCGGCGTCGAGCCCGAGGACGCGGCGAGCATGCACGCCTCGCTGCAGGCAGGCGAACGCGTCACGCTCGAACGCGTCGGCATCTTCGCCGACGGCGTGGCCGTGCGGCGCGTCGGCGAGGAGACATTCCGGCTCGCGCAGCGCTACGTCGACGAGGTATTGCTGGTCACGACCGACGAGATCTGCGCCGCGATCCAGGACATCTTCGAGGACAACCGCACCATCGCCGAGCCGGCGGGTGCGCTCGCGGTCGCCGGTATCAAGCAGTACGTCGCGCGCGAGCAGTGCCAGGGTCGTACGTTCGTCGCGATCAACGGTGGCGCCAACATCAATTTCGACCGCCTGCGTCATGTCGCCGAGCGTGCGGACGTCGGCGCGCAGCGCGAGGCCCTGCTGGCCGTGGAGATCCCGGAGGAGCGTGGCAGCTTCCTGCGCTTCTGCCGGTTGCTCGGGCGACGCAGCGTCACCGAGTTCAACTACCGTTACGACGACGCGCATTCGGCGAGCATCTTCGTCGGCATCGGGCTCGCCGAAGGCCGGCGAGAGAAGGAGGCGCTGCTCGCGCAGGTCGCCGACGCCGGTTATCGCGTGCTCGACATGAGCGACGACGAGATGGCCAAGCTGCACGTCCGCTACATGATCGGCGGGCACGCGCACGGCCTGCGGCACGAGCGGCTGTTCCGGTTCGAGTTCCCGGAGCGTCCCGGCGCGTTGCTGCGGTTCCTCGAGGCGGTCGGCGCGCACTGGAACATCAGCCTGTTCCACTACCGCAACCACGGGTCCGACTACGGCCGCGTGCTCGCGGGGGTGCAGGTGCCGCCCGAAGATGCCGAGACGTTCGCGCAGCACCTGCGCGAACTGCAGTACGTCTACGCGGAAGAGACTTCGAACCCCGCGTACCGGATGTTCCTCGGACGCTGACGCGCGACGGCAGGCATCGGCACGCTCGCCCGTGCGCGGCGGCCGGATCGCGGCGCCGACCGCGTCGCGATCACACGAGCTTGAGGTTGAGCGCGCTCGGCGGCAGGGTCGGCAGCAGGCGGTCGAGCGGGAACGGCTCGCACACCGCGTGCCCCTGTGCGTAGTCGATGCCCAGCCGGCGCACGGTCTCGAGGATTTCCGGCGAACTGCAGTACTCGGCCACGGTGCGACGTTCGGCGGCGCGACAGAGGTCGCACACCCAGGCGACCAGCTCGCGTGCGCCGGGATCGTCGACCACGTCGGTCATGAACCCGCCGTCGAGCTTGACGATGTCGACCGGCAGCGCCTGGAACTGGGCGAGCGACGAGTAGCCGGCGCCGAAGTCGTCGAGGGCCAGGCGACAGCCGATGTCGTGCAACTGTTGCAGCAGGTGGCGCGCCCGATCGAGGTTCTGGATCGCGCCCGACTCCGTGATTTCGATGCAGAGCCGCTGCGGCGCGAACTGCGCATGTGCGACGCGATGCACGAGCCAGTCGGTCAGTTCGGTGTCGTCGAGCGACTGCGCATGCAGGTTGACGGTCAGGAAATCCAGGTCGACCCACGCGCTCGAGCGTGACTCGAGCCAGTGACAGGTGCGGTCGATGACCTCGCGGTCGACCAGCGACGTAAGACGGAAGCGGGCGGCCACCGGCAGGAACTGTCCTGGCGGCAGCAGGTCGCCATTGCCACTTGCCATGCGTACCAGCACTTCCGCCGCCGGCAGGCGCTTGTCCGTCGCGCGCAGCGGCACGATCGGCTGGCAATGCAGCACGAGGCGGCCGTCGCGGATCGCCTCCCGCAACCGGGGCAGCATGCGCACGGCGTGGACGTCGCCGAGCGCGAGCGCGTCGTGCGGTCGCAGTGCGTGTGCACGACCGCCACCGGCCTTGCGTGCCACGCGCGCGGCCGAGTCGGCCGTGCAGAGAATCTCGTCGAGCGGCTGCTCGGGCCCGGTGATCGGGGCCACGCCGACGCTGACCGTGAGGTACAGCGCTCCCTCGCCGGCCGTGCCGAAGTTCGTGCCGGCGATCCGATGGACGATCGCGCGCGCGATCTCCGTCGGCGATCGCCGCGTCGCGGGCGGCAGCACGATGCCGAACTCGTCGAGTCCGAGACGACCGATGCCGCCGACGTGGCCGAACTGTCCGGCGACGTCCTGCAGCACGCGCACCAGCCGTTCCAGCACCGCGTCGGTCCTGCCGGTGTAGTGGCGCAGCGTCGCGCGGAAGTGGTCGATGTTGACGTGCAGCAGCGCGGCTTCGGCACGCGCCGTTGCGCTCGCGCGCGCGCCGCGGATGAAATCCAGCAGGTCGTCGCGATCCGCGAGGGCGGTGGACTCGGACAGCCCGCTCTCTATTCTTTGTGCGTTGGCGCAGTTCATGGCGGTTCTTGTGCGGCGGCCCATTAGACCTTGCGTCCGTCAGCGCAGCGGACGATTCCACCCACACTGGATACAACGAGGCGCGGCCGGACGCTGCGCGCCGCGACGCGAATCAGCGTGACGGCAGCAGCGCGAAACGTCGCGACGTGAACAACTGCACGAACGCGCCGAACACGCGCTCGCTCAGCGGTCGTGCCTGCGGCAGGTGCCGGTGGGTGGCGTTGCGGATGCGCGTGACACGCGTGCCGTTCCAGTGCTGTTCGATTTCCGCG
>DATMIB010000256.1:0-9190 GCA_035554635.1 Steroidobacteraceae bacterium | reverse complement strand
TGTCCGACTGGCTCCTGACGCGGATTCGTTGACCGGACGGCGCACCGCCGTATCGGTGTAAAATCCTGCAAATGTCGCGTCCTGACCACTACCCGCTGCTCGCGCAGATCGAATCCCCGGCGGACCTGCGCGGGCTTCCGGCCACATCCCTCGGCCCGGTCGCCGACGAGCTGCGCGAGTTCCTCGTGCAGACGGTCAGCCAGATGGGCGGCCATTTCGCGGCCGGCCTCGGCACGGTGGAACTGACCGTCGCGCTGCACTACGTGCTCGACACGCCACACGACCGCCTGGTCTGGGACGTGGGCCACCAGGCGTACCCGCACAAGGTGCTGACCGGTCGTCGTGACCGGTTGCAGACGATCAAGCTCAAGGGCGGCCTCGCACCGTTCCCGAGCCGCTTCGAGAGCGAGTACGACACCTTCGGCGTCGGCCACTCGAGCACCTCGATCAGCGCCGCGATCGGCATGGCGCTCGCAGCCAAGGCCAAGGGCGAGAAGCGACGCGTGGTCGCCGTGATCGGCGACGGTGCGATCACCGCGGGCCAGGCGTTCGAGGCGCTCAACCACGCCGGTGCGCTCGACGCCAACATCCTCGTCGTGTTGAACGACAACGACATGTCGATCTCGGAGAACGTGGGCGCGCTGTCGAATTACTTCGCGCGCATCCTCTCCGGCAAGACCTACGCCGCACTGCGCGAAGGCGGCAAGAAGATCCTCCGTCGCATGCCCACGGTGTGGGAACTCGCGCGCCGCTCCGAAGAGCACTTCAAGGGCATGGTGCTGCCCGGCACGATGTTCGAGGAAATGGGCTTCAACTACTTCGGGCCGATCGACGGTCACGACCTCGACGCGCTCGTGAAGACGCTGAACAACCTGAAGGACGTCGAGGGCCCGCAGTTCCTGCACGTCGTCACGCGCAAGGGCAAGGGCTACGCGCCGGCCGAGGCCGACCCGATCAAGTGGCACGGCCCGGGTCCGTTCGACCCGCAGAGCGGCACGATCCACAAGGAAAAGACCACCGGCCCGGTGTTCTCACAGGTGTTCGGCCAGTGGCTCTGCGACATCGCCGAGCAGGACCCCCGCATCGTCGGCATCACGCCCGCGATGCGCGAAGGCTCGGGGCTGGTCGAGTACTCGAAGCGCTTCCCGGACCGCTATTTCGACGTCGCGATCGCCGAGCAGCACGCGGTCACGCTCGCCGCGGGTTTCGCGTGCGAGGGGCTGCGGCCCGTGGTCGCGATCTATTCGACGTTCCTGCAGCGCGCCTACGACCAGCTGATCCACGACGTCGCGTTGCAGGAACTGCCGGTCGTGTTCGCGATCGATCGCGGTGGCGTGGTCGGCGGCGACGGTGCGACGCACCAGGGCGCGTTCGACCTCTCCTACCTGCGCTGCATTCCGAACATGGTCGTGATGGCGCCGTCCGACGAGAACGAATGCCGCCAGATGCTCTACACCGGCGTCACGCTCGACGGCCCGTCCGCTGTGCGTTATCCGCGCGGCCAGGGCCCGGGCGTGCCGCTCGTGCAGGAGATGACCGCGCTGCCGGTCGGCCGCGCGGAAATCCGCCGCGAAGGCCGCTCGGGGTTGTTGCTGCTCGCGTTCGGTACGATGGTCGGCACCTGCGTGCCGCTCGCGGAGAAGCTCGACGCGACGCTGGTCAACATGCGCTTCGTCAAGCCGCTCGACGAGGACACGATCTGCCGACTGGCCGCGACGCACTCGTGCATCGTCACGCTCGAGGAGAACGTCGTCGCCGGCGGTGCAGGCAGCGCCGTGGCCGAATGCCTGGCGGCACGCGGGGTCGAGGCAATCGTGCACCACATCGGCATCCCCGACCGCTTCATGGAACACGGCTCGCGCGAGGATTGCCTGGCGATGGCCGGGATCGACGCGGCCGGCATCGAACGCCAGGTGCTGCGGCTGTGGCACGCGGCAGCCGAAGCGCGCGACCTGCCGCGCCCCGCCGTGGTGGCCGCCGTCCGCCATTCCTGAACGTTCGAACGACATTCCGGCCGCGGCGGCGTCGCGGCCGGCCCGGAACGGACTCCCGTATAATGCCCAGCCCAGGCCCGCGCCGCCCGGAAGTCCGGATTTGCCGCGCGAACCTCAATTGGATGACCAGACCCGAGTGCCTCACTCCCCCAGCACCAGCATGAGCCGCAACGCCCCGTCCCCGATCGGCACCGCCAGCGTCACCGCCATCGAGGACGTTCAGGGGCGTGCGGATTCGCGCCAGATCCCGATCAACAAGGTCGGCATCAAGGACGTCTACCACCCGGTCCGCGTGCGTGATCGCGCGGGCGGCGACCAGCACACGGTCGCGAACTTCAACATGTACGTCGCGCTGCCCCACAACTTCAAGGGCACGCACATGTCTCGCTTCGTCGAGATCCTGCACCTGCACGAACGCGAGATCTCGGTCGAGTCGTTCCGGCAGATGCTGGGCGAGATGACGCAGCGGCTCGACGCCACCTCCGGCCACATCGAGATGACCTTCCCCTACTTCGTCATGAAGCAGGCGCCGGTCACCAAGGTCGAGAGCGTGGTCAAGTACGACGCCAGCCTGATCGGCGAGATCCACGACGGCGTCGAGGAAATGTGGATCCGCGTGGTCGTGGCCGCGACCAGCCTGTGCCCGTGCTCGAAGAAGATCTCGGACTACGGCGCGCACAACCAGCGCTCGCACATCACGATCAAGGCGCGCGTGCGCGAACACGTGTGGATCGAGGAGCTGATCGACATCGCCGAGCAGGAAGCCTCGTGCGAGGTGTTCGGCATCCTCAAGCGGCCCGACGAGAAGTACGTGACCGAGCGCGCCTACGACAACCCCAAGTTCGTCGAGGACATCGTGCGCGACGTGGCGGTGCGGCTCAACGACGAACCGCGCGTGCTGGCGTACGTGGTGGAGGCCGAGAACTTCGAGTCCATCCACAACCACAGCGCCTACGCGCAGATCGAGAAGGACAAGGAAGAGTAGGAAGAGTCCAGAGTACAGAGTACAGAGTCTAGTAGGAGGCGCTCTGCGCCACGCCGCCGCAAGCGGCCTCCCATTCCGAGTGAACTCTAGACTCTGAACTCTAGACTCTTGCTTACTTCTTGTTGCCCCGCTGCAGCCGGCCGATCAGCTCGCGCAGGAACACCTTGTTGAACCGGAGCTGGCAGGAGATCGACGTCTGCTCGAGCAGCGTCGCGGTCACCTTGAGCAGCGTCACGGGTTCCTGGGCGTCGGCGACCGTGTCGCGACGCGAACCCTCCGCGTAACTGGCTTCACCGAAACAGCCGCCGGCCGGAATGATGCCGACGACGTCGCCACCCCGGCTCATGCGCACGCTGCCGGTGACGACCACGTAGAAGCGATCGTCGATGTCGCCAGGGCGCAGGATCGCGTCGCCGGCCGGGTATTCGCACCACACCGCCGCGCGCATCACTTCGCGAATTTCGCCGTGCGAGAAGTCGTGGAAGAAGCGCAGCTTGCGCAGCAGCGCGAAGTGCTCTTCGTCGTCGATCTGCGCCTGCGCCGCACGCAGCTTCTGGTGCACGCGGGTCAGCTCGGCCGCGAACTCGTTGCCGGTCTTGTAGCGGTCGTCGGGCTCCTTCGAGAGCACGCGGTTGACGACTTCCTCGAGTTCCTCGGGGATCTCGGGCCGCAGGCTCCGCAGCGGCTCGGGCGCCTGCTGCACGACCTGCCGCAGCAGCTTGCCGAGCGCACCGGCGCGGAACGGCCGCTGCCCGCACAGCATCTCGTACATGACCGCGCCGAGCGAATACAGGTCGGAGCGCGCATCGAGCTCGAGGCCCTGCACCTGCTCGGGCGACATGTACGCCGGGCTGCCGGCGACGCCCTCGAGACGCGAGACGTCGGAATCGGCGACCAGTGCGATGCCGAAGTCGACGATCCGGATGTCGCCGTCCTGCGTCAGCAGCACGTTCGACGGCTTGATGTCGCGATGGACGACGCCGCGCGAATGCGCGTAGTGCAGTGCCTTCGCGCACTTGTACATGATCGACACGACCTGGTCGATCGGCAGCAGGCTGCCGCTGCGGCAGTACTGGCTCAGCGTGCGCGCGCCGTGAATGTGCTCGGTGACGACGTAGCGACGTCCATCCTCCTCGCCCGCGTCGAAGATCGGGACGATGTTCGGATGCTGCAGCTTGCCGACCATCTTCGCCTCGCCGAGGAACATGCGGCGGGCGTTGCGGCCTTCGGCGTCGTCGGTGCTGGTCGCGTGGTAGAGCTTGATCGCGACGTCGCGGCCGTAGAACGGGTCGTGCGACAGGTACACGGTGCCGGTACTGCCACGCCCCACCTCGTGCACGACGTAGTACTTGCCGATGCGATCGGGCGCCAGCTGCGGCGCCTCGAGCAGCATCGTCTGGGTGTGGATCACCTGCGTTTCGATTTGTTTTGCCTGGCTCACGATGTAATTCGAGTCACCAACACCAGCAGCGCGACTGCCATCAGGGCAGCCAGGATGTCGTCGAGCATAATGCCCGCTCCGCCCGACAATCCGTGATCGACCTCGCGGATCGGCCAGGGCTTCCAGACGTCGAACAGCCGGAACAGTCCGAACCCAAGCAACGCGCCCCACCACGTGTGCGGCGCAGCAAGCATGACCAGCATCATCGCGGCGACCTCGTCCCAGACGATCGCGGGATGGTCGTGCACGCCGAGCCGGCGTGCGCTTTCGCCGCAGATCCAGAAGCCGGCGACGATCGCGACGAATGCAAGCATGGCCGCCGGGACGAACCCCAGTTGCAGCGCGAGCCAGCCCAACACCAGACCGACCACCGACCCGAAGGTACCCGGTGCGACGGGAGCCAAACCGGATCCAAATCCCAAAGCCAGGAAGTGGACGGGCTCGCGCAAGGCACTGGCCGGGATCCGCACCTTGGCGCGCTCGGCACGGGATACGTGTTCCAGGCGCCGTGAGCCGTCGTCACCGTGCGAAGTGGTCAAAACCCGTCTCCTCGATCGACTCGACGCGTCCGTCGCGCACGCACCGCACGCCGCTGCCGGTCTCGACCTCGCCGATGCGATGCACGACGCAACCCGCGGCCGCGGCGATCACATCGACCTGCGCCGCGAGTTGCGGCGGCACCGTGAACAGCAGTTCGTAATCGTCGCCCCCGTTGAGCACGTAGCGCTCGCAGCGGGCGCGGTCGGCATGCGCGGCCAGAGCCGGGGAAATCGGCAGACGCCCGAGATCGACCGTCGCGCCGGCTTCGCTGGCGCGCGCGAGCTTGGCGAGGTCGCCGAGCAGGCCGTCCGACACGTCCATCGCGGCGGTCGCCCGCCCGCGCAGCGCGTGGCCCAACGCCAGGCGCGGTTCGGCGTAGAGGAAGCGGCGCACGCAGCGGTCGTCCGCCGTGAACGGCAGCTGGCCTGAGCGCAGCAGGTCGAGCCCCGCGGCGGCTTCCCCGGGCCAGCCCGAGACGAACAGGACGTCGCCGGGTCGCGCGCCACCGCGGCGCAGTGCCTGCGCCGGCGGCACGAAGCCGAGTGCTTCGATCGTCACGACCCGTGGACCTGAAACGGTGTCGCCGCCCACGAGTGCGACACCGTGACGCGCTGCGAGTGCGTGCAGGCCATGGGCGAACGCATCGAGCCAGGCCTCGTCGACTTCGGGCAGCGACAGCGACAGCAGCGCCCACGCAGGTTCTGCACCCATCGCGGCGAGGTCGCTCAGGTTGACGGCGAGTGCCTGGTGGCCGATCGCAGCGGCCGGCGTGCCCGGCAGGAAGTGCCGGCCCTCGACGAGCGTGTCGGTCGCGGCGACGAGCGCCTGTCCCGGCGGCGGCATCAGCAGCGCGGCGTCGTCGCCGACGCCGAGCAGCACGTCGCCACGCGTCGTGGCGTGCGTGAAATAGCGGGCGATGACGTCGAACTCACCGAGGGGCACGGGGAACTCCGTCGTGACGCACAGTCGATACGATCCGGCGCCGCGCGGCCGCCCATCGCCGTCGGGTGCGACCCGACGGCCTGGCGTCACTCGCGGCTGCGTCGTTGCGCGGCGGCGGCCTGTTCAGCGGCGCGCAGGGTGCGGGCCGCACGGTCGAGCACCGCGTTGACGAACTTGTGGCCTTCCGTCGCGCCGAACTTCTTCGCCAGCTCGACGCTTTCGTTCAGCACGACGCGGTACGGCACGTCGAGGTTGTGCTTGAGCTCGTGCACGCCGATCAGCAGCACCGCGTGCTCGACCGGGTCGAGCTGCGTCACCGGGCGGTCGAGCCACTGGCCGAGCACCGCGTCGAGGTCGGCGACCTGCTCGGTCACGCCCTGCAGCAGCTGCACGAAGTATTCAGGGTCGACGTCGGGGTAGGCCTCGTCCATCGCGAACTGGTTGCGCAGTTCGGCGAACGACTGCCCGGTCAGCTGCCACTGGTACAGCGCCTGCATGACCAGCCGGCGGGTGAGGCTGCGCGTCCGGCTGGAGCGCTCGCCGCGAGGGTTCGTCATCGTGCTCAACCCGCGATCCGGCGCAGCAGGTTGGCCATCTCGAGCGCGACCATCGCCGCGTCTGCGCCCTTGTTGCCGGCCTTGGTGCCGGCACGCTCGACGGCCTGCTCGATCGTCTCGGTCGTCAGCACGCCGAACGCGATCGGCACGCCGGAATCGTCCGCCGCGCGCGCGAGCCCCGAGGCGCACTGCCCGGCAACGTAGTCGAAGTGCGGGGTGGCGCCACGGATCACGCAGCCGAGCGCGACGATCGCATCCGCGCGCTTGGCCATCGCCACGCGACGCGCGACGAACGGCAGGTCGTAGGCGCCCGGCACGCGGATGATCTCGATCTGTTTTTCGCTGGCGCCGTGGCGGATCAGCGCGTCGACCGCGCCGCGCACGAGGTGCTCGACGATCGCCTCGTTGAAGCGCGCAGCGACGATCGCGACGCGCAGGTCGCGCGCGAGCAGGTCGCCCTGCAGGGTGCGGATGTTGTTGTCCATGGTCTCGAATGACTCCCGCGGTCAGTCCACGTATTCGGCGACTTCGAGGCCGAACGCGGACAGGCCGTGCATCTGTTTGGGGGCGCTCAGCACGCGCATGTTGCGCACGCCGAGGTCGCGGAGGATCTGCGCGCCGATGCCGTACGTGCGCAGCACCTGGGCGTCGCGCGGGCTGTCCGGCGCCGCGGCCGGCCGCTCCTGCGACCGCACGGCCTCGGCGATCTCGAGCGGGCTCTCGTCGGGCCGCAGCAGCACGACGATGCCGGAGCCTTCGCGTGCGATGCGCTGCATCGCGCTGCGCAGCGACCAGCTGTGGCCCTGCTCGACGACGCCGATCAGGTCACGGACCGTTTCCTTCAGGTGCACGCGCACGAGCGGTGCGGCCTCGCGCTCCGGCTGGCCGCACACCAGCGCGAGGTGGACGGTACGGTTGACGTGGTCTTCGTAGCAGTAGAGCCGGAACGCGCCGAACTCGGTCTGGATGTCGCGTTCGGCGATGCGTTCGACCGAACGCTCCTTCTCGAGCCGGTAGCGGATCAGGTCGGCGATCGTGCCGATCTTGATGCCGTGCTCGGCCGCGAACTTCTCGAGGTCCGGCCGGCGCGCCATCGTGCCGTCCTCGTTGAGGACCTCGACGATCATCGCGGCGGGTTCGAGCCCGGCCAGGCGCGCGAGGTCGCAACCGGCCTCGGTGTGGCCCGCGCGCGTGAGCACGCCGCCGGGCTGCGCCATCAGCGGGAAGATGTGGCCGGGCTGGCGCAGGTCCTCGGGCTTTGCGTCGGCGCCCACGGCCGCACGAACCGTGCGCGCGCGGTCGTACGCCGAGATGCCCGTCGTGATGCCTTCGGCCGCCTCGATCGAGAGCGTGAAATTGGTGCGCTGGCTCAAGTCGGTGTCGCTGACCATCAGTGGCAGGCGCAGTTGCCGGCAGCGTTCGCGCGACAGCGTCAGGCAGATCAGGCCACGCCCGTAGCGGGCCATGAAGTTGACGTCTTCCGGCCGCACCATCGTCGCGGCCATGACGAGGTCGCCTTCGTTCTCGCGGTCCTCGTCGTCCATGATCACGACCATCCGCCCCTTGCGGATGTCTTCGAGAATCTCGTCGATCGTATTCAGCGAACCCATGAAATATCGCGCCTACTTGCTTGATTTTACGCAAGAAAAAGCCAGCTCAGAACTCGATCAGCCGGCTCGTTGCGGCGCGCAGTTTAGCAGGCTGCGCGACGTGACGCCGACCTGCGCCGTCGCCGGCGGCCCGTCGTCGTAGCGCGCGCCGCGCATCCACCGCGCGTCCGGCTCGGCCGTTCAGCGACCAGTCGCCGCCGCGTCCGCCGGCGTCAGCAGCCGCTCCAGGTAACGCGCGATGATGTCGATCTCGAGGTTCACGAGGCTGCCGCTGCGCAGCCGGCCGAGCGTCGTGACCTCGAGCGTGTGCGGCACCAGGTTCACGTCGAACCGGTCACCGCTGGCGCCGTTGACCGTGAGACTCACGCCGTCGACGCAGATCGAACCCTTGCGCGCGATGTAGCGCGCCAGCTCCGGGGGCACACGAAATTCCACCCGCACCGAACGGGCGTCGTCGTGGCGCGAGACGACCTCGCCCACGCCGTCGACGTGCCCCGTCACGTAGTGGCCGCCGAGCGCCTGCCCCGCCAGCAGCGCCTTCTCGAGGTTCACGTGCGTGCCGACGGTGTAATCGCCGAGCGTCGTCAGCGACAGCGTCTCGCGCGAAACGTCGGCGCGAAAGCTCGACCGGTCGAACTGCGTCGCGGTCAGGCAGACGCCGCTCACGGCGATGCTGCCGCCGAGGTCGATGCCCTCGAGCGACACCGCGCCCGTGTCGAACACGAAAGTCACGTCGCCGCCACGCGGCTCGATGGCGCGTACGGTGCCGACGCCCTGCACGATTCCGGTAAACATCAGGCTTCAGTCTCCAGGGGTCGCAGCGTGAGTCGCAGGTCGTTGCCGACGAGGCGCACGTCGCGGTATTGAAAGCGTTGCCGGTCCGCCAGCGAGCGTAACGGCTGCGGCAGCGTGAACGCGGGCCGGGAATCGTCACCGAGGACGGCCGGCGCCATATAGACGACGGCCTCGTCGACCAGTCCGGCCGCGAACAGGTTGCCCGCAAGGCGCGGGCCGGATTCGACCAGCACCTCGTTGCAGCCGCGCTCCGCCAGGCGTCGCAGCGCCGCGGTCAGTCCGATACGGCCATCCGCATCGAGCTCGATGACCTCGACCGCGACGGT
>DATMIB010000255.1:0-13210 GCA_035554635.1 Steroidobacteraceae bacterium | reverse complement strand
CCGAACGGCGCGGGCAAGTCGACGCTGATCAAGACGCTCGCCGGCGACATCCCGTTGCTGGCGGGTCGCCGTGTCGAGGGCCATGGACTGGAACCGGGTTATTTCGCCCAGCACCAGGTCGAGCAGCTGCGCGCCGACTCCTCGCCCTTGCAGCACCTGCAGCGACAGGAGCCACAGGCGCGCGAGCAGGACCTGCGCAATTACCTGGGCGGGTTCGATTTCCGCGGCGACATGGCAGACGCACCGGTCGGCCCGTTCTCGGGCGGCGAACGCTCGCGTCTCGCGCTCGCGATGATCGTGCGCAAGCGACCGAACCTGCTGCTGCTCGACGAGCCGACCAACCACCTCGACCTCGAGATGCGGCACGCGCTGACGCGCGCACTCGCCGAGTACGAAGGCAGTCTCGTGCTCGTCTCGCACGACCGCGCGCTGCTGCGGACGGTCTGCGACACGTTTCTGCTCGTGGCCGACGGCCGCGCGACGCCCTTCGACGGCGACCTCGACGACTACCTGGCCTGGCTCACGACACGTCGGGAGGCGACACTCGCGGCGGCTTCGGCCAACGAGGATGTCGCCGCGCAGCGCGAATCGCGCAAGAACCAGCGCGAGACGGCCGCGGCCGAGCGCCAGGCCCGACTCGCACGGCGCCGGCCGCTGGTCAAGGAGGCGTCACAGCTCGAGACGAAGATCGCGCAGCTCGAGACGGAAAAGCAGGCGCTCGAGCAGCGGCTGGCGGACACCGCGTTCTACGCGAGCGCACCGCCGGCCGACGTGCAGGCGACGAGCCGGCGCTGCGCGGAAGTCATCGCGCAGCTCGGCACGGCCGAGGAACGATGGCTCGAGGTGCACGAGGAACTCGAGCGGATCGGCGAGGCCTGACGCGGCCACGTGTGCCGAGCGCGTAGAATGTCGGCAGAACCGGAATCATCCGGGCAGGGAGCAGAGCAGGCATGACGACGATGTGGTGGGTGCTGGCGGGTCTCGCCGTGGCGCTCGAGCTGGCGACGGGCACCTTCTACCTGCTCATGATCGCGCTCGGCCTGGTCGCGGGTGCGGTCAGCTCGCACCTCGGCCTGCCGCTGGTCGCGCAGATCGCCATGGCCGCCGTGGTCGGCGGCGGTGCCACCGCGGCGTGGCACTGGAAACGTGCGCGCGAGCCCGCTGCCGCGCAGGCGAGCGAGAACCGCGACGTGCACCTGGACATCGGCGCGCAGGTCCGCGTCGAGGCCTGGAACCCCGACCGCACTTCGCGCGTGGAATATCGCGGCGCGCAGTGGTCGGTGCGGCTCGCGGCGGACGCTCCCGCGGTGGCCGGGCCCTGCGTGGTCCGTGCCGTCGAGGGCAACTGGCTCGTCGTCACGCCCGAACGCTGATCCCCGAATAAATTCGAAGCAACGGTCTTCCCCAGGGAGTTTCGCCTCATGTACGTCGTGCTCGTGCTCGCGGTCGTCGCGGTCGTCTTCGTGGTCCAGACGCTCAAGATCGTGCCGCAGCAGCAGGCCTGGATCGTCGAGCGGCTCGGCCGCTACCACTCGACGCTGACGCCCGGCCTGCAGTTCGTGATCCCGTTCATCGATCGCGTCGCCTACAAGCACTCGCTCAAGGAGGCCGCGCTGCCGGTCGCCGAGCAGATCTGCACGACCAAGGACAACACGCAGCTGCGCATCGACGGCCTGATCTACTTCCAGGTCACCGACCCGCAGCGCGCGAGCTACGGCGTCGCCGACTATATCTTCGCGATCACGCAGCTCGCGCAGACGGTGCTGCGTTCGGCGATCGGCAAGATGGAACTCGACAAGACGTTCGAGGAGCGCGCGCAGATCAACGCCGAGGTGGTATCCGAGCTCGACAAGGCGGCCGCCAACTGGGGCGTCAAGGTGCTGCGCTACGAGATCAAGGACCTCACGCCGCCGAACGAGATCCTGCGCGCGATGCAGTCGCAGATCACGGCCGAGCGCGAAAAGCGCGCGCTGATTGCGCAGTCCGAAGGCCGCAAGCAGGAGCAGATCAACATCGCGACCGGCGAGCGCGAGGCGTTCATCGCGCGCTCCGAAGGCGAGCGTCAGGCGGCCATCAACGCCGCCGAAGGCGAAGCCAAGGCCATCCTCGCGGTCGCCGCGGCCACGGCCGAGGCGATCGAGAAGATCGCCGCCGCGATCCGCCAGCCCGGCGGCGAGCAGGCCGTGCAGCTCAAGGTCGCCGAGAAGGCCGTCGAGGCGTTCGCGGGGCTCGCCAGGGAAAACAACACGATGATCGTGCCGGCCCACATGGGCGAAGTGTCGGGCCTGATCGGCACGGCGATGGCGCTGATGCGTTCGCCGGCGACCCAGCCGGAACGCCCCGCCGGCCGCGCCTGAGCGGCCAGTCGACGCTGCGACCGACGTGGGCGCCGTGCCGGTGCCGCGCCCGAGGTTATCGCACTGCTCGGCCCGCCGTGGGAACCGTGGCCCAAGATGCCCGAGGAACTCGAGCGGAGAGGCGTGACGGCTCAGGTTGCGGCGACGGATGACGCTACTTGCGCTTCTTGTCCGTGACGTCCGCCGTCCACGGTGCCCCGGTTTGTTCCTCGATGTAGCGGCGGATCATCTGCCGCACGACCTGTGAAGGCGTCGTATCCCGCTCGGCACAGAGACGCTCGAACAGCGCCTTCTTGCGCGGATCGATCAGGATGGTCAGGCGGGCAGTCCGGTCTTCCAGCGCCACGCGGCACTCGCTCCGTTACGGTGTGCGTTTGATTATAATGCAATTCACATTCAGGTAGAATGCCGCGCATGGGGCCCGCGCTCTCGCCCATCGATGTTTGCCTGTTGCTGCTGACGGGTTGGATCGTCGTCGGCGCCGCCGGGATGGTCCGGCCCGGCAACGTCGCCTACGTGGCGAGGTTGCTGTTTCCGCTCGGAGCGCTCATGGGCGCGGCGCTCGCCGTCGTCTCCGGCTGGAGTCTCGCGCTGCCCGCCGAGCAGGTCACGCTGCTGATCGGCCTGCCTGACCTGCCCTTTCACCTCCGGCTCGATCCGCTCTCTCGAACGTTCCTCGCACTGCTCGGGGGCGCCTCGGCCGGCGTGTCGATCTTCGCCAGTGGCTATTTTCGCAAGGGCCACGGCACGGCGCCCGGCGTGCTCGGGCTGCAGTACCACCTGTTCCTCGCCAGCATGGGATTCGTCCTGCTGGCCGACGATGCGTATGCGTTCATGGTGGCGTGGGAAACGATGGCGCTGTCGTCGTACTTCCTCGTCACGTCGCAGCACGGCCTGCCCGAGATCCGCAGCGCGGGATTCCTGTACCTGCTGATCGCCCACGTCGGGGCCATTTCCATCCTGCTCAGTTTCGGCGTCCTGCAGGGCGGCAGCTGGCAGTTCACGTTCGATGCGATGCGCGCCGCGGAACTCTCGCCGGCCTGGGCCGCAGCCGCTTTCGTGCTGGCCCTGTTCGGTTTCGGCGCCAAGGCGGGATTGCTGCCTTTGCACGTCTGGCTGCCGGAGGCGCATCCGGCGGCGCCGTCGCCGGTCTCGGCGCTGATGAGCGGCGTGATGCTGAAGACCGCGGTCTACGGCGTGCTGCGCGTCACATTCGACCTGCTCGGCGACCCTGCCTGGTGGTGGGGACTGGTGCCCGTCGCGTTCGGGCTCGCCACCGCGCTCCTTGGCGTGGTGTTCGCCGCGGCACAGACCGACATGAAGCGCCTGCTCGCGTATTCGTCGATCGAGAACATCGGCGTGCTGTTCACGGGCATCGGCCTCGCGATCGTGTTCCACGGCGTCGGCATGCAGGCGCTCGCCACGCTGGCGCTGGTGGCCGTGCTCTACCACGCCATGAACCACTCGTTCATGAAGAGCCTGCTGTTCCTCGGCACCGGCGCCGTCCTGCACGCGACCGGCGAGCGCAACCTCGGCCGGCTCGGCGGGTTGATCCACCGCATGCCCTGGGTCGCCTGGCTCACGCTCGTCGGCGTGCTGGCGATCTCGGGTCTGCCGCCCTTGAACGGTTTCGTCTCGGAGTGGTTGCTGCTGCAGGCTTTCCTGTTCTCGCACGAGGTCCCGCACCCGTTCGTGAACATGCTGCTGCCGCTCGGCGCCGCCATCGTCGCGCTCGCCGCGGCGCTCGCCGCCTACGTGATGGTGAAGTTCTTCGGCGTGGTATTCCTGGGCCAGCCGCGCGAACCCGGGCTCGCGCAGGCGCAGGACGCGGGCCGGCTCGAGAAACTGGGTCTGATCTGGCTGGCGCTCGGGTGCGTCCTGCTCGGACTCTTCCCGACGCAGGTCATCGATGCGCTCGGCGCCACGACGGCGCAACTCGTCGGCGGCGTGCCGCCCAGCGGCGCCTCGCCGTGGTGGATGGTGGCGCCGCTGCCCGGCCGCGAGGTGTCCTACTCGCCGCTGGTGCTGCTCGCGATCATCGTCGTCGTGCTGGCGACGACTTCGGTCGTGGTGCGGCGTGTCTACCGGCGCACCGTACGGCGCGCCCCGGCCTGGGACTGCGGCTTCGCGCGCGTCGACGCGCGCATGCAGGACACGGCCGAGGGTTTCGGACAGCCGATCCGGCACATCTTCCAGGCGTTCTTCACGATGGAGCGCGAGTTGCCCTCGCCGTTCGACCGCGCACCGCACTACCGCGTGGTCGTCGGCGACAGGATCTGGCGCCTGTTCTATGAGCCGCTCGGCGGCCGCGTGCAGAAGCTGGCCGATTCGCTCGCGTGGCTGCAGCAGGGCCGGATCTCGTCTTACCTGACCTACAGCTTCATCACGCTCGTGACCTTGTTGGCGGTGGTCCTGTGAGCGGCCTCGCCTGGCTGACGCAATGGCTCGAGGTACTGGCGGGGATCGCGCTCGCGCCGCTGTTCCTCGGCTGGGTGAACCAGTGCCGGGCCTGGCTGCAGAATCGCCGGGCGCCGAGCCTGCTGCTGCCGTACCGTGCCATCCGCAAGCTGTTCCACAAGGACGCGGTGATCGCGGAGAACGCCTCGCCGTTGTTCCGTGCGGCGCCCTACGTCGTGTTCGGCGCCATGGTGGCCGCGGCGGCGATCATTCCCTCGATGGGTACCGGCCTGCCCTTCACGTCGGCCGCCGATGCGATCGCGCTCGTCGGCCTGCTCGCGACCGCGCGCGTGTTCATGTCCCTCGCGGCAATGGACATCGGCACGGCGTTCGGCACGCTCGGTGCGCGGCGCGAGATGATGGTGGGGTTCCTCGCCGAGCCCGCATTGCTGATGGTGATCTTCGTGGCGTCGCTGATCTCGGCGACCACCGCGCTGCCGCTGATCGCCGAGCGCCTCGCCACGCAGACGCCGGCGCTCTATCCGAGCCTCGCCTTCACCGCGGTCGCCTTCACGATGGTGCTGCTGGCCGAGAACGCGCGCATCCCGGTCGACAACCCGGCGACGCACCTCGAGCTCACGATGATCCACGAGGCGATGCTGCTCGAGTACTCGGCGCGACACCTCGCGCTGATGGAGTGGGCCGCCGCGCTCAAGCTGTTCAACTACGCCTGCATCGGCTTCGCGCTGTTCCTGCCGTGGGGCGCCTCGACCGGCGAGCCCGACCCCGCCGCGCTGCTGCTCGCGATCCCGGTCCTGATCGGCAAGCTGGCGCTCGCCGGGGCGTGGCTGGCGCTGCTCGAGACGCTCTCGGCGAAACTCCGCGTGTTCCGGGCGCCCGAATTCCTCGCGACAGCGTTCATGTTCGCGGTGCTCGGCCTGCTCGTACACCTGCTGCTCGGGGCCTGACCGTGAACTTCACGTCGCTCGACCTGCAACTGCTCAACACCTGCGCGGCGCTGTTGCTGCTCGTGTCGTTTGCGATGCTGTCGCAGCGTCGCATCGTCTCGCTCGTGAACCTGCTCGCGCTGCAGGGCATGCTGCTGTGCGCCGCCACGCTGCTGCTCGCGTGGCGCACGGGCCAGCACGACCTGTACCTGTCCGCGGCGCTGACGCTGGCGCTCAAGGTTGTGGGCCTGCCGTGGCTGCTGCACCGGCTGATCCGACGACTCGAGGTGTACTGGGACACCGAACCGCTGATCGACATGCCGGGCACCATGCTGGTCGGGCTCGTGACGGTCGTGTTTGCCTTCGGCCTGGCGCAGCCGATCGCGGAACTCGCCAGCACCGCGACCCGCAACGCGATCGGCATCGCGGTCGCGGTGATCCTGCTCGCGTTCATCACGATGATCACGCGGCGCAAGGCGATGTCGCAGGTCGTCGGCTTCCTGTCGATGGAAAACGGCCTGTTCTTCGGCGCCATGAGCGCCACCTACGGCATGCCTATGGTGGTCGAACTCGGCGTCGCGCTCGACGTGCTCGTCGCGATGCTCGTGCTCGGCGTCTTCTTCTTCCAGATCCGTGAGCAGTTCGACAGCCTCGACCTGCACCACCTCGAATCGCTCAGGGAGGACCAGTAGTGGAGTTCGTGGTCCTGCTCGCGACGCCGCTCGGCGGGTCGGTGCTGCTCGCGCTGTGGGGTCATCGCCGTCGCGCGGCCGAGATCAACGTCGCGCTGTCGCTGGTCACCTTCCTCGCGTCCGCGGCGCTGACCGCGCGCGTGATCGGCGAAGGCAACCTGCTCGCGGGCCGCGAACAGTTCTTCCTCGACCCGTTCAACGTGTTCCTGGTCGCGCTGACCGCATTCGTCGGCCTCACGACCTCGATCTTCTCGCGTCCCTACATGCGCGTGGAAATCGAGCACGGACGGCTCAACGCGCGACGCCTGCGGCTGTACCACAGCATGTACCAGCTGTTCATGGCGATGATGCTGGTGGCGCTCACGACCAACAACCTGGGGCTGCTCTGGGTCGCGATGGAGGCCGCCACGCTGTCGACGGTGCTGCTCGTGACGCTGTATCGCACGCCGGCGAGCCTCGAGGCGGGGTGGAAGTACTTCATCCTGTGCGGCGTCGGCATCGCGCAGGCGCTCTTCGGCACGATCCTGCTTTACTTCGCGGCCGAGAAGGTGCTCGGCGCGGAAGGCGTGAGCGCACTGCTCTGGACCGACCTCGCGGCGGTCAAGGGCGAGCTCGAACCGACCGTGCTGGCGCTCGCGTTCGTGTTCCTGCTGGTCGGCTATGGCACGAAGGTCGGGCTCGCGCCGCTGCACAACTGGCTGCCCGATGCGCACGCCGAGGGCCCCACGCCCGTGTCCGCCGTGCTGTCGGGACTGCTGCTGAACGTCGCGATCTACGCAGTCGTCCGCTGCAAGGTGCTCGTCGAGGGCTCGCTGCAGTCTTCGTTGCCGTCGAACATGCTGATGGGGTTCGGCCTGCTGTCGGTGGTGCTCGCGGCGTTCTTCCTCTGGCGGCAGCGGGACATCAAGCGGCTGTTCGCCTATTCGTCGATCGAGCACATGGGCATCGTGACGTTCGCGTTCGGCATGGGCGGCGCCGTCGCGAACTTCGCCGCGCTGCTGCACATGACCGTGCACTCGCTCACCAAGTCGGCGATCTTCTTCGCGGTCGGCCACGCGGCGCAAAAAGCGGGCTCGCAGCGCATCGAGGACATCCGCGGCCTGCTCGCGATGAACCCGACCATCGGCTGGGGGCTCATGCTCGGCTCGCTCGCCATCCTCGGCGTGCCGCCGTTCGGGGTGTTCGCGAGCGAGTTCCTGATCCTGACGACCGCGATGAAGCAGCAGCCGTGGGCCACGCCGATCCTGCTCGTGGCGCTCGGCGTCGCGTTCGCGGCGATCTTCGGCCGCGTGCAGGCGATGGTCTACGGCGAGGCCACCGGGCGACGGCTGCCACACCAGCCGGCGCTGCTGCCGGTGTTCGCACACCTCGCGCTGGTCCTGCTGCTCGGCCTGTACATCCCGCCTTACCTGGCGGAGTGGTACCGGGCCGCCGCGCGCATGATCGGGGGCGGCTGAGATGTCCATGCAGCGATGGCTGCGTGAATCGCGACCGATGGCCGGCGCGCCCGGCCTGTCGGTCGTCACCGTCGCGGCGTCGGACTGGCGCGAAGTGGCGCAGGACGTCATGGCCTCGGGCGGACGACTGCTCGCGTTGTGGGGGAGCGGCCCCGGCACGGGGCCGTACACCGTCCGCATGATCGTGCTCGTGCCGGGTGGCGCCGTCGTATTCGTGGCTGGTGCGGACCGGCAGCAGCCGGCTTTCCCCGGGATCGAGGACATCTTCCCGGCCGCCAGCCGCATGCAGCGTGCGATGCGCGACCTGCACGGCATCGAGACGACCGATCCGGACACGCGGCCGTGGCTGCGTCACGCCGCCTGGGGCCCGGAGACACGGCCGCTCGCGATGCGCGACCTGCCCTGTCCGCCGCCGCAGTCCGTCGACGAGTATCGATTCGTCCGCGTCGAAGGCGACGGTGTCCACGAGATCGCGGTCGGGCCGGTGCACGCGGGCATCATCGAGCCGGGGCACTTTCGATTCTCCGTCGTCGGCGAAAAGGTGCTGCGGCTGGAGGAGCGTCTCGGCTATGTCCACAAGGGCATCGAACGACGTTTCGGCGAAGCCTCGATCCGCGAGGGCCATCGGCTGGCGGCGCGAGTCTCGGGCGACTCCGCCGTCGCCTACGCCTGGGCGTACTGCCAGGCGTACGAGGGCATGACCGGCATCCGCATCCCGGACCGCGCCGCGTGGCTGCGCGCGCTGGCACTCGAACTCGAACGTGTTGCCAACCACCTCGGCGATCTCGGTGCCCTCGGCAACGACGCCGGCTTCGCCTTCGGCCTGTCGCAATTCCTGCGGCTCAAGGAAGGCCTGCTGCGGGCGTCCGAGCGCGCGCTGGGCCAGCGCTACCTGAACGAGTTCGTGGTCCCGGGCGGCGTGCGCACCGACCTCACGCCCGAGGGCGTCGCGACTCTCGACGGGTGCGCTGAGTCGCTCGGGCTGGAGGTTCGCCGGCTGCGGGGCATCTACGACGAGCACTCCGGCGTGCGTGACCGCTTCGTGGGGGCGGGTACGGTGACGCCGGAGCTCGCGGCCCGTCTAGGCCTGATCGGGCTCGCCGGTCGCGCGAGCGGGTGCGCATTCGACTTGCGCAGCGACCTGCCCTGCGAACCGTATGCGACGCTCGCGCCACGGAAGTGCGGATCCGCCGGCGGCGACGTGCTCGCGCGCGTCGCGGTCCGGTTCGACGAGCTGCTCGAATCCCTGCGTCTCGTGCAAGACATCCTGGCGCGGATGCCGGTCGGTGACGGCATCGCCACACCGCTGGCCGACGCGATGGATGGCGCGGTCGGGATCGGCCTGATCGAGGGCTGGCGTGGCCCTGTCGCGGTCGTCCTCGAGGCGGGGCCGGAGGGCACGATCCGCCGGTGCCATCCGCACGACCCGTCGTGGAACAACTGGCCTGTGCTCGAGCACGCGATCATCGGCAACATCGTGCCGGACTTTCCGTTGATCAATAAGTCGTTCAACCTCTCCTACAGCGGCCACGACCTCTGACGCGCCCATGCTCAAGACGCTGAGACAGATCGCGAGAGTCGGCATCGTCACGGAATCCCCGCCCCCGCCGGACGAGGAACTGCGCGTGCGCGATGCCCTCGAGCGGAACATCCAGCGGGTGCTGGGCCGCGCGCTCTGCATCCGGCAGGTCGATGCCGGCTCGTGCAACGGCTGCGAACTGGAAATCCACGCGCTGGGCAACCCGCTCTACAACGTCGAGGCGCTCGGCATCCGCTTCGTCGCGAGCCCACGCCACGCCGACCTGCTGCTCGTGACCGGCCCGGTCTCGCGGCACATGGAGGTCGCGCTGCGTCGCACCTACGACGCGACGCCCGATCCGAAGCTGGTCGTCGCGGTTGGCGACTGCGGCGCTTGCGGCGGAGTGTTCGGCGAGAGCTACGCGAGCCTCGGCGCCGTCTCGAACGTGATCCCGGTCGACGTGGTCGTGCCCGGCTGTCCACCGACGCCGACCCGGCTGCTGCAGGGCATCCTGACCGCCATCACCGCGCCGCGCATTGCGACGGGCCGAACGCTGCGCGCCTGACGCAAGGCACGGCGAGCTGGGCCCGGGCCTGCGATCGCGATCAGGAACGCAGCAGGTGCGGGCCGAGCTCGTCGAGCGAGTGGCAACCGAGCAAGGTCATCGTGCGTTCCATTTCGACGCGCAGCAGGTGCAGTGCGTGGCCGACGCCCGCCTCACCGCCGGCGGCCAGGCCGTACAGCGGCGCGCGGCCGATCATGACGCCGTCCGCGCCGAGCGCTAGCGCCTTGAGCACGTCGCCGCCGCGGCGGAAGCCGCCGTCGACCAGGATCGTGAGTCGGTCGCCAACCGCCGCCGAGACCTGGCCGACCATCTCGATGCCGGAGGCGCACGAATCGAGCTGACGGCCGCCGTGGTTGCCGAGCACGATGCCGTCGCAGCCGATGTCGGCCGCGCGCTGCGCGTCCTCGACCGCGAGCAGCCCCTTCAGCACCAGCTTGCCCTGCCAGCGGCCGCGCAGGCGCTCCATGTCGGCCCAGCAGAGCGCCGGGTTGATCTGGGTGCCCATGAAACGCACGCCTTGCAGTGCGGACTGCGCGCCTGCGGGCAGGAACTCGGCGATGTTGGCGAACACCGGCGCGCCCTTCGGCAGCATGACCTGGCGCAGCCAGCGCGGGTGCGCGAGCACGTCGAGGATGCTGCGCAGGCTCAGCTTGAGCGGCCGGCGGTAATTGCGCTGGTCCCACTCGCGTGCGCCGAGCGCGGGCACGTCGACCGTGACGACGAGCTTGGTGCAGCCGGCCTCCTGGGCCTTGTCGACGATGCGGTCGGAGGTCTTCGCGTCCTTGAGCGGGTAGAGCTGGAACCACGCGGGCGCCTGCAACGCGCCGTTGAGCGCGCCGACGGCGTAGTTGCTGACGGTGCTGAGCGTAAAGGCGATGCCGGCGGTCTCGGCGGCCTTCGCGAGCGCGAGGTCGCCTTCGGGCCAGAGCATGCCATTGAAGCCGGTCGGTGCGATCACGAGCGGCAGGTGCAGCTTGTCGCCGAGGATTTCGCGCTGCAGTTCGGGCACGCCACAGCCGGCCAGTGTCCGCGGCACCCAGGTGATGCGTTCGAGGATCGAGCGGTTGCGTCGCAGCGAGCACTCGTCCTCGGCGCCGCCCTCGAGGTACTCGGCCTCGAATCGCGGCAACCGTCGCAGCGCGACCTGCCGCAGTTCGTCGACGCTCAGCGCGCGCTCGAAGTCGCGTCCGTTGTAATAGCGACGGGTCATGCCAGCCTCCCCTGCCTCGCCGTCCTACGCCTGCGCAGCTCCGTGCACCATCTCCGTGATGCGCGTGGCGGTCTCGAGGGCGCGCAGGCCGTCCTCGCCGCTCACGACCGGCGGCTTGCCCTCGAGGATCGAATCGAGGAACGCCTCGATCTCGAACCTGAGCGCGTCGCCCTGGTCGTAGCTGCGTTCCTCGATCACGACCTGGCCGCGTGGCACGTCCGCGCCTTCGGGCGGCTTGCGCACGATCGTGAGCACCTTCTGCTGCAGGTCGATCGAGATGTAGGCGTCGTCCTGGAACAGGCGCAGCTTGCGTTCCATTTTCATGCTGACGCGGCTCGCGGTCGTGTTGGCGACACAGCCGTTGGCATAGCGGATGCGCGCGTTGGCGATGTCGAGCCCGGACGAGAACACGGACGTGCCCACGGCGTCGATCGACACGATCGGTGAGCCCACCAGGCTCTGGATCAGGTCGATGTCGTGGATCATGAGGTCGAGCACGACATTGACGTCGGTGCCGCGCTCCTTGAACGGCGCCAGCCGGTGCGACTCGACGAACCGCGGCGTGCCGAGGGTGCCGCCGAGCGCGAGGATCGCGGCGTTGAAGCGTTCGAGGTGGCCGACCTGCAGGATGCGCCCGGCGCGCGCCGCGGTGTCGATCAGGCTGCGGGCCTCGCCGATCGTGGTCGTGATCGGCTTTTCCACGAGCACGTGGATGCCTCGCTCGAGGCACTCGCGCGCGATCGGGTAGTGCAGCGGCGTCGGCGTCGCGATGCTGACCGCGTCGACCTCGCCGAGGACGTCGCGGTAGTCGGCCACCGCCCGACAACCGGTCTCGGTGGCGACGCGCTCGCGGTTCTCGGCGCTGGCATCGACGACGGCGACGAGTTGCGACTGCGGCAGCGCCGCGTACTTCTGCGCGTGGAACCGGCCGAGATAGCCGACGCCGATCACCGCGGTCCGCACTTTGCGCATGTCCTCATCCCCGTCGCGGGACTGCCCGCGTCCAGCCAGCCGACGATGATACTCAATGGCGGGTCTTGCAGCCGGTCGGGGTTACCCGCAAGCTGTCCCCGTGACGTTCTACAACCCGCGCAACGACAAGTACTGGTATCTCGCGGCGCTCGCTTTCGGCGTGCTGGTGCTTCCGTTCCTCGTGCACGCCACGGGCGTGTTCCTGTTCGGCAAGTACGCGGCAGGGGGCGCCCTCGGCTTTCTCGGCGACTTCATGCGCGGGCTCGCCGCGTGGGACTGGTATTCCTGGACGCTCGCGCTGGGGCCGCTCGTCGTCGTCGCCGCCTGGCGTGGCGCATGGAGGTTGACGACCTAGCGCGGCCGTACGCGGCGCATCACAGGAGGTGACGATGTCGGTCAGGAAGCGACTGCAGCGCTGGTGGGACGAATTGCTCGGGCGGCCGCGCTGGTATCGCGACCCGGGCGGCAGCACGACGAAGTCGGGCCTGCAGCCTGTGCGCCCGCAGCCGCAATCGACCGCCGGCCTGTCGCTGGCGGAGGATGCTCCGTCGTCGAAGACGCGCGGTCGAAGCGCGGCCCGACGGTCCGCGGGCATGGACCCGTACGCCAACGATGCGGGGTACGCCAAGCCCCATTCCTGGGAACGCATCGACCACGACTGACGACGTCGACGTCAGCGGCGGGTCCACCAGTAGAGACCGGCCAGGCCCAACAGCGCAGCCCACATTGCGCCCTGCGCCCAGCGTCGCCAGGGACGCTCGCGCGCCTGGCCCATGAAACTGAGGCCCGCCAGCGCGGTCAAAGACGCGAAGATGGCCAGATACCCCGCCAGCAACGGCAGTTCGTCGCGGAATTGGGGCGTTTCGTCGGACAGTACAAGGAAGACGATCAGCGTCGCGCCGAGACCGAAGGTCGTCGCCGCTGAAGATCCCAGCACGATTCCAGTCAAAACGGTCAGCGGACGCACGTCGGACACGCTCGCAAGGTGGAAATCAACATATTCCGGTCGTCCTGTCGCAGGGCTCCGGCCCTTGATTGGGGTCGGGGGTGTCTCTAGCCTAGAACCCGCAAGTCGTTCTCATCCGCCCCGGGAC
>DATMIB010000254.1:0-6436 GCA_035554635.1 Steroidobacteraceae bacterium | reverse complement strand
CGTCGCGCTGGCGCAGTACGAGCAGTCGATCCAGCAGGGCTTCCGCGAAGTTTCGGACGCGCTGGCACTGACCTCGACGCTCGCCTCGCAACGCCAGGCGATCGAGGACCTCGTCGACGCGGCGACGCGTGCCGAGGAACTCGCGGTTGCGCGCTACGAGGCCGGCCGCGACAGCTACCTCGTGCGGCTCGAGTCGCAGCGCACGCTTTACGTCGCGCAGCAGACGCTGATCACGACGCGGCTGGCGGAGCAGTCGAACCGCGTGAACCTCTACAAGGTGCTCGGCGGCGGCTGGGAGGAGCAGGGGCGTTGAAGGAATTCGCGCCCAGCTGCGGCTCGACGGGGACCCGTGCCGACGCACAGCGCGACCGCATCCTGTGTGCGGCGCTCAAGTGCTTCATCGAGCACGGGTTCCACGCCGCGAGCATGGCGAGCATCGCCGAGGCGGCACAGATGAGCGCGGGTCTCATCTACCGCTACTTCGAGAACAAGCACGCGATCGTGCTCGCCATAGTGCAGCGTCAGCTCGAGGAGAAGCGCGTGCTGATCCGGGAGCTGCACGCCTCCGACCAGTTCGCCGACGACCTGTTGCAGGCGTTCGAGGAATGGTGCGCCAGCGAGGCGACGACGATGAGCGTCGCGCTGATGCTCGAGATGTCGGCCGAGGCCACGCGCAATCCGCAGATCGCCGAGGCGTTGCACGACTCGGACGAGGTGACGCGTGTGGAGTTCCAGCGCTGGCTCATGCGCAGTGCGGAACAGGGCGGCATGGGCTTCGACGAGCGCGAGGCCGAACGCCGCGCGCTCGAGATGCGTCTGATCGTCGACGGGTTGGCCATCCGCGGCGCGCGCGAGCCCGGGATCGATCGCACGGTGCTGCGGGCCGCGCTCGGTCGCCTGGTCGACAGGGCGCTGAGCTGATCCGTCGCGGGGTGGTGCGGCACCGCCCGCTCCTCCCGCGCCGGCGCGGCCGGTCTCAGAGCGCGCCCCCCAGTCGGCGCAACGCGTCCGGCTGAAATTCCGTGAGCTTTCCCTTCGCGTCGAACCGGATCGGTTCGCGGAGCTCGTTGTCGAGACCCCCGACGAGATAGCCGCCGCTGTCGAGGTCGTGGTAGATGCCGAACCGGTAGAACGGCACCCGCGCGTCGTAGGCCTGCACGAGCCCGTGCATGGCTGCGCGCCACAACCCGCCGCGAGTGTCGTACGCGTCCTCCGCGAGCACCGACCAGCTGTCCTCGTCGAGGTAGAGCGTGCGCCGGCCGTAGATGTGACGCTGTCCCGGCTTCAACGTGCCTTCCACGACCCAGACCCGATGCAGTTCGTACCGCACGTACTCGGGGTTGATCGAGTTCTGCCGGACGATGTCCTTGTACTTGAGCGTCTTGTCCGAGAGCCTGTACGTGTTGTACGGCACGTACACCTCGCGCTTGCCGAGCAGCTTCCACTCGTAGCGATCGGGCGCGCCGTTGTAACCGTCGACCTGGTCGGTCGTCAGCATGCCTTCCGAGCCGTCGTTGATGCCGTCGTAGGCCAGGTCCGGCGCGCGGCGGACGCGTCGCGCCCCCGAGTTGTAGATCCAGGCCGAGCGCTGTTCGGCGACCTGGTCGACCGGCTCGTGCACGAGGAAGATCGTGCCGCGCAACGTCGCCGGCTCGGTGAAATAGCCGAGCGCGTAGAACAGACGATTGGGCTCGGCGCCTTCGACGTTCTGCGCGTAGATGCGCTGCGCCTTGAAGCCGATCTTGTAGTAATCGCCGCTCGCACGGACCGGGAACGAGTGACCGGTGCGCACGATGCCGCCGCCGAGGTAACGCACCAGGTGGTTCCAGACCGCCTCGAGGCCGTTCTCCGGGATCGGGAACGGCACGGTCGAGCCGTCCAGGTGCTTGAGGCCGAAGCCCTGCAGCGTGGTCTTGCCCGCCTGCGCGACGGCCTTGTCGGTGACGGCCTGCGGGTACCCGACCGTGCGTCGCGTCGGGTAGACGATCATGCGGAAATTCTTCGGGTACTTCTTGAGCAGCGCCGCCTGGCCGCGTGTGAGCTTCGCGTCGTACTGCGCGGCATTCGTCGCGTCGATCGTGAACAGCGGCTTGTCGCCGGGGAACGGGTCGACGTAACCCTGCTGCGGCGTCCAGCCCGCGGGCGGCTGCACCAGGCCGCCGTCCCAGGCCGGGATCGTGCCTTCGGCATTGCCGGCGCGTTCGGCACCGACCGGCGTGAGGTCCTTGCCAAGACGGGAATGGTCAGGCGCCGCCTGGCTCGCCGTCGCGACGACCGCGAGCAGGCCGAGGCCGAGACAACGCAGGTGGTTCATCGTCGCTGGCATGGTCCCCTCGTCTGCACGACGCGCCGTGATGAGGGGCCACATCCTACGTGGCGACGACGGCTCAGTCGCGCTTCGAGTACTTCGCGCCGATCCGACGGTAGGCCTCGCGGAACGGGATGCCTTCGCTCGCGACCAGCGCATTGGCCTCGGCCGCCGCGTGGATGTCGTCGTCGAGCCGGATCCGCTGCGGCTGGAAGCGGACCGACGGGATCGCGGCGGCCATGACGTCGAGCGACTCGAGACAAATGTCGATCGAGCGGAACAGCGGCGCCTTGATCAGCTGCAGGTCGCGCTGGTACCCGGACGGCAGCTTGGCCGTGATGCCGAGCACTTCGACCAGGCTCGCTTGCGCCGTGGCCGTGCGGCCGCGCACGAGCTCGAAGACATCGGGATTGCGCTTCTGCGGCATGATCGACGAGCCCGTCGTGAACGCATCGGGCAGCTGCACGAAACCGAACTCGCGCGTGTAGAACAGCAGCAGGTCCGAGGCGAGCCGGCCGAGGTCCTGCATCAGCAGCGTGACCTGGAACAGGATCTCGGCTTCGCCCTTGCCGCGCGACAACTGCACGGCCGTCACGGGCTCGTGGTTCTCGGGCCAGTCGAGCCGCGTGCGCGTGCCGTCGCGGTTCACGGGAAGGTTCGGCGTGCCGTAACCGGCCGCGGAGCCGAGCGGATTCTTGCCGATGCGCCGGTGCGCGTGGCGCAACGCCACGACGTCGTCGTGGAGCTCGGCTGCGAAACCGCCGGCCCAGAGCGCGACCGAGCTCGGCATGGCCTGCTGCATGTGCGTGTATCCGGGCAGCGCGACCCCGCCCTGCTCGGCGACGAGCCGCTCGAGCGCTCCGATCACGCCGCGTGCACCATCGGCCACCGCTTCGATCGCGTCGCGCAGGTACAGCCGCAGCGCCGCGAGCACCTGGTCGTTGCGCGAGCGGCCCGCGTGCAGACGTGCGCCGGCCATGCCGATCTTCTGCGTCAGCAGCGTCTCGAGCGCGGTCTGGCCGTCCTCGAGTTCGAGCGTGACGGTCCATTCGCCACGGGCGTGCGCAGCGGCGATTTCGCGCAGACCCTTGCGGATCGCGTCGAGCTCGCCGGCGTCGAGCAGGCCGCTGTCGTGCAGCATTTCGGCGTGCGCGATCGACGCGACCACGTCGTAGGCGACGAGCCGATTGTCGAGCGCGTGGTCCTCGCCCGCCGTGAAGCGCAGCACGCGTTGGTCGAGCGGTGCGCCCTTGTCCCAGAGTCGGCTCATGTGTGCGCTCTCTCGCCTACTTGCCCTGTTCCGCCGGCGTCAGGGCCTTGGTGTCCGCGACGACCAGCGTACCCTTGCCTTCGTTGGTGAAGATCTCGGCCAGCAGCGCGTCGGTCTCGGCGTAGGAGATCACGTGCACGCGGCGCACGCCGCCGCGGATCGCCGCCTCGATTGCACTCGACTTCGGCAGCATGCCGTCGCTGATCGCGCCTTCCTCGCGCAGCCGGCGCAGGCCCGCCACGTCGGTGTAGGAAATCAGCGACTGCGGATCGTCGAGCCGCTCGAGGATGCCCGGCGCGCCGGTGCAGAGGATCAGCTTCTCGGCGACCAGTGCGCCGCCGATCGCCGCGGCGACCGTGTCCGCGTTGATGTTGAGCAGCTGCCCGCCGGCATCGCAGGACAGCGGGCTCACGACGGGCAGGAAGCCGGCGTCGAGCAAGCGCGCGATCACGGTGCCGTCGATCGCGTCGATGTCGCCGACCATGCCGTAGTCGACCACGTCGCCGTTCGCGAGCGTGACCGGCGCGCGCCGGTGCGCCTGCACCAGCCCACCGTCGACGCCGCTCAGGCCGATCGCGTCGATGCCGAAGCTGCGGCACAGCGCCAGCAGCTGCGTGTTGATGAGCCCGTTCAGCACCATGCTGGTCGCGTCGATGGCGCCGGCATCCGTGACGCGCCGGCCCTGGACCATGCGCGTCTCGACCCCGAGCTTCTGCGTCACGTCGTCGAGCTGCGGGCCGCCACCGTGCACGAGCACGACGCGGATGCCGAGGTGGTGCAGGATCGCCACCTGCTCGACGAACGCGCGCATCGTCGCCGGATCGCGGAACGCGCCGCCGCCGGTCTTGATGATGAAGACCTTGCCCTTGTACATGTGGATGTAGGGCGCGGCACCGCGCAGCGCACGCACCGTGACCGCCTGTTCGCCCTTGTGTCCGATCATCTTCGTCTCACCCCTTGAGCAATCGATAAAGCACGGCCATCTGCACGACCATGCGGTTGGCCGCTTCCTGGATCACGCGCGAGCGTGGTCCGTCGAGAATCTCGTCGGCGACGGCGACGTTGCGACGCACCGGCAGGCAGTGCATCAGGTGGCAGTCGGGTCGCGCGCCCGCAAACCAGCTCTCGCGCACACACCAGGCAGACCTGTGCGGTGCGCGGGCTGCTGTTTCGGCGTCCGCGTCGCCGTAGTGCTGCGGCGAACCCCACTCCTTGGCATAGACGACGTGCGCACCGGCCAGCGCCGTCTCGCGGTCGCTGGTTTCCGTGACCACGCCACCGGACGCCACGGCGGCTGCATGCGCCTTCTGCATGATCGCGTCGGGCAGCGCATAGCCTTCGGGCCGCAACACGACGACCTCCATGCCGCGCTGCGCCGCCATGTGCACTGTCGCGGCCGGCACGGCCAGCGGCAGCGCGCGCGGATGATAGACCCAGCTCAGCACGAATTTGCCGCGACGCGGAACGTCGAGATCGTCCATCGTCTTCCAGTCGGCCAGGGCCTGGCACGGATGGTTGACGGCCGACTCCATGTTGACGAACGGCTTGGCGCAGAGGTCCGCCATCTTGTGGAACTGCTTTTCGGCAAGGTCCGCGGCGAGGTCCTTGCCCTCGGCAAACGAGCGGATGCCGAGCGCGTCGCAGTAGGACGCCAGCACCGGGATCGCTTCGCGCACGTGCTCGGCTGCTGCGCCGTCCATCACCGCACCGTCGCGCGTCTCCACGTTCCAGGTGCCGGAACCCGGAGTCACGACGAACGACGAGCCGCCGAGCCGTGCCATGCCGGCCTGGAACGACGAGAGCGTGCGCAGCGACGGGTTCAGGAACAGCAGGCCGAGGATCCTGCCCGCGAGCGCCTGTGGCTCGGGATGGTCCTGCAACCGCTGCGCGAGCGCGAGCAAATCGACGACTTCGTCGCGCGTGAAATCGGCCAGGTCGAGAAAGCGTTGCATGGAGGGGAAGTGGCTAGGTTAGTGGTTAGTGGTTAGTGGCTAGTGGCCAGTGGCCAGTGGCTAGTCGGAAGAGCTGTCGCGATTGCACCGGAGGCACTACTCCGGAAGCGACGCGAGGGCGTCGCGCAGCGCCGCGACGTGCTGCGCCTCGAGCACGAACGGTGCGAGGATCCGGACGACGTGCGGATCGCCGCTGGTTCCGGTCAGAATGTCATGTCGCTCGAGCAACTCGCGCTGCACGTCCTTCGCCGGACGGCGCGTGCGCAGGCCGAGCAGGAAGCCGGCGCCCTGCGTAGCGACGACCGGGCCGACCACGCACGTCTCGCGGATCTGCTGCGACAGCCGGCGCACGTTCGCGAGGAGCCCTTCGCTTTCGATGATGTCGACGACGGTCTCGATCATCGCGCAGGCCAGCGGCCCGCCGCCGAACGTCGTGCCGAGGTCGTCGGTCTTGAGGTGACGCGCGACGTGGTCCGTCAGCAGCAGGGCCGCGCAAGGGAAACCGGCGCCGAGCGCCTTCGCGGTCGTGAGCATGTCGGGTGCGACGCCGTACATGTTGGCCGCGAACGGGAACCCCGTGCGACCCATGCCGCACTGCACCTCGTCGAACACGAGCAGCGCACCGACGGCGCTGCAACGCGCGCGCAGCGCGCCGAGGAATTCGCCGCCGAGGTCCAGCGCACCGCCGACCCCTTGGATCGGCTCGACGATGACAGCGGCCGTCGCGGCGTCGACGACACGCTCCACCGCGGCGAGGTCGCCACGTGGCACGAACTCGACGTCGAACGGCGTCTGCGGAAAGCCGTACCATTTCTTGAGCGCGCCCCAGGTCACGGCGCCTGCGGCGGCCGTGCGGCCGTGGAAGCTGCCCTCGACCGCGACGACCTTGCGCCGGCCCGTGATCTT
>DATMIB010000253.1:0-32869 GCA_035554635.1 Steroidobacteraceae bacterium | reverse complement strand
ACTCTCGCAACTCGTACGGACCCGGCGTCGCCGAAACGTAGATGCTGCGCGGCGAGCGCAATTCCCACTCCTCGAACTTCAGCGGGCGGTTGTCGAGCGCCGATGGCAGGCGGAAGCCGAATTCCACCAGCGTTTCCTTGCGCGAACGGTCGCCCTTGTACATCGCGCCGATCTGCGGAACGGTGACGTGCGATTCATCGACGACGAGCAGCGCATCGGGTGGCAGGTAGTCGTACAGGCATGGCGGCGGTTCCCCGGGCATGTGTCCCGTGAGGTGGCGCGAGTAGTTCTCGATGCCGTTGCAGTAGCCGACCTCCGCCAGCATTTCCAGGTCGTAGCTGGTGCGCTGCTGCAGGCGTTGCGCTTCCACCAACCGATTCTGTGCGTAGAGGGTTTCGAGCCGTTCGCGCAGTTCGACCTTGATGGCCTCCACCGCATCCAGCACGGTGCGGCGGGTCGTGACGTAGTGCGACTTTGGATAGATCGTGTAGCGCGGCAATTTGCGCAGGACCTCGCCAGTCAGCGGATCGAACACGGAGAGGTTTTCGATCTCGCCATCGAACAGCTCGATGCGCAGCGCTTCCATGTCGCTTTCCGCCGGATGCACGTCGATGGTTTCGCCACGCACGCGATAATGGCCGCGCTGCAATTCGAATTCGTTGCGCGTGTATTGCATCTCCGTGAGGCGGCGGATCAGCTCGCGCTGGTCGATGCGCTCGCCGCGCACCATGTGCAGCACCATCTTGAAGTATTCGTTCGGATCGCCGAGGCCGTAGATCGCGGACACCGTGCACACGATGATCGCGTCGCGTCGCTCGAGTAGCGCCTTCGTCGCGGACAAGCGCATCTGCTCGATGTGCTCGTTGATCGAACTGTCCTTCTCGATGTACGTGTCCGACGACGGCACGTACGCCTCGGGCTGGTAGTAGTCGTAGTAGCTGACGAAGTACTCGACCGCGTTGTGCGGGAAGAACTCCTTGAATTCGCCGTAGAGCTGCGCCGCGAGCGTCTTGTTGTGCGCCATCACCAGCGTCGGCCGCTGCACCTGCTGGATCACGTTCGCGGCAGTGAACGTCTTGCCGCTGCCCGTGACTCCGAGCAGCGTCTGGTGCGCGAGACCGTTCTGGAGTCCGTCTACGAGGCGCGCGATCGCCTCGGGCTGGTCGCCCGCGGGTGCGTATTGCGCAGCGAGTTCGAAGGCGCGCGGGGCGTCGGTCATCGAGATCCTGCCGATCCAGCTGAATTCGTCCTTGGGAGGCCTGCCAGATTAGCCTAAACTGCCGTGTCTTTTGCGTCTCCGGATGATCACAGTGCCCGTCGAAATCGCTGCGCGCGTCAGTCGAGTCAAGCCCTCCCCCACCGTCGCCCTGACGGGCCGTGTCGCAAGGCTCAAGGCCGAAGGCAAGGACATCATCGGCCTCGGCGTCGGCGAGCCCGATTTCGACACGCCCGCGCACATCTCCGATGCGGGCGTCGAAGCGATCCGCAAGGGCTTCACGCGCTACACCGCGGTCGAGGGCATCCCGGAGCTCAAGGACGCCATCATCGGCAAGTTCAAGCGCGACAACGGGCTCACCTACACGCGTCCGCAGGTGCTCGTGTCGACCGGCGCGAAGCAGACGATCTACAACCTGTTCATGGCAGTGATCGACCCGGGTGACGAAGTCGTCATCCCGGCGCCGTACTGGGTGTCGTACCCCGACATGGCACTGCTCGCCGACGGCGTCCCGGTGATGCCGTACGCGGGCCCCGACCAGGGTTACAAGATCACGCCCGCACAGCTCGAGCAGGCGATCACGGCGCGCACGCGCGTGTTCATGCTCAACAGCCCGAGCAACCCGACGGGTGCCGCCTACACGCGGGCCGAACTCGAAGCGCTCGGCGCGGTGATCGCGAAGCACCCGCGCGTGATCGTCGCGACCGACGACATGTACGAGCACATCTACTGGGCACCGGAGCCGTTCTGCAGCTTCCTGACGGCGAACCCGCAGCTCTACGACCGCACCGTGACGATCAACGGCGTGTCGAAGAGCTACGCCATGACCGGCTGGCGCATCGGCTACTGCGGCGGCCCGGTCGAGATCATCACCGCGATGTCGACGATCCAGAGCCAGAGCACGTCGAACCCCGTGTCGATGTCGCAGAAGGCCGCCGTGGCCGCGATCAATGGCGACCAGGCCTGCGTCGCCGCGATGAACGAGCATTTCAAGGCGCGCCACGACTATTTCAATGCGGGCCTGAACGCCCTGCCGGGCTTCAAGGTGCTGCCGGCGGCCGGCACGTTCTATGCGTTCTGCGACGTGAGCGGGGCCATCAGGAACCTCGGTCTCGTCGACGACAACGCGTTCGCGGAGTACTTGCTCGAGAAGGCCGGTGTCGCGGGCGTACCGGGGTCGGGTTTCGGCGCGCCGGGACACATCCGCTTCTCGTTCGCGGTCAGCATGCAGACGCTCGAGCAGGCGCTCGAGCGGATCGGCAAGGCCGTGCGCGGCTGAGACGGCTGCGCGCCGGGGTGGCGGCCCAGCCGTCGCCCGGCGCCGGATCGCCCGGTGCGGCTTTTCTTGACTAACCCAGTCGCGCGATTCAAAATTCGCGGCTCACTCGTTCCGACATAGCTCAGCGGTAGAGCAGCTGACTGTTAATCAGCGGGTCCCTGGTTCGAATCCAGGTGTCGGAGCCACAAATCCCAAGGGCTTGCCAGCGGCAAGCCCTTTTTTGTTGTCCGTCATTCGTCCTCTCGTCGGCTTCCCGCGGCGGTGCACCGAGTTGCCGAAGCGTCAAGGTCAACGACCCATCCCGCGCGACCGATGCGCGCTTGCATGTCGATTACGCGGCGCGGTTCGCGCATTCGCTGTCAACGACGGACCGCGTGGTCCGTTTCGGTTATGGTGAGTATTCCGTCCCCCTGAAGAGGTTCACGTCGATGCGTCGATCGAGCGGCACGATTGCGGTCCTGATGTTCGTTTCTACGGTTGCGCTCGTTGGCTGCGGCCAGCAGGCTTCCACGCCCGCCGCCAGCGGCACACCCATCGGCGCCGCAGCGGTCGACGCCGAGGCACAGGCCGCCGCGGACGCCAAGGCCGTCGAACTGGCGGCAAAGGAAAAGGAACTCGCCGACCGCGAGGCCGCCCTCGCGCAGCAGGAGCTCGCTGCGGCTGAGCAGGCCGCGGCGGAGACCAAGGCCAAGGCTGACGCCGCCAAGGCAGCGGCCGTCGCAGCGGCGGCAGCGAACAAGCCGGCCAGCAAGCCCACGCCGAAACCCGCACCCGCGCCCAAGCCGATCGTGGTGCCGGCCGGGACCCCGGTCGCGGTGGAACTCGCCGGCGCCGTGAACACGAAGACCGCTCAGGTGGGTGATCCAGTGCAGGCCCGCCTCGCCAGCGACATCGTCATCGATGGCCGCCGTGCCGCGAAGGCCGGCGCGCAGGTGAGCGGCACCGTGTCGCAGGTCATATCGGGCAGCAACAAGATCGGCGGCATCCCGACGCTCGGCCTGCGCTTCGATACGCTCGTGGCCGCCGACGGCTCGACGCAGACGATCAATGCCAGCCATGTCGTGCAGGGCAAGAGCGAGACCGGGAAGGACACGGCGAAAATCCTGGGTGCCGCGGCCGCCGGCGCAGTGGTCGGTCATCAGGTCGACCACGACAAGGGTGCCGTGATCGGCGGCCTGCTCGGCGTGGGTGCGGGCGCCGCCGCCGCCAAGAAGACCGGCGGCGAGGTCGACCTGCCCGCTGGCCAGGTGCTGCAGCTCGCGACGACCTCGTCGTTCGAGGTCAAGCCCTGACGGCTTGAGAGGCGCGGCCCGGCGCCGCGCGCAGCCTCAGGCGGTCGCCGCCTGTCGCTTCGCGTCGGCGCCGGTCAGCTCGCGCAACGAGTCGACGACGATTTCGAGGCCCTCCGCCACGATTTCCTCGGACGCCGTCAGCGGTGCCAGGAACCGGATCACGTTGCCGTAGAGCCCGCACGACAGCAGCACGAGGCCCTTGCCGCCCGCGTGCTTGACCAGCGCCTTGGCCAGTTCCGGATCGGGCTGGTGCGCATCGCGGTCCTTGACGAGTTCCATCGCCACCATCGCGCCGAGGTTGCGCACCTCGCCGATCGCCGGCATCGATGCCTGCGCCTGCCGGAGCCGCGACACCATCTGCTCGCCCATGCGGACGGCACGCGCGCACAACTGCTCTTCCTCGATGACCTCGAGCACCGCGAGCGCCGCGGCACACGCGATCGGCGAACCGGCGTACGTACCGCCGAGCCCGCCCGGCAGCGGCGCATCCATGATCGCGGCCTTGCCGACGACGGCGGCGAGCGGGAATCCGCCCGCCAGGCTCTTGGCCATCGTCATGAGGTCGGGTTCTATGCCTGAATGCTCGACTGCGAACATGCGACCCGTGCGCGCGAAGCCGGTCTGGATCTCGTCGATGACCAGCACGATGCCGTGCGCGTCGCAGAGCGTGCGCAGCGCCTGCAGGAACTCCGGCGGCGCTACGTAGAAACCGCCCTCGCCCATCACCGGCTCGACGATGATCGCGGCGACACGCGCCGGCTCGATGTCGTACTTGAAGATGTGCTCGAGTGCCTCGAGGCTCTGCTGCACCGACACACCGTGATACGCGATCGGGAACGGCGCGTGGTAGACCTCGGCCGGGAACGGGCCGAACCCCGTCTTGTACGGCACCACCTTGCCGGTGAGCGCCATGGCCATGAACGTGCGACCGTGGAACCCGCCGCCAAACGCGATCACGCCTGCGCGACCGGTGTGTGCGCGCGCGATCTTGATCGTGTTCTCGACCGCTTCCGCGCCGGTCGTCACGAAGATCGTCTTTTTGGGCGTGGGCCCCGGCGCGAGCCGGTTGAGCTTTTCCGCCAAATCGACCGCGGTTTCGTACGGCGCGACCATCAGGCAGGTGTGGCTGAACGCATCGAGCTGCCGAGCCACGGCGCCCTGCACCTTCGGATGCAGGTGACCCGTGTTCAGCACCGCGATGCCGCTGCCGAAATCGATGTAACGGCGCCCCTCGACGTCCCAGAGCTCCGCGTTGCGCGCGCGCTCGACATAGACCGGCATCTGGTTGCCGAGACCGCGGGCAAAGGCTGCGTCGCGACGCGCCTGCAGTTCCAGGTTCCTGGACATCGTTGGACCCTCCCCGTCGTGCCGGCTCAACCGCGCAGCCGGTTGGCGACGAGCCTCGCGAGGTAGCTCGCGAACTGGTCGCCGAGATTTTCGTGCTTGAGGCCGAACTCCACCATGGCCTCGAGATAGCCGAGCTTGGAGCCGCAGTCGAACCGGCGGCCTTCGAACGCGTAGGCATAGACGGATTCGTCGCCCATCAGTGCCGCGATGCCGTCCGTCAGCTGGATCTCGCCGCCCGCGCCGCGACCGATGGTCGCGAGCTTGTCGTACACGGCCGGCGTCAGGATGTAGCGGCCGACGACGGCGAGGTTCGAAGGCGCCTCCGCCGGCTTCGGCTTTTCGACGATACGCTTGACCAGCGACAGCCGCGAATCGACCGGCTCCACGGCGACGATGCCGTACTTGTCGGTCTGGTCCGGCGCGACGTTCTCGACGCCGAGGATGCTCGCGCCGCGCGCCTCGAACGTGCGCGACATCTGCTTGAGGCAGGGCTCGGCGGCATCGATCAGGTCGTCCGCGAGGTGGATGAAGAACGGCTCGTTGCCGACGGCCGGGCGCGAGCACAGCACCGCGTGGCCGAGCCCGAGCGGTGCCGGCTGGCGAATGTAAATGCAGCTTGCATAGGACGGGACGATGCCGCGGACGGCGTCGAGCAAATCGCGCTTGCCCTGTGCCTCGAGTTCGGCCTCGAGTTCCTGGTTGGTGTCGAAGTGGTCCTCGATCGCGCGCTTGGCGGAACCCGTGATGAAGACCAGCTTCTCGGCGCCCGCCGCGAGTGCTTCCTCGGCCGCGTACTGGATCAGCGGCTTGTCGACGATCGGCAGCATCTCCTTGGGGCTGGCCTTGGTCGCCGGCAGGAAACGCGTGCCGCGTCCCGCCACTGGAAACACCGCCGTCCGGATCTTCGCCATGCGTCTGCCTCGTGGCCTGTCGTGCTGCAAATGCAGCGGGCCATGATACTGGATCGCATGCGCGCGGCTCCATGCACGCCCGCCTACAGCGCGCCGGACGAAACGAGACGAGACGCCGGGCGACGGCACCCGGCGCTCGCGACGCAGCCGCTTCAGTCGCCGCCCGGCGCCTTCTGCGAGGGTTTGGGCGCGGGCTTGCCGGCGGCGGGCGCCGGCGTGGCACCCGTGCGCTCGACACGGATGTTGGCCCGGTTCTGCTCGAGGACCTTCTGGCCGATGCCCTCGACCTTGAGCAGGTCTTCGGCGGCACGGAACGGGCCGTTCTTCTGGCGATACTCGACGATGGCGGCGGCCTTCGCCGGACCGATGCCGTCGAGTTCCTTCGCGATGGTGTTCGCGTCAGCGGTATTGACGTTGACCGGACCGGCCAACGCCGCGGCCGCGGGCAACAGGCTGACGATGAGCGCCCGCACGAGCGCGCGCCTGCTCTCTTCGCTCTTCATGTCCTTGCGCCTCCTTGTGTGCTCGATGGCGTGGCACGGCCGGTGCGGCCGCGCACGGGAGGCAACGTAGCGCGCCACGGACACGGTCGCGTCCGCAGAAAGTCGCGCGTTCGCAGTGAAATCAGGCGCCCGGCGAACGCGGCAACGCCGCCCGCGGCAGGAACTCGAGCGCGGCCACGCCGCGCAACGTGTCCCACGAATGGCACCCGGGGCAGTGCCAGAGGAAGGTCGAGCTGTCGAGGCCGCACTGGCTGCACTTGTAACGCGCATGGCGCAGCACGACGTTGCGCAGCGCGCCTGCGATCGCGCGCAACTGCTCGCGCGAGGGCTCCGCGCCCGCCGGCAGGAAAGCGGCGGTCATGTCGCGCAGGTCGCTGTCGATCGTCAGCATCTCTCTCACGCAGTCGAGGATCACGGGGTCGTCGTAGTAACCACTCACGATCGCCGCATAGGCGATCTCGGCGTGATTGCCGGCGCCGAGCCGGATCAGCTCCTCCAGCGTCGCATCGAACTGCTGCGGCACGCCGGCCTGCCTGGCAGCGTCGGCGAGACGCGGCAGCACGACGGCGAGCAGGTGGAAGTCGCGTCGCACCACGCGGCGATAGAGCTGCACGGCCAGCACCGGGTCGCCCTGCTTGCGCGCCACGTCGGCACGCAGGATGCCGGCACGACCGAACTCGTTCTGTTCGGTGCCGGCGCTCTTGAGATGGTCGAGCGCGCGCTCGTAGTCGCCCTCGGCGATCGAGGCCTCCGCCATCTCGCAGTAGTAATGCGCGATCGCCGCCGGCTGCTCCGGCACGCCGACTGCACGCAGCCGGTCGTGAGCCTCGGCCGCCAGTGCCCACTCGCGCTGCATCTCGTAGATGCGCACGAGGTACTGCAGCGCGAGTGCACGGTCGCGGCCGTCTTCGGCGAGCTGCTGGAACAGCTTCTCGGCGCGGTCGTACAGGCCGGCACGGAAATAGTCGCGTGCGAGTTCGGTGAGTGCCGCGTCGCGATGGGTGTCGTCGAGGCTGGCCTTGTCGTAGATGTGCTGGTGCACGCGGATTGCGCGGTCGACTTCGCCGCGACGTCGATAGAGGCTGCCGAGCGCGAAGTGCGTGTCGACCGTCTCGTCGTCGAGTTCCGCGATGGTCAGGAACGCCTCGAGCGCGCGGTCGGGCTTGTCGTCGAGCAGGAAGCGCACGCCTTCGAGATAACGCGCGCGCCGGCGGTGACGGCGCTGCCTGCGCTTTTCATTGCGGTACGAGGTGATGCCCCAGCCGACGGCGAGCGTCCCGGCCATGAGCAGCCAGAAATTGGCGTCAGCGTGCATCGATCGCCGGGGCTGCGCCGTCCGGTTCGGGTGCGACGCCTGCGGTGCCGAGACGCCCCTCGGCCAGGCGCAGCGCCTGGCGCAACCGGCCGCGTTCCGCGAGCAGCTCGGCGACCCAGCGTGCGCGCGCGAAGGCGCCGGCCAGCAAGCCCGCGGCAAAGGCGATCAACAGCGCGAGGCCGGAGGAAACCTCGAATTCGAGGAATGCGACGTCGACCTCGAACAGCTGCTGGTTCAGCGCCGTGAACAGCATCGCGAGCACGACCAGCAACGCGAGGACGAAACCCATGGCCACACGTCGCAACATGCCGGAGACACCGCGATGATCTGATTCGAAGGAAGCCGAAGTCTAGCACCCGCACCCGCGGGCGCCCGACGGGTGGAGCGTCAGTCGACCGTCGACGTGACCGGGCGCGCGCTCGGGGTGCCGGCAGGCGCATCGACCTCGTCATCGCCCGGTTCGTTGACTCGCTCGCGGAGGTCCTTGCCGGGCTTGAAGTGCGGCACGTACTTGCCGGCGAGCGCCACGGTCTCACCGGTCTTGGGATTGCGCCCCTGGCGCGGCGGCCGGAAGTGCAGGCTGAAGCTGCCAAAGCCGCGAATCTCGATGCGCTGCCCCTGGGCGAGCGCGTCGCTCATGATCTCGAGGATCTGCTTCACCGCCAGCTCGACGTCCTTCGCGGGCAGGTGGTTCTGCTTCGCCGCGATGAGCTCGATGAGCTCGGACTTCGTCATGCTGCGATCGGCGTCCACTCGGAAGCTCCCCAGGTCTTTTAATTAGTATCCTGCGGGATCCCGCGGCGGCGGTACTCGCCGCCACGGGGCCCTGGTGCGATCTATCAGCTGTCGCGACCGGAGATCTGCTCCTTGAGCAGGTCGCCGAGGCTGGTGCCGGTCGTGGAGTCGGAGCGATAGCTTTCCATCGCCTCCTGCTCCTCGGCCATGTCCTTCGCCTTGATCGAAAGCGCCACGGTGCGGACCTTGCGGTCGACCGCCGTGAACTTGGCTTCGATCTCGTCACCGACCTTCAGCATCGTGCGGGCGTCCTCGACGCGGTCACGCGCGAGCTCGGAAGCGCGCAGGTAACCGTCGATGCCGCCGCCCAGGTCGACGATCGCGCCCTTGGCCTCGACCTCGCGGACGATGCCGCGGACGATCGAGCCCTTCGGGTGCTGCGCGATCCAGTTCGAGAACGGGTCCTGCGCCAGCTGCTTGACGCTGAGCGAGATGCGCTCGCGATCCGGGTCGATCGCGACGACGACGGCTTCCACCGTCTGGCCCTTCTGGTAACCGCGCACGGCTTCCTCGCCGGCGACGTCCCAGGACAGGTCGGACAGGTGCACGAGGCCGTCGATGCCGCCCGGCAGGCCGATGAACAGGCCGAAGTCGGTGATCGAACGGATCTGGCCGCTGACGCGGTCGCCGCGGTTGTAGTTGTCCGCGAACTCACGCCACGGGTTCGGCTTGCACTGCTTGATGCCGAGCGAGATGCGACGACGCTCCTCGTCGATGTCGAGCACCATGACCTCGACTTCCTCGCCGATGTGGACGACCTTCGACGGATTGACGTTCTTGTTCGTCCAGTCCATCTCGGAGACGTGCACGAGACCCTCGACGCCCTCTTCGATCTCCACGAAGCAGCCGTAGTCGGCGATGTTCGTGACCTTGCCGAAGAGCCGCGTGCCCGAGGGGTAGCGACGAGCGATGTTCTGCCACGGGTCGGCGCCGAGCTGCTTGAGGCCGAGGCTGACGCGCTGACGTTCGCGGTCGAACTTCAGGATGCGCACTTCGATCTCGTCGCCCACGTTGACGACTTCCGACGGGTGCTTGACGCGCTTCCACGCCATGTCGGTGATGTGCAGCAGGCCGTCGATGCCGCCTAGGTCGACGAACGCACCGTAGTCGGTGAGGTTCTTGACCACGCCCTTGACGACCGCGCCTTCCTGCAGCTTGTCGAGCAGTTCCGAGCGCTCGGCGCTGTATTCCTGCTCCACGACCGCACGACGCGAGACGACGACGTTGTTGCGCTTCTGGTCGAGCTTGATGATCTTGAACTCGTGCACCTTGCCTTCGAGGTAGCTCGGGTCGCGCACCGGGCGCACGTCCACGAGCGAACCCGGAAGGAACGCGCGCACGAAGTCGATCTCGACCGTGAAGCCGCCCTTGACGCGGCCGTTGATGAGGCCCTTGACGACCTCCTGCTTCTCGAACGCGGTCTCGAGGCGTTCCCACGTGCGTGCACGCTTGGCCTTTTCACGCGAGAGACGCGTCTCGCCGGAGCCGTCCTCGACGCTGTCGAGAGCCACTTCGACGTCGTCGCCGACGCTGACTTCGACTTCGCCACGCTCGTTCTTGAACTGCTGGACGGGGATGACGGCTTCGGACTTGAGTCCTGCGCTCACGACGACCACGTCGGGACCGACTTCGATCACGCGGCCGGTGAGGATCTGGCCCGGGCGAATCCGCTGGCTCGCCAGGCTCTCTTCAAACATCTGGGCAAAACTTTCGCTCATGCTCTTCTCAGTGGGCCCCGTGGCCCGGTTCCTCGCGAGCATCCTGCCCGCCTAGGGTTGGGTTGATGACACGGACGGGAGCTCCTGCCCCCGACCAACGACAAACGGCACCGCCCCCGCCAGAGCGGACGCGGCGCCGTCAAAAAATCGCGGGAAGCCGGCTCCGGGCGAGTGCGAGGACCTGGTCCACGACCTGCTCGATGGTGAGCCCCGTCGAGTCGAGGGTGATGGCGTCCTCCGCCGGGCGCAATGGCGCCACCGGCCGGGTCGAATCGCGCAAATCCCGCTCGCGGATCTCCTGCGAAAGGGCGCCGATGTTAACCGTAAGTCCCTTTTCTTTCAACTGCTTATGGCGCCTTTGCGCCCGTTCTTCGGGGCTCGCGGTCAGGTAGATCTTCAACGGCGCCTGCGGGAACACCACCGTGCCCATGTCGCGACCATCGCCCACGAGGCCGGGCGGGCGCGCGAAATCGCGCTGCCGCTGGAGCAGGGCCGCGCGGACGGGCGGCATCGCCGCCACGCGCGACGCATCCGCCCCGGCCGTCTCGGTCCGGATCTCGCCGGTGACGTCGTCCCCCTGCAGCACGATCCGTTCCTCCCCCGCCGCGTCGACCCCGAACTCGACCGCGAGCGTCCGTGCCACCTCGGCATGGCCCACCTGGTCGTCCGGCGCCAGGCCGTGTCGCCGGCCCGCCAGCGCCACGAGCCGGTACAACGCACCGCTGTCGAGCAGGTGGAAACCGCAGGCCGCCGCGACGCGGCGGGCGATGGTGCCCTTGCCGGAGCCGCTCGGGCCGTCGATCGTGATGATGGGAACCATGAGGAAGTGGTTAGTGGCTAGTGGCTAGTAGCTAGTAGTTAGCGGGGTAGGAAAGAGTTCAGAGTCTAGAGTCTAGAGTGCAGTCGGAATCCGAGCCGCCTCCGGCCGCGAGCCGGCGGCCACCCGCACCTCACGGCGCCACGCGCCCTCCGACTAGACTCTGAACTCTGGACTCTAAACTCTGGTTTCGATCTTCAGTCCGACGCTGTTGGCGAGCGCGTCGAACCCCGGGAACGAGGTGGCCACGTTGGCCACGTCGAGGATTTCGATCGGCGCCGTCGCACGCAGGCTCGCGACCGCGAAGGACATGGCGATGCGATGATCGCCGCGGCTGTCGATGGTGCCGCCGCCGAACGGCCGGCCGCCCCGGATCCGCATGCCGTCGGGCAGCACTTCGTGCTCGACACCGAGTGCCTCGAAGCCGCGCGCCATGGCGGCGATGCGGTCGCTTTCCTTGACGCGCAGTTCCTCGGCCCCCGTCACGACGGTTTCGCCGTCGGCACAGGCAGCGGCCACGAAGAACGCGGGGAACTCGTCGATCGCGAGCGGCACCAGCCGCTCAGGCACCGTGACGCCGCGCAGCGTCGACGGGCGCACCTCGATGTCGGCGACCGGTTCCGAGCCCCAGGTCCGATGGTTGATCAGGCGCAGGTCGGCACCCATCAGCGCCAGCATCTCGAGGATGCCCGTGCGGGTGGGATTGACGCCGACGTCGCGAATCGTGAACGGCTCGCAGGCACCCACACAGGCCGCCACGAGAAAGAACGCTGCCGAGGAGATGTCGCCGGGCACGCGCAGCGTAACGCCGTGCATCGCCGCGGGCGGTGAGAGCGTGACGACGCCGTTGCGCGCCTTCACGTCGACCCCGAAGCTGCGCAGCATGCGCTCGGTGTGATCGCGTGTCACTGCCGGCTCGACCACGGTGGTCGCCCCTTCGGCATAGAGGCCGGCCAGGAGTACCGCCGACTTCACCTGGGCGCTCGCCACCGGCATGTCGTAGTGGATGCCCTGCAGTCGCGCGCCGCCGTGGATGCGCACCGGCGGCTTGCCGTCGTGCGTGTCAATGCGGGCGCCCATCGAACGCAGTGGCGTGGCGGCACGCTCCATCGGCCGGCGCATCAGCGATTCGTCGCCGACCAGCACCGAGTCGAACGGCTGCGGGCTCAGCAGCCCCATGAACAGCCGCATCGCGGTACCGGCGTTGCCCATGTCGAGCGTGACTCCGGGCGCCCGCAGGCCGTGCAACCCGACGCCGTCGACGATCACCTCGCCCGCGGCCGGACGCTCGACCCGGGCACCGAGGTGTCCCACGACGCGCAGCGTCGACAGGCAGTCCTCGCCTTCGAGGAAGCCGCTCACGTGCGTGCGTCCTTCGGCGAGCGCGCCGAACATGAGCGCGCGGTGCGAGACCGACTTGTCGCCGGGAACGGTGATCGAGCCGGCGACGCGGTCGGCCGGCGCCACGCGATAGGAAGCGCTCATGTCAGAGGATGGCCTTCGGGTAGGACCCTACGATCCGGAAGAGCGAGGCGCGGCTCTTGAGCTCCGCGAGCGCGGTCGCGAGCGGCGCGCGATCGGCGTGGCCGTCGACGTCGATGAAGAACACGTAGTCCCACTTCCGGCGGCGCGACGGACGCGACTCGATTCGCGTCATGCTGATGCCGTGCTGCGCAAGCGGTTCGAGCAGCCGGAACAGCGCGCCCGGCGAATCGGTGTGCGCCGCCGACACGAGCAACGTCGTCTTGTCGGCGTCGCTCGGGTTGGCCGTCTTGCGGCCGACCACGAGAAAGCGCGTGGTGTTGTCGGGCCGGTCCTCGACCTCGGGCACGAGCAGGTTGAGCCCGTACACCTCGGCCGCAGCGGCTCCTGCGATCGCGGCCGTGCCCTCCTCGTCGCGCGCACGCCGCGCGCCTTCGGCATTGCTGCTGACCGGGACGCGGTCGACGGTCGGCATGTGCTCCTGCAGCCAGCCGCGACACTGCGCGAGCGACTGCGGGTGACCGCAGACGCGCTTGACCTCGCCGAGCATGCTCATGCGCCCCATCAGGTTCTGGTGGATGCGCAGTTCCACCTCGCCCGAGATCTTGAGCGGCGAGGTCAGGAACATGTCGAGCGTGTTGTTGACCGTGCCCTCGGTCGAGTTCTCGATCGGCACGACGCCGAAGTCGGCGGCACCCGATTCGACTTCGTGGAAGACCTCCTCGACCGACGTCAGCGGCAACGGGCGCACCGAGTGGCCGAAGAACTTGAGCACGGCCTGCTGCGTGAACGTGCCTTCGGGGCCGAGGTAGCCGATCTTCAGCGCGTTCTGCTGCGCGAGGCACGCGGACATGATCTCGCGGAAGAGACGCAGCACCTCCTCGTCGCGCAGCGGTCCGGCCTCGTCGCGGTTGCGCTGGAGCGCGAGCCGCAGCACCTGCGCCTCGCGCTCGGGCCGGTAGAAGTCGACCGTGTGGCCGGCGGCGTGCTTCGACACGCCGACCTGCTGCGCAAGACGCGCGCGTTCGTTGATCAGCGCGTGCAGCTCCGCGTCGACCGCATCGATGCGCTCGCGGATGTGCTCGAGCGCCGGTTTCACCGGCACGGCAGCGCCGCTCGGCTCGTCGCGGGTCTGGACCTTGTTGCGAGACGCGGCCGTGTTGCGGGACGCAGCCTTGTCGGGAGACTTCGTCTCGTTGCGGGGCTTCGCCTGCATGCCGCCACGGGCCGGAGCCGTTCGGGTTTGACGTGTCATTCGTTACACCAGCCGCGCGCTCAGCACGCCGGGGATGGCCTTCAGCTGGCTCAGTATTCCGCCGGGGATCGGGGCGTCGGTGTCGATCAGCGTGTACGCGATGTCCCCGCGCGACTTATTCAGCAGGTCGGCGATGTTGAGCCCGCCCGCGGCGAGCGCGGTCGAGATCTGGCCCACCATGTTCGGCACGTTCGCGTTGGCGATGGCGAGACGATGGGCACCGCCGACGCGCGGCAGCACGGCCTCGGGAAAATTGACCGAGTTGCGCACGTTGCCGTGCTCGAGGAAGTCGCGCAGCGTGTCCGCGACCATCACCGCGCAGTTTTCCTCGGCCTCGCCCGTCGAGGCACCGAGGTGCGGCAGCGCCACGACCTTCGGGTGGCGACGGATCGCGTTGCTGGGGAAGTCACACACGTACGCCGAGAGGTGACTGGCGTCGAGCGCAGCCAGCATGGCTGCCTCGTCGACAATCTGGGCACGCGCGAAGTTGAGCACGGCCCCGCCCTGCGGCATCAACCCGATGCGCGACGCGTTGACTAGCGCACGGGTGTGATCGTTCAGCGGCACGTGCACCGTGACCATGTCGCAGCGCGCGAACAGGTCGTCGAGGCTCAACGCCTGTTCGACGCCCGACGACAACTGCCAGGCGCGCTGCACGGTGATCTGCGGGTCGTACCCGAGCACCTTCATGCGCAATCCCAGCGCCGCGTTGGCGACTTCGACACCGATTGCCCCGAGGCCGATCACTCCGAGCGTCTTGCCAGGCAGTTCGTAGCCCACGAACTTCTTCTTGCCCTGCTCGACGGCCGTCTCGACGGCATGATCGTCGCCCTCGAGCGAACGGACGTAGCCCCAGGCCTGGCAGACGTTGCGGGCGGCGAGGAAGAGGCCTGTCAGCACGAGTTCCTTGACCGCGTTGGCGTTCGCGCCCGGCGCATTGAACACCGGGATGCCGCGGGCGCTCAGCTTCGCGACCGGCACGTTGTTGGTGCCTGCCCCCGCACGCGCCACCGCGAGCACGCTCGGCGGCAGCTCGATGGCGTGGACGTCGGCCGAGCGGACCAGGATCGCGTCCGGATGGAGCATTTCGGAGGCGACTTCGTAGCGGTCGCGCGGCAGGCGGTCGAGGCCACGCACGGAAATGTTGTTGAGCGTGAGGATCTTGAACATGAGGAAACAGAAGTGGCTGGTGGCTAGTGGTTAGCGGCTAGTGTCGGAGGGCGGTTAGTGGCTAGCGGTTAGTGGCTAGTGGTTAGTGGCTAGTGATGGAGGGCGGTTAGTGGCTAGCGGCGGATGTGATCAGTGGCTGGCGATTAGGCGAGCAGGTGCGCGGCAGTTCGACGCTGCTCCGGTCCTCTTACTAACCACTAACCGCTAGCCACTAGCCACTCACTGGCCACTAATGTCTGGCCACTTTCTAACCTTGCTTCCGCTGGAATTCCTTCATGTACTCGATGAGAGCGTCGACACCCGCCATCGGCATGGCGTTGTAGATGCTCGCGCGCATGCCGCCGACCGAGCGGTGGCCTTCGAGCGCGACCAGGCCGGCCTGCTTCGCGCCTTCGGCGAAGGGCTTGTCGAGCGCGGCGTCCGGCAGCGTGAACGGCACGTTCATCCACGAACGGCAGTCGACGGCGACAGGGTTGCGGTAGAAACCGGACGTATCGATCGCCTGGTAGAGCTTCGCGGCCTTGGCCGAGTTGTGCCGCGCCATCGCCGCGAGGCCGCCCTGGCGCTTGATCCACTGGAACACGAGGCCGGCCACGTACCAGGAGTACGTCGCCGGCGTGTTGAGCATCGAGCCGTCCGCTGCCATCGCCTTCCAGTCGAACACGGTCGGGACGTCGGCGCGCGCACGCCCAAGCAGGTCCTCGCGCACGATGACCACGACGAGGCCGGCCGGACCGATGTTCTTCTGCGCACCGGCGTAGATCACGCCGAAACGGCCGACGTCCAGCGGGCGCGAGAGGATGGTCGATGAAAAGTCCGCAACGAGCGGCACGTCGCCGTCGGGAATGAACGGGACCTCGACGCCGCCGATCGTCTCGTTGGGCGTGTAGTGCAGGTAGGCGGCATTCGCGGAGCGCTTCCACTCGGCCTGTGGCGGCACGTGCGCGTAGTTGGACGCCGCCGCATCGGCCGCGACGTTGACCTTGCAGTACTTCTTCGCCTCGCCGATCGCCTTCTTCGACCAGGCGCCCGTGTTGACGATGTCCACGACCGAATCGGGCTGCGTCAGGTTGAGCGGGATCGCGGCGAACTGGGCAGTGGCCCCGCCCTGCAGGAACAGGACCTTGTAGCTGGAGGGCACGTCGAGCAGCTCGCGCAGGTCGGCCTCCGCCTGCTGCGCAATGCCGACGAATGCCTTGCCGCGATGGCTCATTTCCATCACGGACATGCCCTGCCCGCGCCAGTCGAGCATTTCCTCGCGCAGCTGTTCGAGCACTTCCTGGGGCAGCGCGGCGGGGCCGGCGCTGAAGTTGTACACGCGCGTCATGGGCGAGGGCATCTCCGGCTTGGGGGGCGGTCCCGGCCGAGTTTAGCAGGGCCATGCCCACCGCCGGGGACCGCGACATTTGCCTATGCCGCGCACCGTCGATGCCCGTCGGGACGCCGGCGAGTCGCGCCGGCGCCCGGATGCGGAACGAGTCTCAGGACTGCGGCGTCGGTGCGTCGTCGCCGGCGGGCGGCGTCGGCTCGATGCCTTCCGTCCCGAGCCCCGTCTCGTCCTCGCCGTTCTCGCCGTCGGGTTCGGGGTCGACCGATTCGACACCGATCAGACGTTCGCCCTCGTCGAGCTTCATGAGCCGCACGCCCTGCGTGTTGCGGCCGAGCACGGACACCTCGGATGCCGGCGTGCGCACGACGACGCCACTCGAACTCATCAACATCAGTTCGTTCTCGGTCGTGACCTGGATCGCCGCGACGAGCTGGCCGTTGCGCTCGGTGGTCTGGATCGCGATCACACCCTGGCCGCCGCGACCGTGCACCGGGAATTCCTCGACCTGGGTCTGCTTGCCGTAGCCGTTCTCCGAGGCGATCAGGATCAGGCCGTTCGGGTCGGGGATGATCAGCGAAATCACGCGCTCGCCTTCGGGCATGCGGATGCCGCGGACACCCGCGGCCGTGCGTCCCATGGCGCGCACGTCCTCTTCCGAGAAGCGCACGGCCTTGCCCTCGGTCGTGAAGAGCATGACGTCGCGCCTGCCGTCGGTGATGTCGACGCCGACGAGCCGGTCGCCCTCGTCGAGCCCGAGCGCGATGATGCCCGCGGCACGCGGCCGCGAGAACGCGACCAGCGAGGTCTTCTTGACCGTGCCCATGGCCGTGGCCATGAACACGTACATGTCTTCGCCGTACTCGCGGATCGGCAGCACGGCCGTGATGCGCTCACCGTCCTGCAACGGCAGCAGGTTGACGATCGGCTTGCCACGGGCGCCGCGCGCCGCGAGCGGCAACTGGTAGACCTTGAGCCAGTAGAGCTGGCCGCGGCTCGAGAAGCACAGCAGCGTGTCGTGCGTGTTGGCGACGAAGACCTTCTCGACGAAGTCCTCGTCCTTCATCGAGGCGCCCGCGCGCCCGCGCCCGCCGCGGCCTTGCGCACGGTACTCGCTGACCGGCGTCGACTTGGCATAGCCGCCGTGGGTCAGCGTCACGACCACGTCCTGCGGCGTGATCAGGTCTTCGATCGTGAGGTCCGATTCGTCGCGCTCGATGCGCGTGCGACGCGCGTCGCCGTACTGCTCGCGGATCGCGATCAGCTCGTCGCGGATCACCTGCAGCAGCCGTTCGGGCCGCGCGAGGATGTCGGTGAGGTCGCGGATCAGGTCGAGCAGTTCGGCGTACTCGGCCAGGATCTTGTCCTGCTCGAGCCCGGTGAGCCGGTGCAGCCGCAGGTCGAGGATGGCCTGCGCCTGCGTTTCCGACAGCCGGTAGATACCGCCGTGCAGGCCGAGCGCCGCCTCGAGGCCTTCCGGCCGGGCACTGACGTCGCCCGCGCGTGCGAGCATCTCGGGCACGGCGCCGCCCCGCCATTCGCGACCGAGCAAGGCCGCCTTGGCCTCGGCCGGCGACGGCGAGGCCTTGATCAGTGCGATGACCTCGTCGATGTTGGCGAGCGCCACGGCGAGGCCTTCGAGGATGTGGCCGCGCTCGCGGGCCTTGCGGAGGTCGTAGACCGTCCGGCGCGTCACCACTTCGCGGCGGTGGCGCACGAACGCTTCGATCATCTCCTTGAGGTTCAGCAGCCTCGGCTGCCCGTCGAGCAGCGCCACCATGTTGACGCCGAAGACCGACTCCATCGGCGTCTGCTTGTAGAGGTTGTTGAGGACGATTTCGGCGTTTTCGTTGCGCTTCAGCTCGATGACGACACGCATGCCGTCCTTGTCGCTCTCGTCGCGCAGCTCCGAGATGCCCTCGATCAACTTGCCGCGCACGAGGTCGGCGATGCGCTCGATCAGGCGCGCCTTGTTCACCTGGTACGGCAGCTCGGTGATGATGATGGCCTCGCGGCCGTTGTCGTCGATTTCCTCGATATCGGCCTTGGCGCGCACGACGATGCGGCCGCGGCCGGTCGTGTAGGCGTTGTAGATCTCGCGCGCGCCGTTGATGATGCCGGCCGTCGGGAAGTCCGGGCCCGGCACGTGCTCCATGAGCTCCGGGATCGTGATCTCGGGGCGGTCGATGAAGGCGACGCAGGCGTTGATGATCTCGGTCAGGTTGTGCGGCGGGATGTTGGTCGCCATGCCGACCGCGATGCCCGAGGAGCCGTTCACGAGCAGGTTCGGCACCTTGGTCGGCAGCACCGACGGTTCGGTCTCGGACTCGTCGTAGTTCGGGACGAAGTCGACCGTCTCCTTGTCGATGTCGGCGAGCAACTCGCTCGCGATCCGCGCCATGCGCACTTCGGTGTAACGCATGGCCGCCGGCGCGTCGCCGTCGACCGAGCCGAAGTTGCCCTGGCCGTCGACGAGCAGGTAGCGCATCGAGAACGGCTGCGCCATGCGCACGATCGTGTCGTAGGCCGCCGTGTCGCCGTGCGGGTGGTACTTACCGATCACGTCGCCGACGACGCGCGCCGACTTCTTGTAGGGGCGGTTCCACTCGTTGCCGAGCTCGCGCATCGCGTACAACGCGCGACGGTGCACCGGCTTCAGGCCGTCCCGGACGTCGGGCAGCGCGCGGCCAACGATCACGCTCATGGCGTAATCGAGGTACGACTGCTTCATCTCGTCTTCGAGGTTGACGTGCAGGAGTTCGCGTGCGATTTCTGACATGAATCCGTAGGCCCGGCGCCGCTCGCAGCGCAGCTGCGGCAGCCCCTGAATTGGTGTCGTTCGGCCAGCCTTGCGACCGGCCCAAAAAGAAGCGGAATCATACCACGACGCCTGCTCCAAATGCTTGCTGCGGCAAGGCTTTTCCCGTTGCCGACGAGGCGCGCCCGCTATACTGCCGCCCCCGATACACGAGACCCCGAATGGAGACGGTCGACACGCTCGTTTGCGCGCGCTGGGTGGTGCCCATCGAAGGCGACATTCCCGTGCTCGAAGACCATGCGGTCGCCGTACGCTCGGGTCGCATCGTGGCGCTGCTGCCGGCGGCCGCCGCGCGAACGCGCTACGCCGCGGACACGATCGTCGAACGTCCGCACCACGTGCTGCTGCCCGGTCTCGTCAATGCGCACACCTGCGCCGCGACGACGTTGCTTCGGGGCCGTGCCGAAAACCAAGCCGTCGACGCCTGGCTCGAGGACACGATCTGGCCGATCGAACGCCGCTGGGTCGACCCCGAATATGTGCGCGACGGCACCGAACTCGCGATCGCCGAGATGCTGCGCGCCGGCGTGACCTGTTTCGCCGACGCGCACCCGTGGCCAGACGTGGTGGCCCGTACGGCCGCGGAACTGCACATGCGCGCGAGCGTCGGGCTCGCGACGGTCGGCGCCGCCACGCCCTGGTCGGCGGGCCTCGACGAATGCATCGAGAAAGGCCTGGCGCTGCACGACGAGTACCGTGGCGACCCGCTGGTCGGCACGCATTTCGCGCCGTCGGCGTCCCACACGCTCGACGACGCGAGTTTCCGGCGCATCCGCCGCCTGGCCGACGAACTCGAGATCCCGGTCGCGACCCGCCTGCACGAGTCGGCCAGTGAGATCGAACGCTCGCGAAGTTTGCACGGCCTGCGTCCGCTCGAACGGCTGGCACGTCTCGAACTGCTGAGCCCGCTGCTCGTCGCCGTGCACATGACACAGGCCGAGCCGGCCGAGCTCGACGCCCTCGCGGGCGCGGGCGCGGCGGTCGTGCACTGCCCGCAGTCGAACCTCAAGCTCGGCGCCGGTATCTGTCCGGCCGCCTCGATGCTGGCACGCGGCATTCGCGTCGGGCTCGGCACGGACAGCGCAGCCTCGAACAACGACTTCGACGTGCGGTCCGAAATGCACACCGCCGCCTTGCTGGCCTCCGGCGTCTCGGGCAGGCCGGGAATGCTCGTGGCCACCGACGTGCTGCGCATGGCCACGCTGGAAGGCGCACGAGTGCTGGGGCTCGGCGACTGCACCGGCAGTCTCGTGCCCGGCAAGTGGGCCGACCTCTGCTGCATGGATCTGCGCACGCCGGGCAGCTGGCCCGTGCACGACGTGCCCGCGACACTCGTGCACGCGAGCAGTTCCCGGCAGGTCACCGACACCTGGGTCGCGGGTCGACACGTCCTCGCGGACGGCACCCTGCGGTATATCGACGAAACGGCCGTCCTCGAGCGGGCCGATGCGTGGCGGGCACGCATCGACGCCGGCGACGGCAGGAGCAATGCATGACGACGACGACGGCGGCAGCGGCGAAGAAACTCAATGTCGATCCCGCGGAGATCGCGCGCTTCGAGGCCGCGGCGAGCCGCTGGTGGGACCCGCAGGGCGAAATGCGCCCGTTGCACGATCTCAACCCCGTGCGCCTGCAGTACGTCGAGCGCGCCGGTCCGCTGGCAGGCCGCGAGATCCTCGACGTCGGCTGCGGTGGTGGCCTGCTGGCCGAAGCCATGGCACGCAAGGGCGCCCGCGTGACCGGCATCGACATGGCGGACGACCTCGTGCAGGTGGCGACGCTGCACGCGCTCGAGGCCGGCATCGAGGTGGCCTATCGCTACGAATCCGCGGAGCAGCACGCCGAGCAGCATGCGGGCCACTACGACGTAGTCACCTGCATGGAAATGCTCGAGCACGTGCCGGACCCGGCCGCGGTGATCGAGGCGCTCGGACGGCTCGTGCGTCCCGGCGGCCACGTGTTCGTCTCGACGCTCAACCGCACGCCCAAGGCGTACGCGATGGCCGTGCTCGGCGCCGAGTACGTGCTGCGCCTGCTGCCGCCGGGCACGCACACGTACGAAAAGTTCATCCGGCCGTCCGAGCTGCGCCAGTGGTCGAAGGCCGCGGGACTCGTCGTCACCGACGTCGCAGGCCTCGACTACGACCCGTTTGCACGCAAGACCACGCTCACCGACGACGCGAGCGTGAATTACCTCATGCAACTGCAACGCCCCGCCACGTCGACCGACCGCCCGGCATGACGCGCGCTTCCGCGGTCCTGTTCGACCTCGACGGCACCTTGCTCGACACCGCGCCGGACATGGTCGGCGCGCTGAACCGACTGCGCCTCGAGGAAGGCCGCGAGCCGCTGCCGTTCGCGGACGTTCGCGCGCACGTCTCGCACGGCGCGGTGCGACTGGTCACGGTCGGCTTCCCGGGCGTCACCGGCGAGGAATTCGAGCGTCTGCGGCAGCGTTTTCTCGCGCTGTACGCGGCCCATCTCGCGATCGACACCTGTCTTTTTCCAGGCGTGGCTGCGGTGCTGTCGCGTCTCGAAGCCGACGGGGTGCCCTGGGGAGTCGTCACGAACAAGCCCGGCTGGCTCACCGAGCCTCTGCTCGAGCGCCTGCAGCTCGCACAGCGCTCCTGTTGCGTCGTGAGCGGCGACACCGTCGCCGAACGCAAACCGCATCCGTTGCCGCTGCTGCACGCGGCCGCGTGCAGCGGCGTGGCGGCCGAGCGTTGCGTCTACGTGGGCGATGCCGAACGCGACATCGTCGCCGGACGCGCCGCGGGCATGCAGACGGTCGTCGCGGCCTACGGGTACGTGGGCGTCGACGACGTGCCGGCGAACTGGAATGCACACGGCATCGTGCAGCGGCCCGAGGAACTGCTCGACTGGGTCGACCTCCGGCACCTGCCTGTGGTGGCGGCCCCGTGAGCACGACCGCAATCGCCCTGCTCGCGCTCGCTGCCGGCCTCGGCTGCCTGGTCGGCTGGTTGATCGGTCGGCACGGCCGGCACGCCGCCGAGCTGCGTCTCGCCGCGGCCGAAGCCCAGCTCAAGAGCGCCGCGGACGTGGACGCCGAGCGCGAACAGGCCCTTGAGCTGGCGCTGCAGCGGCTGCGCACCGGCTTCGATGCAGTGGCGGGCCAGGCCCTGCGCGGCAACAACGAAGTGTTCCTGCAACTCGCCCGGCAGACGCTCGCGCAGCAGCAGGACCATGCGCTGCGCAACCTGACCGATCGCGAGAAGGCCGTCGAGTCGATGCTGACGCCGGTCCGCGACGCGCTCAGGCAGACGCAGGAGCAGATTTCGCGCATCGAGAAGGAACGCGCAGAAAGCTTCGGCGCGTTGCGGTCGTCGCTCGAGGCCGTCGCGCTCGGCCAGGCGTCCCTGCAACGGGAGACGCGCAACCTCGTCGCCGCGCTGCGCCGGCCCGAAGTGCGTGGCCAGTGGGGAGAGCTGACGTTGCGGCGGCTGGCCGAACTTGCCGGCATGGTCGAACGCTGCGATTTCGTCGAACAGGTGCACACGCCCGGCGAGGACGGTTCGCTGCGACCGGACATGATCGTGAACATGCCGGATGGCCGGCGCATCGTCGTCGACGTCAAGACGCCGCTCGATGCGTACCTCACCGCCACCGAAGCGGCGACCGACGACGAGCGCGCTGCCGCACTCAAGCGTCATGCCGGCGCGGTGCAGGAGCGCGTGCGACAACTGTCGCAGAAGGCTTACTGGGCGCAGTTCGAGCACAGCCCGGACTTCGTCGTGCTGTTCATCCCCGGCGACCAGTTCCTGAGCGCGGCCGTCGCCGAGGCGCCGACGCTGCTCGAGGACGCGATCCGCCAGCACGTGATCGTGGCGACGCCCACGAGCTTCGTCGCCCTGCTCAAGGCGGTCGCCTACGGCTGGCGGCAGAATGCGCTCGCCGAGAACGCGCTGCGCATCCAGGAGCTCGGCGAGGAAACCTACCGGCGACTGGCCACGTTCGTCGCCCACCTCGCGCGCGTCGGCCGTTCGCTCGGCCAGGGCGTCGAGGCGTACAACGCCGCGGTCGGCTCGCTCGAACGCCAGGTGCTGCCGGGTGCCCGCAAGTTCACCGAACTGGGCCTGCGGCCCGCCAAGGAAATCGAGGTGCTCGGACCGGTCGACAAACTTGCGCGCGACCCGGTCGCAGCGCCCGACCCCGAAACGCGTCCGGACGACCGCGAGCCATGAACGACGACCCGCTGCAACGCGGCACGCCGCCGGGGTCGCTGCGGCATTTCGCCGTCACGTACGCGCCCGTCGAGGCCCGCCCGCTGCTTGCCGCGCTCTACGCGTTCGAGGCGGAGATCGACGACACCGTGCGCACGTCGAACCACGAGGTCGCGCACACGCGGCTGCAATGGTGGCGCGGCGAGGTCGACCGCCTGCTGGGCGGCCAGCCGCAGCACCCGGTCACGCGGGCCCTGCTGCCGTTGCGCGCGTGCGCGGCCGACGATCTCACGTTGTTGCACGAGCCCCTGGTGGCGGCCGACATCGACCTGGCTTGCCTCGTGCTGCAGAACGCGCAGGAACTCGAGGCGTACTGTTTCCGTGCGGGGGGCTCGATCCAGACGCTCGCAGCCGTCGCCTCGCGCACGGGCGACCGATTGAGCGACCGTGAACGTGCTTTCGCGCGCGAGCTGGGATCCTGCGTGCGTCGGACGGAAATGCTGCGCGACCTGCGCGCGCACCTTGCCCGTGGCAAGCTGCCGATTCCGCTCGACGCGCTGGCGGCGATCGGCGTGGACCCGGCGCAGGTCCGGCCCGACAGCGCCGCACCGCCACTGCTGGGCCTGCTCGAGTCGATGCGTCGGTCGCTCGCCTCCCAACTGTGTCAGCTGCCGACCGCGCTGCAAGCTTCCGAACGCGCCGCGCAACGCCAGGGCCTCGTGCTGGCCGCGCTGCACGGCAAGCTGCTCGACCACATCGACCATCGAACCGAGCTCGCGCGCACCCGCGCCGAAGTGCCCGCCTGGACCAAACTCTGGACCGCATGGCGCACCGCCGTGCGTGCCGCCTGAATCAACGATCACCGCAAGAGCCTGAACCGATGCCCGCACCGACTTCCGCCGACCTGCGCCAGTACCGCCCTGCCCCGATGACCCTGCAGGACCGGGTGATCCTCGTGACCGGCGCCAGCGGCGCAATCGGCGGCGCCCTCGCCCTTGCCTGCGCACAACTCGGCGCACGGGTGATCCTCAATGGCCGCGCCGTGCGAAAGCTGGAGCAGTTGTACGACGTCATCGTCGCCGCCGGCGCCCCGCGGCCGTCGATCGCGTCACTCGATTTCGAAAAGGCCGATGCCTCGGCGTACGACGCGCTCGCGCAAGGGATCGAACAGGAATTTGGCCGCCTCGACGGGCTCGCACACGTCGGCGGCCTGCTCGGCGATCGCTCGCCGATCCTGCATTACGACGTACCGACCTGGATGAAGGTCATGCACGTCAACGTCACGGCGCCGTTCATCCTGACCAAGACGCTGCTGCCGCTGCTCGAGCGGTCCGAGGATCCGTCCATCGTCTTCACGACCAGCAGCGTGTCGGTGAAGGGCCGCGCGTATTGGGGCGCGTATGCGGTCTCGAAGTTTGCCGACGAAGGGCTGATGCAAGTGCTGGCCGACGAGCTCGACACCGAGCGCAGGCAAATCCGTTCGAACAGCGTGAACCCGGGTCCCGTGCGGTCGGCGATGCGGGCCAAAGCCTATCCCGGCGAAGACGCCGCTACGCTGACCGCACCGGAGGCCGTGGTGTGGCCGTTCCTGTACCTGCTCGGGCCTGCGGCCCGCGGCGTCACCGGTTGCCGGTTCGACGCGCAGTAGCGGCCGATCTCTTGCGGCGGCGGTCCGGCGGCGGTCGCGGACCGCGCCGCTTGCGCTGATCCTTCTCGGCCAGGCGGTCGCGGCCGGCGAGCGCGTACAGCGCGTCGAGGTCCTCGCCCTCGAGCGGGCGCGAGCGTCCGCGCGGCAGGTCGCGTGGCAGCGCGATCGGGCCCCACTGCACGAGCATCGTCCGGTTGAGCTTGAGGCCCGCGGCGTCGAACAACGCGCGGATCGCGCCACGCGGCACCGTGCGCTCGCTCGCCACGCGAAACCACATGTTGGTGCCGCTCGCCCCTGCGGGCTCGACCGTGGCGAACGTCACCGTCTGCCCTTCGACGTCGACCTCGGTCGGCATCTCCGGCCAATCGACGTCCTGGCGCGGACGCAGTGCGCGCACGCGGTATTCGACCGGAAGCTCGTGGCCCTTGCGCGCGACGGCGAGTGCGAACGCACCTTCGCTTGCAAGGATCAGCAGGCCGTCCTCGCCGTAACCGAGCGCGTTGACCGCGACCCAGCGGCCCGCGTGCAGTGCCGGCAGTTTCGGCTCGACACCCTCACGGTCGTCGCCGGCGCGCTGCCGCAGCATCTCGCCGGTGGGCTTGTGATAGGCGATGACCTGGAGCTTGCGCTCTACCGCCAGCAGTTTCGTGACGTCGCGACCGTCGACGACGACGCGGTCACGCGGCCCGACCGACTGCCCGACTTCCGCGGGCTGGCCGTTCACGAGCACGCGACCCTCGCGGATCCACGTCTCGACCTGGCGACGCGAGCCGAGCCCGTGCTGCGCGAGCAGCTTATGCAGACGTTCGCTCAAGGTCCTCGTCGCTCGTGTCGGTGGGCTCGTTGTCGTCCGACGCGGACGCGTCGTCCGCATCCGGATCTGCACTCGCGTCGGCGCCGGAAGCCTCGTCGGCCACAGTGACGGCGTTCTCGCGCTCGTCGCTCGCATCGGCGTCGATGTCGTCCACCGCCTCCGGCACCGTCTCGTCACCGGCGAGCACCTGGTCGACCGTGTCGTCGGCAAGCTCGTCGGCCAGCGTCTCTTCGGCGTCGTCCGCACCGTCGCTCGGCGACTCGTCGGATCGCGCTGCGTCTTCGATCAACGGCGACGCAACCCCATCCGCGGCCTCATCGCCAGCGGCCTCCGCGGCGGTTGCGTCATCGACGACAGCGGCCGCCTCGGCCACGCCGATCGGAGCGTCAGGCAGGTCGAGCTGCTCCTTGATGTCGTCGAGGTCCTGCAGTTCGGCGAGTGTCGGCAGGTCGTCGAGGCTCTTCAGACCGAAGTAGTCGAGGAACTCCCGCGTCGTGCCGAGCAGTTCCGGCCGGCCCGGGACTTCACGGTGGCCGACGACCCGGATCCAGTTCCGCTCGTGCATCGTGCGCATGATCGTCGTGCTGACCGTGACGCCACGGATGTCCTCGATCTCGCCGCGCGTGATCGGCTGGCGGTACGCGATCAGCGCCAGCGTCTCGAGCAATGCGCGCGAATAGCGGCTCGGCCGCTCCTGCCACAGGCGCGACACGACGTCGGCGTGCTGCGCACGCACCTGCACGCGCCAGCCGCTGGCGACTTCGCGCAGCTCGACACCGCGCCCTTCGTAGCTCGCCTTGAGTGCCTCGAGCGCGGCGTTGACCTCCTCGAGCGGAGGACGCTGGGTCTCGTCGAACAGCTCGAGCAGCTGCTCGACGGAGACGGGACGGCCGGCCGCGAGGAGCACCGCCTCGAGGACGCTCGCCAGGGGATGTTCAGTCATGGTTCGTAGCCTTGCGGGCCGCTTGCGGCCAGCTCAGAGTCCGCCGTCGACGAGGCCGGACGCGGGGCGCCGGCACGCACGTGGATCGGCGCATAGGGTTCGGACTGCACGATCTCGATCAGCCCCTCGCGGAGCAGTTCGAGGACCGCGATGAATGTGACCGTCACGCCCATTCGCCCTTCCTGCGGGCGGAACAGGTCGACGAATTCGACGAACGCACGCGAGCTCATCGTGTTGAGCACTTCCGACATGCGCTGGCGCACCGAAAGGCGTTCGCGACTGATGTGATGGTGCGCAAACATCTCGGCGCGCTTCATCACGTCGCGCATGGCGACCAGCATTTCCTGCAGCGTGACGTTCGGCTGCAGCTTGACCACGCGGCGCTCGACGAGTTCGGCCGACGCGGGAAACGTGTCGCGGTCGACACGGTGCATGTCTTCGATGTCCTGCGCCGCGCGCTTGAACCGCTCGTACTCCTGCAGCCGGCGGACGAGTTCGGCGCGCGGGTCGGCTTCTTCCTGTCCGTCCGCCCCGGCCGGGCGCGGCAGCAGCATGCGCGACTTGATCTCCGCCAGCGTCGCGGCCATGACGAGGTATTCGCCGGCGAGTTCGAGCTGCATGTCGCGCATCACGTCGATGTACGACATGTACTGCCGCGTGATCTCGGCGATTGGAATGTCGAGGATGTCGAGGTTCTGCCGCCGGATCAGGTACAGCAACAGGTCCAGCGGCCCTTCGAACGCCTCGAGGAAAACCTGCAGCGCATCCGGCGGGATGTAGAGGTCCTTCGGCAGCTGCGTGACGGGCTCGCCCTCGACGACGGCAAACGGCATCTCCGCCTGCGCGGGCGGCGGCTCGGGTGGCGCGTGGTGCTCGACCGCGGGCGCCTGGCTGAGGCCGCCTTCGATGACTCGCAGTTCGGGTTTGGTCATACGCCCTCCGCTCAGCGGTACGCGAGGCCCATGACCTGACGCACGTCGTCGAGCGTCTGGCCGGCGACGGCACGCGCCTTCTCGTTGCCTTCGGCGATGATTCCGCGGACCAGGTCCGGGTTGTCCTCGTACTCCTGCGCGCGCTGGCGCAGCGTCGTGATCTCCTCGACGATGCGGTCGATCACGGGCTTCTTGCACTCGAGGCAGCCGATGCCCGCCGAACGACACCCCTGGTTCACCCAGGCCTGGGTCTCCGGGCTCGAATAGAGCTTGTGGAAGTCCCAGACCGGGCACTTCTCGGGATCGCCCGGGTCGGTGCGGCGCACGCGTGCCGGATCCGTCTGCATGGTCTTGAGCTTCTTCGCGACCTGGTCCGGGTCCTCGCGCAGTCCGATCGTGTTGCCGTAGGACTTCGACATCTTGCGGCCGTCGAGCCCCGTGACCTTGGGCGTCGCGGTCAGCAACGCGTCGGGCTCGGGCAGGATCGTGCGGCCGGTGCCCTCGAGGTAACCGAGCAGCCGCTCGCGGTCGGCGAGCGTCAGCCGCGAGTTGCCGTCGAGCAGCGCGTGCGCCCGGGTGAGCGCCTCGCCGTCGCCCTGCTCCTGGTAACTCTTGCGCAGTTCGCGGTAGATCGAAGCCGTCTTGCTGCCGAGGTTCTTGATCGCGCGCTCGGCCTTGGCTTCGAAATCGGGTTCGCGCCCGAAGATGAAGTTGAAGCGACGAGCGATCTCGCGCGTGATCTCGACGTGCGCGACCTGGTCCTCACCGACCGGGATGCCCATCGGGCGGTAAAGCAGGATGTCCGCACTTTGCAGCAGCGGATAGCCGAGGAATCCGTACGTCGCGAGATCCTTCTCCTTTAGTTGCTCCTGCTGGTCCTTGTAAGTCGGCACGCGCTCGAGCCAGCCGAGCGGCGTGATCATCGACAGCAGCAGGTGGAGTTCGGCGTGCTCGGGCACGCGCGACTGGATGAACATCGTGCACACCGCCGGGTTCAGGCCAGCGGCCAGCCAGTCGATGACCATGTCCCAGACATATTCGTTCAGGCGGCTCGTATCCTCGTAGCCCGTCGTCAGCGCATGGAAGTCCGCGACGAAGAAGTAGCAGTCGTACTGGTACTGCAACTCGGTCCAGTTCTTGAGTGCGCCGTGGTAGTTGCCGAGGTGCAGGCTGCCGGTCGGGCGCATCCCGGACAGGACTCGACGCGGCGACGTGACGATGGAACTCAAAAGGGTACCCTGCGACCGTGTCGCGGATAGTGTTCTGAATCAGAGGCTTAGGCGCACTTTCTCGGGGTTGCGAACCGCCCGGGTCGTGCTGCCTGGCCAATGGGGGTCCGGGATTATAGCGGGCCCCGGCCGGCGGTTCATTCGAACGCGGAAACGTCGCCCTTGCCGCGCCGGACCACGGCCGGCACGACGCCCGACAGGTCGACGACACTGCTCGGCTCGACGCCACCGGTGCCGCCGTCGATCACGAGGTCGACCAGGTGGTCCAGCCGCTCCTTGATCTCGGCCGGGTCGGTCAGGGACTGCGTCTCCTCCGGCAGCAGCAGCGTCGAACTCATGATCGGCTCGCCGAGCTCGGCCAGCAGCATGCGCACGATGGCGTTGTCGGGGACGCGGATGCCGATCGTGCGGCGCTTGGGGTTCTGCAGGCGCTTCGGCACCTCGCGAGTGGCTTCGAGCAGGAACGTGTAGGGCCCCGGCGTGAACGCCTTCAGCGTGCGGTACTGCGAATTGTCGACGCGGGCGTAGCGCGAGATTTCCGACAGGTCACGGCAGACGAGCGTGAAATTGTGGTGCTTGACGTCGACGTCACGGATGCGGCGGATGCGCTCCATGGCTTCCTTGTCGCCGATCAGGCAGCCGAGCGCGTAGCTCGAGTCGGTCGGGTAGACCACGACGCTGCCGTCACGGATCGCCGCGATGGCTTGCCGCACGAGCCGGGCCTGTGGGTTCTGGGGATGGATCTGGATCAGGAAAGCCATGAGCGACCTGCCGCGGTCCGCGGGCGCCGCGGCCAACTTGCTATGATACGCGCCCCTGTGAGCTCCGCTCCAACCCCGCACCAGCCGATGCAATTGCTCTTCGACTTCCTGCCCATCCTGCTCTTCTTCGTCGCATACAAGCTCGAGGGCATTTACGTCGCGACCGGCGTCCTGATCGTCGCCGTGCTCGCGCAAACGCTCGTCAGCTGGATCAGGCACCGGAAAGTGAGCGCCATGCTGCTCACCTCCGCCGTGCTCGTGCTCGTCTTCGGTGGCCTCACCCTGCTGGTGCACGACGCCGTCTTCATCAAGTGGAAGCCGACGATCGTGAACTGGCTTTTTGCCGCCGCGTTCCTGGCGAGCCAGTTCATGAAGGGCCCGACCATCGTGCAGCGGCTGATGGGCGAGAAGATGGTGCTCGAAGCCCCGCTCTGGACCCGGCTCAACCTGATGTGGGTCGCGTTCTTCGTGGTCGTGGGCGCGTTGAACCTGTACGTCGCGTTCAACTTCAGCGAGTCGACCTGGGTCAATTTCAAGCTGTTCGGGCTCATGGGGCTCACGCTGGTCTTCGCGTTGGCCCAAGGTCTGTGGCTCGCGCGCAAGTCCGAGCAGGTCGCGGCCGACGCAACGCCGCGCGCCGAGTGACACGCCCCATGTTGTACGTCATCACCGGCAACGATTCGCCGCAGGGTCTCGAGATCCGCAAGCGTGTGCGACCTGCACACCTGGCGCGCGCGCAGGCGCTGGTCGATGAAGGACGCCTTGTCATCGCAGGGCCCTGCCCCGCCATCGACTCGCCCGACCCGGGGCCGGCCGGATTCTGTGGCAGCGTGATCATTGCCGAATTCCCCTCGCTGGAGGCGGCCCGCGACTGGATCGCGGCCGACCCGTACGTGACCGAGGGAGTCTTCGAGACCCACGAGATCCGCCCATTCGTACAGGTCCTGCCGTGACGACCGCACCGCAAACCACCCGCAGCGAGCGCATCGCCGAGCGTTTGCGCCACGCGCTGCAGCCAGTCGAACTCGAGATCGTCGACGACAGCCACCTGCACGCGGGGCACGCCGGTGCGGCGGATGGGCGTGGCCACTTTTCCGTGCGTGTCGTCGCCGAACGATTCGCCGGCCTGACTGTCGTACGCCGTCATCGCCTCGTGTACGAGGCGGTCGGCGACCTGATGACGACGGACATCCACGCGCTTTCGATCCGCGCGCTTGCGCCCGATGAGGTCGCGGCGCGCTGACATTCGTCACCTGATTTCGCTTTCCTGTTTTCCGCGTCCCATCGGACGCCCGACGCTCACCCCAAGAGGCTCATCGATGCGAAACCTTAAGTCTGCCCTAATGCTCGGCGCCGCCATCGCGCTCGGCACCACGGCCTGCACCAAACCCGCGGACGACGCGGCCAAGCCGGGCAGCGCTGCCGCCACGCCTGCCGCCACGACGGTCGTGACGGTCAACGGCGCGAAGATCAGCGCCGAAATGGTCGACACCTTCGTTCAGGCCATCACGGGCAAGCCCGCGGCCGAAGCGACCAAGGAACAGCGCGACGAGCTCGTGAACGAGCTGGTCAGCATGACCCTCGTCGCACAGGCGGCGGAAAAGGACGGGCTTACCAAGGACCCGGACGTCCAGGCGCGCATCGAGCTGCTGCGGACGCAGGTGCTCGCGCAGATGGCGAGCGAGAAGTATGCGGAGTCGCACCCCGTCTCCGACGACGAAGTGAAGAAGGAATACGACGACCAGATCGCGAAGATGCCGAAGGAGTACAAGGCCCGGCACATCCTGGTTGAACAGAAGGAAACCGCCGAGTCGATCATTCGCGAGCTCGCGGCCGGTGGTGACTTTGCCGCCCTCGCAAAGAAGGAGTCGAAGGATCCCGGCAGCGCCGCCAACGGTGGTGACCTCGGCTGGTTCTCGGGGCAGTCGATGGTCAAGCCGTTCTCGGATGCCGTTGCGACGCTCGAAAAGGGCGCGACCACCAAGGAGCCCGTGCAGACGCAGTACGGCTGGCACGTGATCAGGCTCGAGGACAGCCGCCAGCCTGAGGCGCCGGCGTTCGACGACGTCAAGGATCAGGTCAAGACGTTCGCCCAGCGCAAGAAGATCCAGGCGTACGTCGAGGAGCTTCGCAAGACGGCAAAGATCCAGAAGTCAAGCTAAACGTCAAGCGCAATATTTTCCGCAGAGCGGCCGGCTTCCGAGAGGGGGCCGGCCGTTTTTTGTTGCGCGGCTGGCGCATCGCGATTGAACGGAATCCAGCCCGTCATCCAAGAGCGCCACTCGCTTGGCTGGAGTCGGCGTGGCGTTGGGGCACAGCACCGATGGACTTAATATATTGGTTCAGCGTTATTTTCTAGTTTATTGCTTTTATTGATCTTTTAAAAATGCAGTGACGTGAGTCACACTTTTCAACAGGTCCCCGCGATCCAGTTCAAGTCCCCTAGTCGAGCGGATTACATATCGCATTTTCGCGATGACAAACCCCCATTCCCAGCCCTCCCAGCTTTTTCAAGGCACTGTCGCAGGGCTTTGAAGTTTCAGGAATTCATCCCAAGCCGCTGTTTCGGGCGAGTCCAGAGCTTCCGTGAATTCCCGTACGTAACTCCACGAATCTGCTGGAGTCTTGACCCGGCTCGCTCGGCCGATATATTTACTCCCGCAGACTTAACAATAACCCCCCATGACTGCGGCACTTGCAACCTGGTCGGCGCCGCCCTTGTACGGGCTGAGAATGAGCGAGAACTTCAAAGCAACGCTCCTGTCCGCGTTCAAACCGCTAATGCGCCCTCTCGTTCGCATTCTCGTGCGGAACGGCGTGTCATTCGGGGAGTTCTCCGAGCTTCTCAAAACTGTTTTTGTTGAATCGGCCCAGGACGTTCTTCAGCTGCCGGACTCTCGGCAGTCGGTTTCCCGCATCGCCATTACCACAGGTCTTACGCGTCTCGAGGTTTCGCGCCTACTGACGCAGAGCGATGAGGACGCTGAGGCGCTGGCTGGGCGGCTCAGTCGCGTGGGCCGTTTGCTCACAGGGTGGCACCAGGATTCCGATTTCACTGGGCCGTACGGTATCCCCTACGAGGTAGCCTTCGACGGGCCACCCGGGCGACGGAGTTT
>DATMIB010000252.1:0-12417 GCA_035554635.1 Steroidobacteraceae bacterium | reverse complement strand
CTGCCGACGGGTTCTCACGTAGCGCAGGCCGACGAAGACGGGCAGCGGATGGAACACCGGCGCAGGGAACTCTGGCGGGGACGGAGGGCCGCAAGGCTACCGGGGCGCGTCGCGCTTTGCACGCACGGCCGGGTCCGCGGCGCGACGCGGGACACGCGCGTCCGGACTCAGGCTAGGATGCGGTTCGAGCGCGCCACCGGTGGGCGACGACACACGTCGCAGGGGGAACCGTCGATGAACGACTCACGCGTGCCGGGGACGGCCACCACGACCTATGCGTGGGTCGTCGTGGCGATCCTGATGGTCACCTACGTCTTTTCGTTCATCGACCGCCAGATCCTCAACCTGCTGGTCGGCCCGATCCGGCGCGACCTCGGCATCAGCGACACGCAGATGAGCCTGCTGATGGGGTTCTCGTTCGCGATCTTCTACAGCCTGCTCGGCATTCCGCTGGGGCGTGCCGCCGACAGTCGCAGCCGTCGCGGGCTCATTGCGGCCGGATTGATCGTCTGGAGCCTGATGACGGCGCTCTGCGGCACCGCGCGGCACTACTGGCAGCTGTTCCTGTTCCGCATCGGGGTCGGTGTCGGCGAGGCGGCGTTGTCGCCCGCGGCGTACTCGATGATCGCCGACTATTTCCCGCCGGAACGTCGCGCCACGGCGATCAGCGTCTACTCGGCCGGGATCTACGTGGGCTCCGGGCTCGCGTTCCTGCTCGGCGGTCTCGTGATCCATTACGTCAGTGCGCAGGACGCGCTGATGCTGCCGCTCGTGGGCCAGACGCGGCCGTGGCAGGTCGTCTTCTACGTGCTCGGCATCGCCGGGCTGTTGTTCAGCCTCGCCTTCCTGTTCGTGCGCGAGCCAGCGCGCCAGGGCCTGCAGGCCGGTCACACGGCCGTGCCATTCGGCGAGGTGACGGCCTACCTGTGGCGCCATCGGCGCGCCGTGGTGTGCCACAACCTCGGTTTCGCGATGATCGCGTTCTGCTCCTACGGCGCGGCCGCCTGGATCCCGAGCTTCTACATTCGCACGCATGGCTGGTCCGCCGGGTCGGTCGGCATCGTCTACGGCCTCGTCGTGATGGTCTTCGGCACGGCCGGGATCGTCTGTGGCGGACGCCTGGCCGACCGCTGGCTGGCACGCGGTGTCACCGATGCCGCCCTGCGCGTGGGCCAGTGGTCGTGCCTCGGGTGCGGGCTCGGCAGCTTCGCCTACCTCACGCTGCCCAGCGCGGAACAGGCGACGCTCGCGCTCGTGCCGGTCGTGTTCGCGCTGGGACTGCCGTTCGGTGCTGCACCGTCCGCGATCCAGGAACTGGTGCCCTCGTCGATGCGTGGCCAGGCGACCGCGATCTACCTGTTCGTCGTCAACCTGGTCGGCCTCGGCATCGGCCCGACGGCGGTGGCGTTCGTGACCGATTACGTCTTCGGCGACGACGCCGCCCTGCGCTGGTCGCTGCTGATCGTGAGCGGTGCGGCGTGCCTCGTCGCCGCTGCGCTGCTGGCGATCGGGCGGCAGCCCTACCGTGCTGCACTGGCCGCACTTCGGGCATCGACCCCGCCACCCGCGCGGCCGGAGACAGTGAACTGGAACAAGGAATTACGACGCCAACCTCCGGTGGCGACCGACGACGCGTTATAGTGCGGCCGGCTTGGTCCGGAGACTTCACGCATGCGCACGCTGACCTTCGCGGCAGTTGGTTGGGCCCTCGTCGGGCTGATGGGCTCGGCGACCGTGCCCGCCCAGAATCTCGAGATGACGGCACCGCCGGCGGCGACGGCAACGGTGGCGACCCCAACCCGCGGGATGACCATGGCACAGGTGGAGCAGAAGTTCGGCGCACCCTCGGAGCGCTTTGCCGCCGTCGGCCAGCCCCCGATCACGCGCTGGGTCTACGCCGACAAGGTCGTCTACTTCGAATACGACCACGTGGTCCACGCCGTCGTCGTCCGCCCGTAGGGACCTCCCTCCAGAGCTTCCCTGAGGCCTCGATCCCTCTAGAATTGCGCCCCTGATTCGCCCGCCAGGCGCTGCCCGGCGGGCGACGCAGCCATTTTCCTGCGGCCGCCCCTTTCCCGCTCCAGATGCGGGCGAGGCCGTGGCCTATTGCGTTTCAGGGAACGACGATGCCCGCGACCGACCGACTGCCACTGCCCTCCCCCGAACGCCCGGCCCTGCGCTGGACCGGTCTGGCCGGCGCGGCGACCGCCCTGCAGCTGGCGCGGGCCGCCGCACAGGCGCCAGGACCGGTGCTGGTCGTCAGCGCCGACGCCGCCGCGGCCGCGCGTCTCGAGGAAGAGCTGGGCTTCTTCGCGGCCGCGGACACGCCGATTTTCGCGTTCCCGGGTTACGAGACGCTGCCCTACGACCAGTTCTCGCCACACCCGGACATCATCTCGCAGCGCCTGCGCACGATGGCGCGGCTGCCCGCGCTCAAGCGCGGCATCGTGATCGCCGACCTCTCGACGGCGCTGCAGCGGCTGGCGCCGCGCACGTTCATCGACGGCCACGCGCTGAGCCTGAAAACCGGCGAGGCACTCGACCTCGAGCAGTTCCGCCTGCGGCTCGCGAGCGCGGGGTATGCCAGCGTGCCGCAGGTCGGCGAGCCGGGCGACTTTGCGATCCGCGGATCGCTGTTCGACATCTTCCCGATGGGCAGCGAATCGCCGTTGCGGATCGACCTGTTCGACGACGTCATCGACAGCATCCGCAGCTTCGACAGCGAGACCCAGCGCTCGCTCGAAAAGCTGCCGCGGCTCGACCTGCTGCCGGCGCGCGAGTTCAGCCTGTCGCCCGAATCGATCAAGGACTTCCGGCGACGCTTCCGCACGCGCTTCCAGGGGGACCTCACGCGCATGCCGCTCTACCGCGACGTCGGCGACGGCCTCGCGCCGGCCGGCATCGAGTACTACCTGCCGCTGTTCTTCGACGACACCGCAACGCTGTTCGACTACCTGCCGCAGCGCACGACCGTGTGGCTGCCGGCGGGCCACGAGCGGGTCGTCGAGGAGGCCTGGCGCACGCTCGTCGAGCGGCACGAGGAACGGCGTTTCGACATCGAGCACCCGGTGCTCGACCCGGCCGAGATCTGCGTGCCGGCCGACGCCTGGCTCGCACGGGCCACGGCCTTCCCGCACGTCTTCCTCGGCGACCAGCCCGCCGACGCCCCTGCCGTCGAGGGCCACGATTTCGGCTCGCAGCCGGCGCCGACGGCGCGACTCGACCAGCGCAAACCGGAGACACTGAAGGCGTTTGCCGATCGGCTGCAGGCGACACCGGGACGCGTGCTGCTCGCGGCCGAGTCCGCGGGCCGCCGCGAGTTGCTGCTCGAACTGCTGCGCCCGTACGGCATCACACCCAAAGTTGCCGGCAACTGGGCCGAGGTGCTCGCGAGCGACGCCCGGATCGTCGTCGCGGTCGCACCGATCGCCTCCGGCGTCGTGCTCCGAGAGCCCGAGCTCACGATCTACGCCGAGGAGCAGCTCTTCGGCGAACGTGCGCGCCAGGAACGGCGCCGGCGACGCGCCGACCGGGACCCGGCGAAGATCATCCAGCAGCTGGCCGACCTGCGTCCGGGCGCGCCGGTCGTGCACGAGGACTACGGCGTCGGTCGCTACACCGGCCTCACGACCATGGACGCCGGCGGCACGACAGCCGAGTTCCTCGTGCTCGAGTACGCGGGCGGCGACAAGCTGTACGTGCCGGTGCAGGCGCTCGAACGCATCAGTCGCTACACGGGTGCGCCGGCCGAGACCGCGCCGTTGCACCGGCTCGGCGGCGACCAGTGGTCCAAGGCGCGCGCCAAGGCCGCCGCCAAGATCCGTGACGCGGCCGCGGAGCTGCTCGACGTCTACGCGCGCCGGGCCGCGCGCGAGGGCCACGCGTTCGAGGTCGACGACCAGCAGGTGCGCGCGTTCGAGTCGGGCTTCCCGTTCGAGGAGACCGTGGACCAGTTGAACGCGATCCGCGCCGTGGTCGACGACCTGCGTTCCGGCAAGCCGATGGACCGCGTCGTCTGCGGCGACGTCGGGTTCGGCAAGACCGAGGTCGCGCTGCGTGCGGCATTCGTCGCGGTCCAGGGCGGCAAGCAGGTCGCCGTGCTGGTGCCGACGACGCTGCTCGCGCAGCAGCACTACGAGACCTTCGTCGACCGTTTCGCCGACTGGCCGGTCAAGGTCGAGCTGCTGTCGCGCTTCCGGGCCGGCGCGCAGTCGAAGGCGGCGCTCGACGGGCTCGCGTCCGGCAAGGTCGACATCGTCGTCGGCACGCACCGGCTGCTGCAGCCCGGCATCAAGTTCAAGGACCTGGGCCTGGTCGTCATCGACGAGGAGCACCGCTTCGGCGTACGCGACAAGGAGCGGCTCAAGTCACTTCGCGCCGAGGTGGACGTGCTGACGCTCACCGCGACGCCGATCCCGCGCACGCTCAACATGTCGCTCGGCGGCCTGCGCGACCTTTCGCTGATCACGACGCCGCCGCAGGCGCGGCTCGCGATCAAGACCTTCATCAGCGAGTGGAGCGACCCGACGGTGCGCGAGGCCTGCCTGCGCGAACTGCGTCGCGGCGGCCAGGTGTACTTCGTCCACAACAGCGTCGAGACGATCGAAAGCCGCGCGCAGCAACTCGCCGAACTCGTGCCGGAAGCGCGCATCGTGATCGGCCACGGCCAGATGCGCGAGCGCGACCTCGAGCAGGTCATGCTCGACTTCTACCACAAGCGCGCAAACCTGCTGCTCTGCACGACGATCATCGAAAGCGGCATCGACGTGCCCACGGCCAACACGATCATCATCGACCGCGCCGACCGCTTCGGGCTCGCACAGCTGCACCAGCTGCGCGGTCGCGTCGGCCGTTCGCACCACCAGGCCTACGCATACCTGGTCACGCCGCCGAAGAACGCGATGACCGACGACGCGCGCCGACGGCTCGAGGCGCTCGAGTCGCTCGAGGACCTCGGTGCCGGTTTCGTGCTCGCGACGCACGACCTCGAGATCCGCGGCGCCGGCGAACTGCTCGGCGAGGACCAGAGCGGCCAGATCCAGGAAGTGGGCTTCGCGCTCTACATGGAACTGCTCGAGCGCGCGGTCAAGGCGATGCAGTCGGGCAAGGAACTCGACCTCGAAAAGCCGCTGCATCACGGACCGGAGCTCGACCTGCACGTGCCCGCGTTGCTGCCGGAAGCGTACCTGCCCGACGTGCACGCGCGGCTGGTGCTGTACAAGCGCATCTCCTCCGTGCCGTCGGTCGCCGAGCTCGACGACCTGCAGGCCGAGACGGTCGACCGCTTCGGGCCCCTGCCCGACCCGGCGAAGAACCTGTTCCGGATCGCACGGCTGCGCGTCGTCGCCGCGCCGCTCGGCGTCGAGCGACTGGACGTCGCGATTGCCGGCGGGTCGATCGCATTTGGCGACGACACGCCGCTCGACCCCGGGGCCCTGATCCTGATGCTGCAGCGAAGCGGCCGGACGATGCGCTTCGACGGACCGAAGAAGATCCGTTTCGCGGGCCGGTGGGAGGAGCCCGAAGAGCGGTTCACGGCGGCCTCGAAGCTGCTCGACGAACTCGGGCGTTGCGTCACGCGGCACTGACGTGCTGACGCGACTGTCGGTGCGTACGCGCGCGACCGACGGAGCGTGGCGCGAGTGCGCACGGCGACGCCCGGTCCCGTGCTGTAATCGTGCCCACCCGCCATGGAGGGCAGCATGTCCAGCGGTCGTCTGCGCCTGACTCTCGTGCCATGCCTGGCCGTCGTGCTGGGCGGATGCGGCAGCAACGCACGACTCGACGTCGAGTCCGGCACGGGGCCGAATCCGACGCTGCCAGCACCACGACCCGAGCGCCTCCCGACCATCGCGGTGGCCGAGGCTGTCGGCTGGCCCGACGGACATTCGCCGACCGCAGCGCCAGGCTTGCGCGTGACGGCGTACGCGCGCGACCTCGCGCATCCGCGCTGGCTCTACGTGCTGCCGAACGGCGACGTGCTCGTCGCCGAAACGGCGGCCCCGGAGCGCCCTGCCGAAGGCACCGGGCTCCGCGGCAGGCTCATGCTGCACTTCATGCGCAAGGCGGGCTCGGTCGTGCCGAGCGCCGACCGCATCACGCTGCTGCGCGATGCCGACGGCGACGGCGTGGCCGAGACACGCACGGTCTTCCTCGACGGACTGCACTCGCCTTTCGGCATGACGCTGGTCAAGGATGATTTCTACGTCGCCAACACCGACTCGATCGTGCGCTTCGAATACCGCGCAGGCACGACGCGGATCACGACCCCGGGGCAGCGGCTCGTCGAACTCCCCGCCGGGCCGCGCAACCACCACTGGACCAAGAACGTGATCGCGAGCCCGGACGGTTCGCGGCTCTATGCCACGGTCGGCTCGAACAGCAACGTCGCCGAAAACGGCATGCAGGAGGAGACGGGCCGCGCGGCAATCTGGGAAGTCGACCGTGCCAGCGGTCGTCATCGCCTGTACGCGACCGGGTTGCGCAACCCGAACGGCCTTGCGTGGGTGCCCGAGACCGGCGCGTTGTGGACGGCCGTGAACGAGCGCGACGAGATCGGCGGCGACCTCGCGCCCGATTACATGACCTCGGTGCGCGACGGCGGCTTCTACGGCTGGCCCTACAGCTACTTCGGCCCGCACGTCGACGATCGTGTCGAGCCACCGCGACCCGACCTCGTCGCGACCGCGCTCGTGCCCGATTACGCACTCGGTCCGCACACGGCGTCGCTCGGCCTCGCCTATGCCTCGCAGACGGCGCTCGGCGAGCCGCTTCAGCAGGGCATGTTCGTCGGCCAGCACGGCTCTTGGAACCGCAAGCCGCGCAGTGGCTATCGAGTGATCTTCGTGCCGTTCCGGGCGGGCGTGCCGGCCGGCCCGCCCGTCGAGGTGCTCGGCGGCTTCGTCGACGATTCGGCGGACGAGGCGTATGGACGCCCGGTCGGCGTCGCACTCGACCGGCACGGCGCGTTGCTGGTCGCGGACGACGTCGGCAACGCCGTCTGGCGCGTCACGCGCGCCGGCCCCGGCCGCTGACGATCGGCCGACGACGGGCGTCCGGGGCCTGCTAGGCCCGTGCGTTGCCCTTGCGTCGCCTGCGCGGTGGCTCCGCCGCGTCCTCGATCGTGCCACCGACCTTGTCCAGCAAGGCAATCAGCGTCCGCAGCTCCGCGCTCGTCAGGGCCGCGGTCCACTCTTTCTCCAGCGCCATGTGACGACGGACGGCCTCGTCGAGCACCTCCTGGCCCTTCGCAGTCACACGCAGGCTGTTAGCGCGTGAGTCTTCCGGCGAACCCTCGCGACGCACCCAACCCTCCGCCTCGAACAGGTGGATCATCGCGACCATCGCCGAACGGCCGACGCCGACCAGTTCGGCGAGTTCCGACTGGCTCAGACCCGGGTTGCGGGCGATCAACGTCAGCGACGAATAGCGCGGTGGCGTGATCCTGAGCGGGCCCAGCTCGCGCTCGAAGTCTTCGTACATCACGATCTGCGCGCGGCGGATCGCGTAGCCGGCCGAACGATCAAGTTCGCCGTAATCGACCCCAGCCACGTGACGCTCGAATGCGCGATTCGCCGGGATGCGTCGGCGCGGCGAATACATAGTCCTGTCACGGTTCATGTGGTGATCGTCGGGGAAAGCCGAACGGAACCGAGCATAGCACTCCGCCTGCGTTGCGTGCCGGGCCGGCATCGTCTCGGTTAGTTAGTTTGTCTACCGAACATTTACCGTTCATGTTGTGAACAATTACTGTTCGAACTGTGAATATTTACTGTTCGCTATGTGAACCATTTTCTCTGTTCAATGCGTGCGCCTTTGCTGCGACGCATCCATGCATTGCAGCCATGGGTCAATCCACCAGGGAGCTGCAACATGAGTCGAGACAAGGTTTTACCGGACAAGCTGGAACGACGCCGGTTCCTCGCGTCCGCTGGCGCGGCGGTCGGCGTCGGGGTCGCCGGAGCGGCGCTGGCGCCCGTCCGTGCCGTCGCTGCCACGCACGTCCCGCGCAAATGGGACGACACCGTCGACGTGATCGTCATCGGCACCGGCTTTGCCGGCCTGTCCGCGGCCGTCGAGGCGCGCACCGCAGGCGCACAGGTGCTCGTGCTCGAGAAGATGGCCGTGCACGGCGGCAATTCCATCATCAACGGTGGCGACTTTGCCGCCGCCGGCACGGCCGAGCAGGCCGCCCTCGGCATCCAGGACACGCCCGACCTGATGCTCGCCGACATGCTCAAGGCCGGCGGCAGCCTCAATCATCCCGACCTTGCGCGCATGGTGGCGTACGGGTCGAAGGACGCGCTCGAGTGGACCCAGCAGGTCATCGGCGCGAAGTACGTCCGCGTCAACTTCCACGGCGGGCACTCGGTCAAGCGTTCGCACCAGTGCGTCAACGGTTCGGGTGGTGAACTCGTCAACAAGCTGCTCGCGAAGGCGCAGTCGCTCGGCGCTCGCATCGAGATGCGCACCAAGGTGCTGCGACTCGTCCGCGGCGAGGACGGCCGGCTCGAAGGCCTCGAGGTGCGTCGTGGCTACCTGTTCCCGAACGAGTCCTCGGGCGAGGTGGCCTACATCCGGGCGCGGCGCGGCGTCGTGCTCGCCTCCGGCGGCTTTTCGCAGGACGTCCGACTGCGCCAGGTCCATGACCCGCGCCTGGTCGAGAAGTTCGAGTCGACGAACCATCCGGGCGCGACCGGCGAAGTGCTGCTCGCCGCCTGCCAGGTCGGCGCGATGGACGTGCAGATGGACTGGATCCAGCTCGGACCGTGGACGAGTCCCGATGAACCGGGGTTCGGCCAGACACCGCAGTTCTGCGAACGCCTGGTCGGCTACGGCCTGATGGTCGACCCGAAATCCGGCAAGCGGTTCTTCAAGGAGACCGGCAACCGCAAGGAACGCGCCGACGCCATCATCCGGCTCGGCCACCCGGCGGTCATCATCGGCGACGCCGAGGCGGTCGCACGCACGGTGTTGCCGAAGACGCTCGAAAAGGCCATCGAGTACGGCGCCGTCCGCAAGTTCGAAACGCTCGATGAACTCGCACGTGCCTACGAAATGCCCGTCGAGGCGTTCCGCGAGCAGGTCGCACGCTGGAACGGGTTCGTCGAGAAGAAGAAGGACGACGACCTCGACTGCATGATCTTCAAGGACGCGACCACGACCGCGAAGGCGCCCTACTACGCGGCGCGGCTGTGGCCACGCGTGCATCACACGATGGGCGGTCTCGTGATCGACCGCGACGCGCGCGTGATCGGCTTCGATTTCCAGCCGATCGCCGGGCTCTATGCCTGCGGTGAGGTCGCCGGCGGCGTCCACGGCGCCGTGCGTCTCGGCAGCGTCGCGATGACCGATTGCGTCGTGTTCGGCCGCATCGCCGGCCGCAACGCCGCGCAGCACGTCGCGGCCACCTGATCCAACCCGGAGAGACATCCAACATGATCAAGCACACAGCACGAGCGCTGCTCGCGGTGGCCCTGCTTTGCGCCGCGGGCCTTGCGACCGCCGAGGCGCCGACTCGCGTTGCCTCCGCGAAGGCGGGCGATTGCGTCGCCTGTCACAAGGACGCGACCGTCCTGCCCGCGAAGCACAAGGCCACGCGCGACATGGACTGGGCCGCATGCAGCAAGTGCCACGAGCCCGGCACCGGGGACTCGCTGGCCGGGAAGCTGCCGTCCAGCCACATGCACGCGCTCGCCGACGTCGGCTGCGAAAGCTGCCATGGCAAGACGAAGAAGCCGCGCCCGGCCAGCCGCACGCAGTGCGTCACCTGTCACGCCATCGACAAGGTCGTCGCGGCCACCGCGGAAGTGAAACCCGAGAACCCGCACGTGTCGCCGCACTGGGGCAACGAAATGGAGTGCACCGCCTGCCACGTGCAGCACGCCAAGCCCGTCAACTACTGCGCGCACTGCCACGACTTCGACTTCAAGCTGCCCTGAAGGGCGCGAACACCAGGAATCAGTAACATGCAGACTTCGAATCGCACCCTCATCGCCGCCGTCGCCTCGGCGCTCGGCTTCGTCATGGCCGCACCGGCCGTTGCACAACAGGCTGCCCCGGCATCTACCACGCCGGCCGCGCCTGCCACCGTCGCCGACGTGCTTTCCAACGTGACCGTGTACGGCACCATCCTGCCGTTCCTCGAAACGATCGAGATCGACGACGCCACGTCGGCCGCGCCGACGAACCGGCCGAACCAGGTCGCCGGCGCCGCCTACACGGGAATCGGTCATCCCTCGCGCACGCGCATCACGTCGGGCACGTCGAACGTGGGCGTCAAGGGCTTCTACGACCTCACGGGCGACCTGCGTGCCTGGTACCAGCTCGAGAGCGCGCTGCAGCTCGACGGTGACGGCAACAGCACCATGTGGATGGGTCGCAACACCGGCGCGGGTCTGACGAGCCAGAAGTACGGCACGCTGATGCTCGGCCGCTGGGACACGCCCTACAAGGTGATCGTGCTCGACCTCGGTCCGCTGCGCGGCCTCAACCCCTACGACAATGCACTGAGCGGCAACCCCGGCTTCAACACCGGCGTGACCATCACTGAAAACGGCCGCGTCAACAAGGCGTCCGACGCCTCGTTCAACCGCCGCCAGGGCAACGTCGTGCAGTACTGGTCGCCGAAGTGGCATGGCCTCTCGGGTCGTCTCGCCTACAGCGTCGACGAAGGCCGCACCGCGGACACGGCGACTGCCTCGGGCACCAGCCCGGACCTCGTCTCGCTCGCGCTGACCTACGACCGCGGCGGCCTGAGCCTGCGCTACGGCTACGAGCTGCACAACGACTACTTCGGCCTGTCGCAGCTGGGCGGCACGAAGCTCGATGCCGCGACCGGCCTGCCGCCGCTCGCGCTCACCGGCTCGAAGGACGAAGGTCACGAACTCGTCGCGGCCTACAAGTGGCACAACACCCGGCTCACGGCCGTGTACGAGCGGCTCTCCTACGAGAACGACGACACGACTGCCGCCGCCGTGACCGAATGGGAACGCGACGGCTGGTACGTGTCGGCGGCGCAGCAGTTCGGCACCGGCCTCAAGCACAAGGTGTGGATCGGCGGCGGCATGAACGAGGACGGCACGTGCAGTGCGAACGGCGTCGCGTGCGGCACGGACGAGCTGGGCGTGACGCAGCTCGCCCTGGGCTACGTGTACTCGTTCAACAAGCGCACGGACGTCTACGCGTCGGCGTACCAGATCGCGAACGACGAGTCCGCCTCGTACGCCGGCTTCCCGCCGGTCGGCAAGGTGGCGCCGGGCTCCGACACCACGGGTGTCGGCATCGGCCTGCTCTACACGTTCTGAACGTAAACGCGGGGCGGCGGTCGCAAGACCGTCGCCCCTGCCCTACAACTCGCCGCGGATCGCCTGGTTGCCGCCCGCCGTGCGCGCCCGGTGCAGCGCGTCGGCGCTGGCGTGCAGCAACGTGTCGACGCCCTGGTCGCGCGGCGGCGCGACGGTGACGACGCCGGCACTGACGCTCAGGAAGCGTCCCGCGGACGAGCGCGGATGGTGCACGGACAGCGAGCGGATCCGCGCAAGGATCTGCTCGGCGAAGCCGAGCGCAGCCACCGGCTCCATCGATACACCTAGCACCAGGAACTCGTCGGCCGCGGTCTTGGCGACGACGTCGCTCGCGCGCTTGGTCACCGCCGCGATCGTGCGGCCGACCTGGCGCAGCACGTTGTCGCTGGCGATGCGTCCGAAGATCTCGCGATATTCGCGCCAGCAGTCGATCTCGAATCGCATCAGCGTCACGGTGCGGCCGTCGCGCTGGCCGATCGACCAGTCGCGCCCGAGCATGTCGAGCAGGTGGTCTTCGGTGCTGAGTCCGCTCGTGCGCTCGAGCGACGCCGCGAGCGCCCCGGGCGAGTTTCGCGGCACCGGCCGGTAATACAGCGCGACGCGCGCGTCCTGCAGCATCACGGCCCAGCGCTCGCAGTCGACGAGCGTGCCGTCGACGCGCTTCAAGCGCACGCGCATGCCGATGCCGGTGGCGGTCATGTTGGGGTCGGCCGGGGCCTCGACCTCGACGTCGGCGAGCGGACGCCCGAGCGCCCAGTCTTCGTGACGGCGGAGCAGCGCGGCCACGGTCGCGTTCGCGAACACGATGCGGGTGACGCCGTCACGCGCCTCCACGACGACGACGCCGTCCGGCGCGAGCCGCAGCACATCCAGCAGCAACCGCACGTCTTGTGCCGGCGTGTCGGTCGTCGTCTCGAGCATCGGGCACTCCCCCTTTCGGAACCGCGGTGTCGTGTATCGGAATCAGGCGTTCAACTGCAGGCTCGGCGCGTCGCGGCAGTGATCGACCGCGGCGCGGCACTCGAGCCATTGGACGGTCTTCTGCAGCGCGTCCCTGGCAGGCGCGGTCTTGCCATGCAGCCGCGCAAGCCGGACCTGGCTCAACGGGTCG
>DATMIB010000251.1:0-28280 GCA_035554635.1 Steroidobacteraceae bacterium | reverse complement strand
CAAATACTCCTCGAACGAGACGCCGGCATGCGGCGTCGGCAGGCGTTCCAGGCAGCGCTTCAACGCCTCGAACTGCCCGTCGGCTCGATGCAGGTCGTGCCCGCGCCGGACCCATCGCTCAGAGGCGGTATCGAGGACGACCTGACCGCACGCTTCCATCCAGCGGCGGGTGGGTGGCGACTCGCCGTGGATGAACTCCGCGCCGAGTTCCAGCGGCGGCCATGCGTCGTGGTCGTTCTGCGCGCCGGCGGTGGTCGCACCACCCGCGATCGTGTACACACGGCCGCCTATTCGGCCCCGCGCTTCGAGCACGATGCACCGTCGTCCCGCGCGCGCGAGTTCGCTGGCCGCGGCGAGCCCGGCGGCCCCCGCGCCGATGACGACCGTGTCGGTGCGCCATGCGCGGGGCCGACGCGTCACGCGGGCGGCTCCACGAAAAGAGCCGGACCGGCGTTGTGGCTGGCCCGCAGCCGCATCGGCGGTTCGAAGGCCGTCATCGATTCATCCGATCCACCGATGCATTGAGCGCCACGGCCAGCGCCGCATCGCCGCTCACGAGATCGGCCCACCGCAGTTCGACGCCCTTGCGCTTGCCCTTGGGCACGAGCTTGAGGCCGTCCGGAGCGATCGTGACGACGTACGCTTCGTCGCCCACCGCAATTTCACGCTTGAGTGGCTTGTCCAGCACGACTGTCATCGGCTGCCCCTCCTGTCAGGCTGTCGTCCGGTCCCGGCCCAAAGGCAAATTCGAGTCGTTCGTGCAGTTCGAAACGACCGGTCGCCGCGGCGAAATCCCAGCGTTCGACGTCGCAGCGACGCCCACCAAGGCTGCGCACCAGGTTGACCGAGTTCGGTCGCCCGTCGCGAACGCGCGTGGAAACTGCGGTGCCTGCCTGGGCGGTCCACAAGTCGCGCGACAGGTCCGGCACGACCGTGCGCAGCGATCGCACGTACGGCAGGTGGATGTGCCCGCCGAGCACGAGGTCGGCGCCCGCGGCCGCCCACTCGATCACGGCGCGACGGGCGCCGCGAAGGACGTTGACCGCGTCCTCGGGCCGTGCCGCGAGCACGGGCTGGTGCACGACCACGATGCGCAACTGCGCGGGGTCGGCCAGTCGCAACCGTGCGGCGACACGTTGCACCTGTGCTTCCGAGACCTCGCCGTGCTTGTGCCGATACGCGCGCGTCGTGTTCACCGTCAGCACCAGCAGGTCGTCGGCTTGGTGCGAGGGTTCGAGGTCGACGCCGAACGCACGCCGGTACCCGCCGTACGGCCACAGCAGCCGCGCGCAGACGTTGAACAGCGGAATGTCGTGGTTGCCGGGAATCGCGAGCAGGACGCGCGGAGCGATCGTGTCGACGAAGCGCCGGGCCGCAGTGAACTGTCGCCGTCGAGCGCGCTGCGTGATGTCGCCCGACAACACCACCACGTCGGGCCCCTGCCGCGCGGCCAGCTCGAGCAGCGCGCGCACGGCCTCGGGTCGCTCGGTGCCGAAATGCGGGTCGGAGACCTGCAGCAGCACGCTCACCAGGTGCCCCGCCCCGCCGCGCCATCGGCCTGATGCCCGTGCGGTTGCTCGCTCACGTGTCGTCTCGTCCCCGCACGACGTCAGGCAGGTGCAATCGCAACGGCTGCTCGAGCCGGCGGAACTCGAGCGGGGGCTCGAGCCACCGGATCTCACCGTCGGTCGCCACCTTGACGCGCCGCGTGCGCGTGCTTGCCGGTGTCACGGTCATCGAATCGAACGCGAACGCCTCGACCCTGGCGTCGTCGTCCAGGCGCCCCGCCGCGCCCTTCACCAGCAGCCAGAGCAGTTGCAGGCGCGAGACGGGCTTGAGCACCACGGCCACCAGCGCGTCCTCGTCTCCAGCGGCGTCCTCGAGCCCCAGCTGTTCGAGTTGCAGCCGATTGGCGCCGACGAACAGCGTCAACGTCGAGAGCTCTCGCGTGCCTGCCGATAGCGCGAGCCGGATGCGCATGGGCCGGTGCCGACGCAGCACCGTCAGCAGCGCGGCCCAGAGCGCCACGATGCGTCTTCGACCGTGACGCTGCTTCTGTTCCTCGCGTGCCTCGAGCGTCTCCGGATACAGGCCGAGACTCGCGTTTACGAGGAACACGTGCCCGTTGACCGCACCGATCCGCGTCGGACGCGGTCGCGACGCGAGCAGCGCGTCGACCGCTTCTACGGTCTCCTGCGGAATACCGTGGGCGCGTGCGAAGTAGTTGAACGTGCCCTGCGGGATCACGCCGAAGCGACAACCGCCGCCGAGCGCGGCCTGTGCGACCGCATTGATGGTGCCGTCGCCGCCTGCCGCCACGACGATGCCGTCGTCGCGTCGGGCCCGTCGCACGGCTTCGCGCGCAAGTTCATCTATGCTCGACGCCCCCTCGACGCGCAGTACCTCGTGCCGCCGGCCGGCGCGTGACAGTCGCTCGGCAATGATGCATTCGGCGGTCGTGGCGTCTTCGTGCCCGGAGCCGGCGTTCAGGACGACGTACCACGGCGGTGCGTCGGTGACGGTAGTGCTCGGGGGCAGCACGGTCGTGGGCATTCCATTGCCTCGCACGGGGCGCCGGACGACGGTGTCCGGCCACGGCGGGCAACGTTCGCAGATGTGTCGTCCGCGGGCTATCGGCACCGTCTCACAGCGTCGAGGGCTGTCCGCTCCGGTGCCCTGGCGAAGCCGCCGCCGCGCCGGTTCAGGTCGGCATCACGACCGGGCCGCCCTTCTTCTCGGCGCGCTGGTACGCCGGACGCGCACGAACACGCTGCAGGTACTCGCGCAGCCGCGGGGCTTGCATCGCGCCGGTGGCCCGCGACAGCAACGCCTCGACGGCAAAGCTCATCTGGAAGTCCGCCATCGTGAGCCGCGGCCCGGCGAACCACGGGTGGCGCTCGAGGTGCTGCTCGATGAACGCCGTGGCTGTCTGCAGGTTCGGGTCGATCAACCGCTGCTGCACGTTGCCGCAGAGTGCGCGTGCGACGGGGCGCACGAGGAACGGCATCGGCTGCTTCGGAATGGTCACGAAGACGAGCTTCATGACCAGCCAGTTCATCAGCGAGCCCTCCGCGTAATGCATCCAGTAACGGCACTGGCGGTGCTCGGCGCTGCCGGGCTTGGGCTGCAACCCCGCGAGGTCGCCCGTGAGGTTCTTGCCGTAGCTTTCGACCAGGTATTCGATGATCGCGCCGGATTCGGCCACGACCTCGTCGCCGTCGACGACGACCGGCGACTTGCCGAGCGGATGCACCTGGCGCAATTCGGGCGGGGCCAGTCGCGTCTTCGGGTCGCGCCGGTAGAGCTTCAGTTCGTAGCGGACGCCGAGTTCCTCGAGCAGCCACAGCACGCGCTGCGACCGCGAGGTCTCGAGATGGTGGACGACCAGCATCGTCGGGTTCCTCCCAGGGGGCGCGAACGCACGCTCCGGGTACGCCCGGCCCCGATCCTTGTTGTCGCCGACGGATCGCTCAGGGCTTGCCGGCCGGTCGCAGCACGCCGCAGGCCTCGCGTGCGCCGCCCGCACAGCCCTTCTTGAGGTCCGACTCCTCGTCGCAATACGTGTCCGCCTGCGCGTGCACGATGATCGCGCTGCCATCGCCATCGAAGATGCTGAGACGGCCCGGCGACAGCGTGACGCGATTGGTCGTGTGCTCGAGCTTGCCGATGCCGTTCTTGACGTCGAGGTTGATCAGGTCACCCATGTGGAACGGGTGGTTGATGTCGGTGGCCGGCACGGTGTCCGACGCGGTGTCGGGCCGCGACTGACCCGACGGACCCGGGTCATGGTGGCCACCGGCATCGCCGCAAGGCTCGCACTTGCCGACCTCGTGGATGTGCACGGCGTGCTTGCCGTCCTTGAGGCCCTTGACCTGCATCTTGACCGTGACTTCCTTGATGCCCTCGGCACTGACTCGCTCGTGCAGCGTGGCGGTGCCGGCAATGGCGGCGTCCGTGCAACCCTTGATCTCGGCGGTGGCGCGGGGGCCGTCCTCGGCCGATCCCGACAGCGGCCAGGCCAGGACGCAACAGCAGCACGCAACGGCAAACGGAATCCGTGTCATCAGGGTCTCCTTAGGTTTTCTCGAGGCGAGGACGAGACTATACCGTGGGTCTCGCGAGATGCGCGCACCTGCACGGGACGCGCGCACCGCGGGATCAGGCCGTGCGTCGCGCTTCGAGCACGGCCGCGCCCAGGATCATCACGGCGCCGGTCAGCTCGAACACGCTCATGCGCTCTCCAGCGATCAGCATCGCGGTCGCCACGGCGATCACCAGTTCGAGCAGGATGATGATCGACGCGCGTGCCGCCTCCATGTGCGTCACGCCGTATTGCGTGCACAGGTTCGCGAGCAGCAGCCAGGCAAGCCCGTACGCTACGGCCCCGAGCCAGACACCTGGCGAAACTTCGGGCCACTGCTGCACCCCGGCCGCCAGCAGCAGCCCGGACAGGAGCGCTCCGCCGAGCACCATCGCGGCCGTCTTGCTGCCGACCGGGATCGCCTGTCGCGCCCGGAACATCAGGTTGTTCGCCGCGAACGCCATGCCGCAGCTGATCGCGAGCAGGTCGGTCCAGTGCACTCCGCCACGGCCCGACTCCGAGCCCCCGAGCGTCAACCAGGCCCCGGCAAGCGCGACCACGACCGCAACCACGCGCGTCCTGTCGAGGGGCTCGCCCAGGCACAGGCGACCGCCGAGCGCACCCCACGCGGGCAACAGGTAGAACAGCACCATCACGCGGACGATGTCGCCGTGCATGGTCGCGACGACGAACGACAGGTTGGAATAGCCGCCTACGAGCGCGATGAGCCAGAGCCAGCCCGCCTGGCGACGCCACGCGGCCCGCTCGACCCACAGGCGTGGCAGCAGCACTGCGCCCGCTGCACAGCAGGCCGCGAGCGACAGCACGATGCCCCCGAGACCCTGCGCACCGAGCGTCTTCAGCGGGATCCACGCCAGGCCCCACATGCAGGACGAGAGCACCAGCACGACGAGCGGCAACGAGCCTGGCGCCTCTGCGGTCGCGCGAGTGGGCTGTGAGCCGGCTGCCGGACCGGGCGCACCGCCCGCCCCGGGGGGCGACCTGCCGGTCACGCGATCGCGGCGCCGCGTTCGGCGAGCAGTTCGCGCAGGATCGAACGGTGACAGCGACGCTCGTCGGCACAGTAGCAGCCGACCGAGAACTGGCCGTGGTGCGACAGCGCCGCGAGCGTGTCGAGGAGCGCGCGCGGCTCGGGCGCCTTCATTTCCATGCGGTAGCGACGCACGAACTGCCGCCAGGCACGTTCGTCGTCGCTCGCCACTGCTGCCAGGGCCTGTTTGAGCAAGGCCTCGCTCGGCGCCAGGGTCGGCAGCCAGACGTCGTAGAAATTGCGCCGTGCGAACTCGGCCTTTGGCACGCCGCGCGGCGGCCGGCGGACCGTGCCGATGCGCAGCCCTTCGTCCGGTTCGCGTTCGCTGCCGAGTCGCACGATACGCACTGCCATGCCGATTCTCCGTTGACCGCCATGTCCCCGCGCGCCGAATTTCGAGTTCGCGGCCTATGCGCGCCCTCAGGGGCGGTTGCGGCCGAGCCGGTCGTGGCTGCTGACCCAATCGCCCGCGAGCACGGCTGAGCCGAGCGAGACGTCGCCGGCCAGCACGACCGCCGCGACGACCTCCGCGAGCCTGTCCGCCTTGCCCTGCCCGTAGCAACCCAGCATTTCGAGGCACTCGCGCTGTGTGCCGAGCCCCGTGCCGCCGCCGTAGCTCGCGACGATCAGCGACGGCAAGGTGACCGACCAGTAGTAGTCGCCGTTGTCTAGCAGTTGCGCGTAGGTGATGCCGGCGTGCGACTCGGCGACGTTGGCCACGTCCTGGCCCGTCGCGATGAACATCGCGGCGATGCCGTTGGCGGCGTGCGGGCCGTTGTATGCGGCACCTGCCATGAACGAACCCGCCGTGCTGATCTGCCGCGCGCGGAACAACGTGCGCGTGTCGACCCGCATGAGCCGCTGCAGCACCTCGTCCCGGATCGTGACTTCGGCAACGACACGGCGGCCGCGCGTGCGCAGCGTGTTGAGCGTGGAGTGTTTCTTGTCCGTGTCGATCGAGCCCGACAGGATGAAGCGGGGGTGCAACGGGTGGCGATCGCGGATCCACTCGCAGGCCGCGAGTGTGGCCTTGCCGGTCATGTTCTGGCCAGCGGCGTCGCCGGTCGTGTAGTTGAAGCGCGTGTAGAGCAGGTTCGCGACGGCGTACTGCTCGATGTCGACCAGGCGGCCGACGCGCGTCGTGCTTTCCGCGGCCGCCTTGATCGACGGGAACTGCTCGACCAGCCACAGGCCGAACTCGCGGGCCTCGCGGGCGTCCGTGAAGGTGAATACGGGCGCACGCTGCATCGCCTGCTTGGCCACCGTGACGGTGACCCCGCCGCACTCCGACAGCACACGCATGCCCCGGCTGTAGCTGGCGACGAGCGTGCCTTCCGTCGTCGCGAGCGGGATGTAGAAGTCACCCTGCGCGTGTTCACCGTTGATGCGCAGCGGTCCGGCGAGACCGATCGGCACCTGCGCGACGCCGATGAAGTTCTCGACGTTGCCGGCGGCCGTCCCCGGATCGACACTGAACCGGCCGACGTGATCGAGTTCGACGCCGGTGTGCTCTGCGACGAACCGGCGGCGGCGCGCGGCCATCTCGACCGTGTAGTCGTTCGTGGGGTCGCGGGGGACGGGCACCCTTTCGGTCATGACACGACTCCCTCGGCTGGCGGTGGCACCGCGACGACGGCGGCTTGCTCAGAACCAGTTGAAATTGAAGCTGATGCTGACACGTTCGGCCGCGACCGGGTTGGGCGGCACCTCGTGTCGCAGCCAGCTCTCGAACAGCAGTACCGTGCCGGCCGCAACCGGCACCGTCACCCAGGGTTGCTGCGCGGCCTCGGCACGGCGTGGCGGCGCGGCCATGTAGCGGTCGAGCCGCGGGTCCTCGAGCTTGAGCCCCGGCACGCCCCGCGGCGTGCGGACGTAGTACGTGCCGCTGATGGTCGACAGCGGGTGCAGGTGCAGCCCGTGCGTGACGCCGCGCGGCATCATGTTGATCCAGCAGTCGGTCATCGCGAGTTCCCGTCCTTCGAGGTCGAACTCGAGCGCCCGGGCGTAGGCCTGCACGTGTCGTCGCAGCTTACGTTCGAGCTGTGCGAACGTCGGCGACAGCGTGTGCATGCGATTGAGCGAGCCGTACGAGGTGTAGCCGCCGGGGTAACGCTCGCGCGACCAGGCCCGGCCGGCGACGTCGTCGGCGCGGTATTGGGCGCATTCACGCAGCAGTCGGGCATTGAAGGCGTCGGCGTCGCGCGCCTGCAGGCGGGCCGAGTACACGCGGGTCGGAAACAAGTTGGCGATCGGCAAGGGCTCCCCCGGGGAGTCTGGCGACGAGCGGCGCGCAGTGCGCCTTACAGTGAAGTATCGGGGGTTTCCCGGGGCATCTGGAAGTCGCCCTTCGCCGAAAAGCGCTGCGTGCCGAACAGGCTCGCGCTGCTGAGCTTGCCGCTCAGTTCGTAGTCGATGCGGTCCACGGGCTTGCCGTCCATCATCCCGACGACCTGGCGCACCATGCGCAGCATGGAGATCGTCACGGGCACCGCCACGACGGCCTCGCCGAAGCGCGGCACGCTGCCGGGCTCTGCGCTGACACCGCTCGCGAACGAACGGCCCTGCACGTCGAAGTTCAGCGAGATGCCGTCGAAATCGACCGGTGTGTCGTTCGGGTTCTGCACGCGCAGCTTGACCAGCAGGCGCATCTCCATGCCCTCCCCTGGCAGCGACTCGATGCCGGCCACGGTGACGACGAGCGGGTCACGATTGGAGAGCGAGGCGCAGCCGGTGAGCAGCACCGCCAGCAAGCACGCACCCCACAGCGCGAACAAGGGTCGTCTGGACGTGTTCATACCTGCCCTCCCTGCGGGCGGCCGCTCGAACGATCCTAACGCCTGCCGGCGACCCGTGCCAGCAGGACGCGGATCAGGCCTGCACGATGCTCTTGAAGCCGCCCCAGAACATGCGCTTGGCGTCGAACGGCATGTTCCTGGGATCTCCCATCGCCTTCAGGCGCGGGTCGGCCATGACCTTGGCGTTGATGCGATCACGGTCGCGACGCGACTTGTAGGTGATCCAGGCGAACACGACGACTTCGCCATCCTTGAGCTTGACGCTCTGCGGAAACGACGTCCACTTGCCCGGCTTGACGTCGTCGGCGACGCATTCGCAGTAATCGAGCGCACCGTATTCGCGCCAGATCTTGCCCGCCTTGCGCGCGATCTTCTTGTAGTCGCCAATTCGGTCTGCGGGCACCGGGAGCACGAAACCGTCCACGTAGACACCCATGCCTCGTTCCTCCTGGGTTGTGGCCGACGGCGAATGCGCGGCACCCGCCCGTGCAGCAGTTTTCGATTGCACCGCGAGCCTAGTTTTGTGGACGCGGCGGCGCAAGCACGCCTTCCGCGTCTACAGGATGTCGGCGTAGTCCTCCTCGAGCGATTGCCCGAGCGAGGTGAGCACGCGGATGCGGCCGAGCAGCGCTCGCGCATTTGCCTGACGTGTCGCCTCGTCCATGCTGGTGCGATGCGTGACAAGCGCCTCGACCGTCGCCGACTGCGCGTCCTGGTACAGGGCCTGCAGTTCGTAGGTCTGCGAGATCTGCAGCATCCACGTGTAATCCATCCGCCGCGACGCCTCCATGGATTGCGCAGTGCGCCACGCAGCGCTCGACAGGAGCGCGAGCTCGAGGTTGACCGTGGGGTCTCGCAGCGCCGGGGACGCTTGTGCCCGTTCCGCGCCTTTCTCGCGCTGCCTCTCACCGATCGCAGGCCTCGCTCGAGCGTCCTGCCCGGCCTGCTCGAGCCATGCCTCGAGCGCGGCGATCGCATCGACCGTCCCCTGCTTCGACTCGAGCAGTTCGTCTCGATTGCGCGCCACCTCTTGCAGGATCGCGCCGCGCGCCTGTGCCGCGAGCCCGTCGAGCTCGCGCTCCTCGCGCCACTCCTCGACCGCGAACGCGAGCACGACTGCAACGAGCATGAAGAGCGCCTCGATGACGATCTCTGGCAGCCGCTCGGCGATGCGGGTGCCGAGGGACGCGCGCGGCGCTGCCGTCGCGGTGTCGGAAGAGGCGCTCAGCGGCATCGGCAGCTCCGCGTCGATCGTGGCCGGAGAGACTAACTCAGATGCCGGCATGGCGGCCGCCGAACCGCCGGAGAACGCCGTGCCGCCGTCGCCGGCGGCCTCGAGCGGGCCTGACGAGCACCGGCGCCCCATTCAACCCAGCGAAGACCGCGGTGGAAGGTGTCGGCCTCACCACCGCGTTGCAGGAGTGCTCGCGTCGGTCAGGGCTGGCCGGGGGCCGAAGCGTTGTCGCCCGTCACCGAATCGGGTGGCGAGGCGATGTAGAGCTCGATGCCGTAAGTCGCTGCCTCCGCCTCGTCGAGCTTGAACTTGACCGTCGGGTAGTCGACACCCGTCTTTGATGCCGTGACGTAGTAGGCCTGGTTCGAGGGCACGTTGAGCCAGGTGACGCCACCGTCGACGGAGGTGAGCATCTGACCGGGGTCGGGCAGGACGGCCGGGTTGAAGTAGATCGGGCCGATGCCCAGTGCCGGCGAGGCCATCGCCTCGGCACCCGGGTCGCCGTGCGGCAACCGGCCATCGTGCATGCTCGCCCAGGACTTGCCGACGGTCACGACCATCGCGTTGCGGAACGGGGTCGAGCCCAGCCACACCGCCTGCACGTAGGGCTTCACGGCATAAGTGTAATAAAGCGGATCGATGTACTGGATCGCGAGGTCCGTGTCGTCCGCGTCGGTCACGGTGATCGCGTTCGATTTCGTGGTGATCCAGCCCGCCTTCTCGTAGATGAAGGAGGCCTCGAGGTCGGTGCCCGCGTACTTGATCAGGTACATCGTCCACCAGCCGGTCGAGTCGGTCTCGATGGCGAGGTCACGCGTTTCTGGGTATTCGGAGATCCACACCCGCACGCCCGGCACGGTCGCCCAGTAGTCGATGTAGCCGCCGGTCGCCATGTTGCGACCGAAGTGATTGGTCTTGCCGCGCAGCTTGACCACCGCAAGCCCGTGCCCCCAGTTCTTGCCGCTCGACCCGGCGCTCGCAATATCGGTGACGGTGCCCGCGGCGATCTGCTTCAGCACGCCCTGCGGGATCTCGCGATCGGTCAGGTTGACGACGTTTTGCTGGGCCTGGGCCGCGAACGAACCCAGGCACAGCGCCGCGGCCAGCCACATTCCCTTCATGGTCACTGGTATTCCCCCTCGTTGTTGTTCTGGTGCCCCTCGGGCGCCCGGGCAGTATGACAAGGTCTGCTGGGGTTTTGCACGCTGGCCGGGCCCTGGCCGGCTCCGCCACATCGCCGCACCAGACATCGAGAGCGACCACGCACTGGTCGCGTGGCTCTTTATCTTCAGTGACTCAAACGATTAATGGCGGTGAACCCCGCCTCCGCTACCTCCGCGTCTCGGGCACTGCAGCGATCCGCGGCTTCACGATTGCCGACAGCCGATCCTCGCGACCTTCGATGCGCTCGAGCTTCGGATAGCGCAGTCCGTCGTGGTAGTCGAGGCTCACGGTCTCGAAAGTGTCGCCCTTGCGCACGAGCAGGTCGATCCGGCGCTGCGCATCGCCCTTCGCGGCCGTGATCGCCTCGCGCAGCAGCTTCGCCGAATACGCGCGGCCGTTGACCGCAACCACCGTCATGCGCGGCGCGAAACCCGCCTTGAAGGCAGGCCCATCCCAGTACACCTCGGCGACCTTACCCGATTTGTCGAGCGCGAGCCCGATCGAAAACAGGAAGCTGTCGAGTTCGTTGGCCGCATCGACCGCACGCACGCTTTCGGACGTTTCCTCGACGTAAACGACGCGCCAACCCGCGCGTTCGAGCCCCTCGAGCGGCGCACCCGGCCCATGGCCGTCGAGGCGCGCGCGCAGATACGCGGCCCAGTCGTGCGACGCGAGCGACTGCAGCGTCGCGACGACGTCCTCGAACGTGTACGTGTCCGGCGCGATCTGTCCGTCGTGGACGCTGAAGAAGGCCCGCGCAAAGTCGTCGAGCGAACTCTTGCCGCGCGTGAGTTCACGCAGCTGGGTGTCGACGTCCAGCCAGAGCAGCGCGCCCTCGGTGTAATAGTCCTTGGCCCGCTGCCAGCTCGGGTAGCTCTGCGTGCCGCGGTAGAAGAGGATCGGCTGCTGCGTCGTGTCCTGCAGGTTGCGCCACTGCCGCCCTGCCCGCCCGACGTCGTAACTGGCCGCGTACTGCGCGAGGGTGTCGCGGAAGTACGCGTGGCTCCAGAGCCCGGAACGCGCCGCGAGCACCATGCCCCAGTACTCGGTCATGCCCTCGTACACCCAGAGCAGGCTGGTGCGCACGGGCACGTCGTAAGACGGGGTCCACAGGTCGGCCGGACGTCGGAACTTGCCATTCCACGAATGCACGAATTCGTGTGGCAGCAGGTCGCGGCTCGGCGCCGAGGCCGCCCAGTCGATGAAATAGCCGAGTCCGACGGCATTCTCGCTCGACTGGTGGTGTTCGAGCCCGATGCCGGCGAACTGGTCGCTGATGCCGAACAGGAAGTCGTAGTGCTCGTAGTGCCGCGACCCGAACAACGCGAGCGTCTCGCGCACCATGCGTCGGTGGTTCTCCAGCTGCGGCGCGGTCGCATCGAGCTCCTGCGGTCGATCGGCAAACACATTCAGTCGAACTGGCGCCTTGGGGTTCGTGTCGAGCTCGACGAGCCGGTAATGCGGCCCGGCGAACACCGGCGAATCGACCAGGTGCTCGAGCGACACCGGTGCGTATCGCACCGTGTCGCCGCTGCGCTGCGCGCCTGCGAGCGCAGTCGCGCAGGACCACCCCTCGGGCAGGCGCAACGTCGGCTGGAACTCGATGCGACTGACGTAGTGCCCGGCCGGGTACAGCAACGCCTTCTCCCACTGCAGCCCCAGCAGGTCCTTGGTCAGCACCTGGCGACCCTGGTCGGGCGAGGTCGGCGAAATGAATTCGAACCGCAGCCGCAGGCTCGTCACGCCCGACGGTACCTGCACGTGGAATGCGTGCATCTTTTCGGCGTCGCGACGCCACTCGAGCCGCTCTGCTCCGTCGGTCTCGATCTGCAGTCCGGCCAGCAGCTCGATCGGACCCGTGGTCGAGTGGTTGCCCGGCAGCCAGCGCGGGTACAGCAGTGTCAGCGGGCCGGCCGCTGCGACGGGTAACGTTTCCTCGACACGCACGATGCGCCGGTCCACGTCCGAGACATCGACCTGCAGTTGCACGACGCCGGGGTACTGCACGTCCCGGGGCGGCGGGATCGCGAACTCCTCCGCCCGGCCCTCGACGGCGAGCAGCGAGGCAAGGAACACACAAGGCAGTGCGAACGCGTGACGCGGCATCAGGTTCTTCCCCGGGGAGGCAAAATCAGACGAGCAGGCGGCGACGCAACTCGCGCGGCAGCGCAGGATCCAGTTGCAGTTCTTCGCGCAGGTAGCGTTCGACCCCGCCGTGACGGGCTTCGATCGCGGCAAAGGTCGCGGCAATGTAGCTCGGGTGCGCGTCGAGCACGGCCGCGCGCGCGATCGCCGGCAGCGCCAGGATCGGCGCGGCCGTGGGCGCGAGCCCGGCCCCCGGCGCACCGTCGCCGAGCAGTTGAGCGGCGAGGTCGGCGGCCTGGTTGGTGTAGACGTAATCGGCGACGATCGTCTCGCGCGGCACTCCGAGCACCTCGAGCACGAGTGCGACGGCGACCCCGGTGCGATCCTTGCCCGCCGAACAGTGGATCAGCGCGGCGCCCTCCCCCGCATGCTCGATCGCCGCAAACGCGCCGGCGAGGCGCGGCTGCAGCAGGTACGGCAGACGTTCGTACATGCCCACCATGAAGCGGCGGGCGTCTTCGATACTCGGCGCCTCGGCAAAGCTGCGCTCGCGCATCGGTGAACTCTCGACCGCCGAATCCCACTCGAACGTGCGACAGGCGGGGCCCAGGCACGGATTTGGATGCAGCCGTCGCTCTTCGCTGCGGCGCAGGTCGCATACGGCGCGCACGTCCATGGCCGACAAGTCCGCGACCGCAGCAGGCGTGAGCTTGTGCAACACGCCCGATCGCAACAGGCGGCCCTCGCGCACATGTCGGCCGTCGGTCGTGGCATAGCCGCCGAAATCGCGCAGGTTACAGCTGCCGGGCAGGTCGAAGACGCGGGGCGGGGTCATCGAGGCATGATCACACGGCCGCTCGGGTCGTTTCCACCCTCGTCTCGCTTAGAATGTGCCGTCGAGGCGCGTCACGCCGGCAGCGGTCGAGCGGCTCACGCCGCATCGTCGAGCGCCGCTGTCCCCGCAGCGCACACAGTCATGGAGACCATACGATGAAGAAGTTTCGGATCCTTGCCAGCATCGTCCTCACCGCTCTCACGATGGCAGTCACCCTGCCCGTCCACGCGCAGAAGAGCGCCGGGGAAATGGTCGACGACGGCAGCATCGCGGCGTCGATCAAGGCCGGGCTGCTCGACAACAAATCGACGAGCTCGATGCAGATCAACGTCGAGAGCTACAAGGGCACTGTGCAGCTGAGCGGCTTCGTCGAAAGCCAGGCCGAGAAGGACGCGGCCGGAAAAGTGGCGGCCGGCGTCAACGGCGTCAAGAAGGTGATCAACAGTCTCAGCCTCGCGCCGAAGACGTCCATGGGCACCAAGCTCGACGACACCCTCGTCACCGGCAAGGTCAAGGCCGCTTTGATGGACGCCTCCGAAGTGAAGAGCATGCAGATCAACGTCGAGACCAAGAACGGCGTGACGCAGCTCGCCGGCTTCGTGACCTCGGCCGCGATGAAGGACCGCGCCGGCCAGGTCGCCGCGGCCGTGAACGGGGTCAAGCGGGTCGACAACGTGCTCGTGGTGAAACCGAAGGAGTGAGGCGCGGCGCCGTCGACAGCCTAGTCGCACCCCTAGCAGTTCTGGATCGACGATGTCTCGAGATGCATTCGATCGCAGGCAAGCGCGCTCCACGCCGCTTCTCGATCGGCGAACGGTGCTGCGCGGACTCGTCTTTACGCTGCTCGCGCGGTTTGTCGACGGCTCCAGGGCTTACGCGGATGCCGGTGCGCACGGCGCCGAACTGCGCCGCGTCGAGCACAGCGCACGCGGACGCCTCGGCGCGTACATCCTCGATACGCAGTCGAACACGGGCTTCGGCTGGCGCGATGACGAGCGGTTCGCGCACTGCAGCTCATTCAAGATGTCGCTTGCGGCCATGGTCCTGCGAATGGCAGATCGCGGCGAAGCCGATCTCCGTGAACTGCTGCGCTGGAGCAAGGATGACATCCTGCCGGTCAGCCCTGTGACGGCTGCCAACGTCGAACGCGGCCTGGCGGTGGAAGAACTCGCGCGCGCCACCTTGATCACGAGCGACAACACGGCCGCGAACGTACTGCTGCGACGCTTCGGTGGCCCGACCGCCCTGACGGCGTTCTGGCGATCGCTCGGCGACGCCGTGAGCCAGCTCGATCGCTACGAGCCGGAACTCAACGAAACCCCGCCGGGCACGACGCTGGATACGACCACCCCTCGTGCGATGGCGCAAACGACGGCCGCATTGGTTCACGGGGCTGCGTTGTCGCCCACGAGCCGGGCGAAGCTGAAGACGTGGATGACCGCGGTGCAAACGGGCACGGGGCGGATCCGAGCGGGCCTTCCGGCTGCATGGGCTTCCGGCGACAAGACCGGAACCGGCATCGGCAAGACGAAACACACGTACGTCGACATTGCGTTCGGCGGGCCGGCCGGTCGTGCGCCGCTGATCGTCACGGCCTATTTCGAACCCGAGCGGCTCGTCGAACCGATGGATCCCGTCGCCGTGCGGGCACTGGCCGAGGTGGGTAACGTCGCGGCTGCGGCGCTGGCTTCCGTGCGCAACCTGCCGGGCGCCTGACGCCGACCGCGCAGATCGAGACACTCGCGCCGTGGTACACGGCACGATGCGCCCGTCAGGCTGCGGCAGGCCCTTCGTTCGTCCAGTGCGCGAACATGTGCACGCGTCCGGTGCGGACGTCGCACATCGCGCGTCGCGGCGCGCCCGCCTCCGTCCATTGCTTGACGTTGACGCGCGCCGGCAACTGCACCGGCGTCAGGAACTGCGTCTCGAGTCGCGCATCGCGGGCAGGCGCATGCACCGGCTTCTCGCCCAGGCTGCGGGCGAGCGACCACATGCCGTGCATGATTGCGCCGCGCAACCCGAAAAAGCGCGCCGCGCGATCATTGAGGTGGATAGGGTTGAAGTCGCCCGAAACCCGCGCATAGCGCCAGGCAGTGCGCAGGTTCACGGGAAGTTCGGTCAGCACCTCGCTGTCCTTCGGCGCCTTCGGCGGCCGCGCGGGACGTCCGCCGCTGCGCTGCACCGATTCGGGCCAGCGGGACATGAAGACACAGGTCTCCCGCCAGACCGGCGCGCCGTCGCTGCCGGTCATTTCGGTGTCCATGTCGAAGGCGAGCCCGGCGTCGGTCTTGCGGTAGTTGCGCGCGGCGACGACGAGGTCGACGCTCATGCCCGGCCGCAGTTCGCCCGGCGCCGCGATGGAGTTCGACAGGTGGATCAGGCCCATCGGCCGCAGCGCGAATGAGCCCATGGCCATGATTCGCAGGTGCAGCGGCATCGCCAGCACGTGCGGGTACGTGATCGGCACGTAGCCGTTGCGCACGTCGCCGCCGTCGAAGCCGCACGTCGTGGAATAGCGTGCGATCGACGCAGCGGCAAACCGCACGCGGGGCACCCGGATTTCGATCTCGGGTGGATCCTCGACCGTGAGGACGTCCGGCCGGCGCGTCAGCACGACGCGCGGGTAACTCGCCAGACCGGACGGCAGCCGTGAAAGACGCAAGTGGATCTTGCGGCTCGTCACCTCAGGGCTGGACCTGCGAGATCAGCACCTCGACGCTGTCGCTGCCGCCCTTCTTCTGCAACGCGGTGCCGAGCAGGTCGCCGCTGGCGATGGCCGGCGTGCCCGCGAAGGCGACGCGGGCGACGATCTCGACGTCGTCGATCGACGACAGGTCGCGACCCTCGATCATCGTGTTGGCATCGCTCAGCACGACCGTCTGGCCGATCTGGTCGGTCGTCAGTCGCAGCGCCGCGATCGGCGGCCCGGGCACGCCGGGCTCACGGGCCGACACGAACAGCGGCTGGCCCGGCTTCACCTTCGTGGCGAGCGCGGGGTCGAGCTTGACGAGCACGTGCACCGCGCGGCCCTGCGGGGCCACGGCGCCGGCGACACCGCCTTGCGCTGCGGCGGCGCCCATGCCGCCCATGGCACCCATCGTCGGCGTCGGCGAGCCCTTGGCGGCCGGCACGTCGACACCCAGCTCGCGCAGCTGTGTCGCGACGGCGTCGTGGATCTCCGGCGGCAGGTCCTGCGCGATCAGCGCGCTCCAGCTGGTCTTGGCCGTCTCCATGTCACCGTCACGCGTGGCCATCACGCCGCGGTACCACAGTGCCTTCTGGGAGTTCGGGTCGATCGCGAGCGCTTCGTCGAAAATCGCCTTGGCCTTCGCCTGCGTCGCCGGATCCTCGGTCAGCACGAGGGCCTCCGCGAGGTCCATTTCGAGCGCGATGTCCTTCTGCGCCGACAGCGAAATCGACTTCTGGTATGCGTTTGCGGCCTTGAGCGGGTTGCCCGACACGAGGTAAGTGCGACCGAGCATGCGCCAGCCCTGCTGGTCCGCAGGGTTCTGTGCGAGACGCGCCTCGAGCGTGGCGACCGCCTCCTCCATCGAGCCGGCTCCCATGCCGCCGTGGTCGGCCGGTGCAGCCTGCGCCAGGCGCGGATCGACCCAGGGGTAGTTGTTCATCGCGCCGTACAGCACGGCCGAACCGATCGCGAGGCCCACCGACAGCGCGAACGCGAGCGGCGCCGCCTTGGGCGCGACGACCTCGCCCTTCGCGCCGGCCGGCAATGGCCGCACCAGCGGCCAGACGACCAGGAAGATCGCCACGAGCGCCATGACGGCGCAGAGAATCACGAATAAGGACATCACGACTGACCGGCCTCCGGGCTATCCGTGTCGGCCAGGGCGGCCTGGCGTCGAACGTAACGGATGCCGATGAACGTACCAAGGAGCAGGAGCAGGACCGGGGTGGCCCACAACAGGAACGTGACGCCGGTCATGCGGGGGCGGTACAGCACGAAGTCGCCGTACCGCTCGATCATGAACTCGCGGATGTCGTCGTCGGACTTGCCGGCGGCGATCATCTCGCGCACTTCGCGGCGCAGGTCCTGCGCCAGCGTCGCGTTCGAGTCGGCGATCGTCTGGTTCTGGCAGACGAGGCAGCGCAGTTCACGGTTGATGTGTTCGTAGCGTGCCTGCAGCGCCGGGTCGTCGAACGCCTTCTCGGTGTCGATCGCGAGCGCCGCGCCCGCGAAGGCGAGCAGCAGCGTGGCGACCAGCGTGCGGGCCAGGTTGGTGAGTGTGTGCGTCATGGCTTTCGTCTCAACCCTGGGTGGCGGGCGCAGCCGCGTTCGCCGCCTGGATGCGTGGCAGGAATTCGGCGTTCCAGACTTCCATGGTCATCGGCGCGATGTGCTTGAACAGCACCTTGCCGTCCGGGCCGATCAGGAACGTCTCGGGCGCGCCGTACACGCCCCAGTCGATCGCGACGCGGCCCTCGCTGTCCTCGGCCACGACCGAGTACGGGTTGCCGAGCCGACGCAGCCATTCCTGCGCCGCCGCGTTGTCGTCCTTCCAGTTGAGGCCGACCATCGGGACGGCCTTGGTGCGCGCGATCGCGAGCAGCGTGTCGTGCTCCTGGCGGCAGCCGCCGCACCAGGTGCCCCAGACGTTGAGCACCCAGGCGCGGCCGAGCAGTTCCTTCGAGTTCACCGGGTAGCCCGCGTCCTGCAGGCTCGGCAGCGAGAACTCGGGCGCCTGCTTGCCGATCAGCGGCGACGGCACGTAACCCGGGTCCCGCTGCAGGCCGACGAACAGGAAGCCGCCGAGCAGCGCGAACAGCACCAGCGGAATGCCGAATTTGAGGAAGTTGTTCATGTGCGATCGTTGTCGAACGGTGTCGGGGGTTGCGGTCGTCGCTCAGGTGGCCTTGACGGTGCCGCCGCCGGCGACACGCTCGTCCGCCTCGACGCGACGCGTGCGGTAACGACGGTCGGTGATCGCGATCAGGCCGCCGAGCGCCATCACGAAAGCCCCGAACCAGATGAAACGGACCATCGGCTTGTACTGCAGCCGCATGCTCCACTTGCCCGCGCCGAGATCCTCGCCCATGGCGACGAACAGGTCGCGGTTCCAGTCGACCTCGATGCCCGCTTCCGTCATGGGCATCGTGCGCACGCGGTAGACGCGCTTCTGCGGGTGCAGCTTGGCGATTTCCTTGTCGCCTTCCATGACCGTGAAGTGGGCCTGCTCCGCGTCCCAGTTCGGGCCCGTGACGTGCTCGATGCTGTCGAACTTGAACGTGTAGCCCTGCATCTCGACCGACTCGCCCGGCTGCAGCGCGAAGTCCTTCTCGATGCGGTAGCTCTGCACGACCGTCACGCCGATCGCGAACAGGCCGACGCCGACGTGCGCGACCGTCATGCCGAGCACGCCGCGCGACAGCGACTGCTTCTTGCGCAGGCGCTGGAACGGCTCGTACAGCGACGAGACGATGACCCAGAGGCCGCCCGCCAGGCCGATCGAGGCCATCGGGTGGAAGCCGTGGTAGGCGACGATCGGGATCAGCACGCCGAGCACGATGCACGCGCCGAGGCTGCCGAGCAGGAAGACCTTCTTCTCGTCGAGCTTGCCCTGCTTCCACATCGAGTGCATGCCGACCGCGAGCAGCGCGAGCAGCGGGAAAGCCGGGATCAGGAACACGACGTTGAAGTACGGCGGGCCGACCGAGATCTTGCCGAGGTTCAGTGCGTCGAGGAACAGCGGATACAGCGTGCCGATCAGGATCAGCAGCGCCGCGACCAGCAGCAGCACGTTGTTGAACAGCAGGAAGGATTCGCGCGAGGTCGTGTCGAAGCCGCCCTTGGCGCGCAACTGCGGGCCGCGCCACGCGAACAGCGCGAGCGAACCGCCGACGCAGGCGCCGAGGAAGCCGAGAATGAAGAGGCCGCGGCTCGGGTCGCTCGCGAACGCGTGCACCGACACCAGCACGCCCGAACGGACCAGGAACGTGCCGAGCAGGCTCAGGCTGAACGCGATGATCGACAGCAGCAGCGTCCAGCTCTTGAACAGCCCGCGCTTTTCGGTCACGGCCAGCGAGTGCAGCAACGCCGTGCCGACGAGCCAGGGCATGAACGAGGCGTTCTCGACCGGGTCCCAGAACCACCAGCCGCCCCAGCCGAGCTCGTAGTACGCCCACCAGCTGCCGAGCGCGATGCCGCCCGTGAGCATCATCCAGGCGACCGTGGTCCACGGACGCGTCCAGCGCGCCCACTTCTCATCGAGCTTGCCCTCGAGCAGCGCCGCGACGGCGAACGCGAACGCGACCGAGAAGCCGACGTAGCCGAGGTACAGCATCGGCGGGTGGATCGCCAGCGCCGGGTCCTGCAGCAGCGGGTTGAGGTCCTGGCCGTCCATCGCGGCCGGGATCAGGCGCTCGAACGGGCTCGAGGTGAACAGGATGAACGACTGGAAGCCGATGCTCACGAAGCCGAGCACGCCGAGCACGCGCGAGGCGAACGTCGCCGGCAGGTTGCGGCTGAAGATCGCGACCGCGATCGACCAGCTCGACAGCGCGAGCGCCCACAACAGCAGCGAACCCTCGTGCGCGCCCCACACCGCCGTGAAGCGGTAGAACGCCGGCAGTGCCGAGTTCGAGTTGTTGGCGACGTAGAGCACCGAGAAGTCGTTGACGAAGAAGGCGTACGCCAGCACGCCGAACGACAGCGCGATGAACACCCATTGGCCCACGGCGGCCGGTCGCACGGCGTCCATCCAGCGACGGTTGCCGAAATGCGGCCCGGCGAGGCCGAAAAACGCCTGCGCCGTCGACAGCAGCAAGGCGAGGACGAGCGCAAACAAACCCAGTTCTACGAGCATGCGAGGGGTGCTCCGGTGCGAGCCACTTCAGTCGGTCGTTGCAGGTCGGTCCGGGGCCCTCGATCGGTGTCGAGGGCACCCGGCGTCGGTCAGGTGCTGCCGGGCATCGGCGCGGCGGCGGCCGCGTTGTTTTCCGGCATGTTGTTCATCGCGTCCATGTGCGGCTTGAGGCTGTCCTTGACCTCGGGCGGCATGTAGTTCTCGTCGTGCTTGGCGAGCACTTCCTCGGCCACGAACTGGCCCTGTTCGAGGTGGCCGCGCGCGATGATGCCCTGCCCTTCGCGGAACAGGTCCGGCAGGATGCCCGTGTAGCTCACCGGGATCTCCTTCTGGAAGTCGGTCACGACGAACTTGACCTCCATGCTGCCCGGCTGACGCTGCACGCTGTTGTTCTGCACCAGGCCGCCGACGCGGATCGAGCGGCCGGACGGCGCTTCGCCCGCGCTGACCTGGGTCGGGCTGTAGTAGTACAGCAGGTTCTGGTTGAACGCCTTGAGCGCGAACGTGGTCGCGACACCGACGCCGGCCAGGATGGCCACCACGGTCACCATGCGCTTCTGTCGGGGGGTCATGAGCGGTTCTCCTGGGCGATTGCGTTGCGACGACGGGCGGCGGTCTGGGCATCGACTTCGCTGCGACGGGCTGCCCACCAGTTCCACAGCAGCACGAGAGCGGTCAGGCCATAGGCGGGCCACACGAAGGCCGCGTAGCCGCCCATCTGAAGGAATTTCTGCAAGTCCATGATATTACGCCGCTTCCTCTAACCATTTGGCGTTACGTTCACGACGCAGGATCTCGCCCCTGAGGCGGCGCGAGATGGCCCAGCCGAAGTACAGCTGGAAGCCCGCGATCATGATGAACAACGGGATCAGCATCGCGATCTCGATCGACGGCTTGTCGAACTTCGTCACGCTGGCCGGCTGGTGCAGCGTCGACCACCACTCGACCGAATAATGAATGATCGGCACGTTGATGACGCCAACCAGCGCCAAAACGGCACTGGCTCGGTCGGCGCGCTGCGGGTCGTCGAACGAGGCGCGCAGCGCCATGTAGCCGAGGTACAGGAACAACAGCAGCAGTTCCGAGGTGAGCCGCGCGTCCCAGACCCACCAGGTGCCCCACATGGGCTTGCCCCAGATCGAGCCCGTGGCGAGCGCCAGGAACGTGAACGAGGCGCCGATCGGGGCACAGGCCGCGGCGGCGCCGTGGGCCAGCTTGATGCGCCAGATCAGGCCCACGCCCGCGGCAATGGCCATCACTACGTACGTGAACATCGACATCCACGCGCTCGGGGCGTGCACGTAAAGGATGCGGAAGCCGTCGCCCTGCTGGTAGTCGGCCGGCGCCTTGACCAGGCCCCACCACGTGGCGAGCAGGATCAGTGCGAGGGCTGCCCAGCCGAACCATGGGGCCATGCGCCCCAGGATGCGATAGGCATGGGGTGGCGAAGCGAGCTTATGGAACCAGGTCCACGACATGTTGTGCCTCTTGACCGTGCAACGCTCGTTGCGTTCCGGGATTGCGTTAAATACTTGTCAACTCTCGACGCCGATGCGGACCGCCGCAGACATCGCGACGGGTCCGAGGCTCAGCGCCATGAAGAAAATGGCCGCCAGCAACTGCAGCGGACCCGCCGGCGAATCCCCGTCCATCTGCATTTGGACCGCGCGCGAGCCGAAAATGAGCAGCGGCATGACCAGCGGCAGCACCAGCAGCGACAACAGCACGCTGCCGCGGCGGACGCCGACCGTGAGGCCGGCGCCGATGCCGCCGATCATGCTCAGCGTGCCGGTTCCGAGCAGCAACGACAACATCAGCACGCCCCAGGACTCCGTCGGCAGGCCGAGGCCGGTGCCGACGATCGGCGACATGATCACGAGCGGCAGGCCCGTGAGCACCCAGTGCGCCGCGACCTTCGCCAGCAGCAGCCAGCCGAGCGGCTGGCCGGAGAGCACCCACTGTTCCATGGTGCCGTCGTCGACGTCGGCGCGCAGCAGCGACTCGAGCGCCAGCAGCGACGCGAGCAGCGCAGCCACCCAGACGACACCGCCGCCGATCTCGCGCAGTTGCGACATGTCGGGCGTCGTGGCGAGCGGGAACATCGTGGTCACGACCACATAGAAGATGAGCGGCTGGGCGACTTCGTCCCAACGGCGCCAGGCGAGCGTGAGGTCGCGGACGAAGACCAGCTTCGCCGCCTCGAACGTGGGAGAGCGCTTCACGGTTCCAGCTCCAGCCGCCGCAGGCAGGGGGCATCGTCGAGCAGCCGCTGATGCGCGGCCGCGATCGCGAGACCGCCGCGCCCGACGTGATCGACAATCAGGGACTCGACGAGTTCGATGCCGGCGGTGTCGAGGTTCGTGACCGGCTCGTCGAGGATCCACAGCGCGGCGTCGGCGAGCAGCAGTCGCGCCAGCGACAGCCGGCGCTTCTGGCCCGCCGAGAGCGAGCGGGCCGGCAGGTCGCCCCGCGACAGGATGCCGACGCGATCGAGCGTCGCGTCGATGTCGCGCGCGGTCAGTGACTGCCGCAGGCCGGCGAGGTACTTGAGGTTCTCGCGCGCGGTCAGGTCCGCCTTGAGCGAATTGAGGTGACCGAGGTAGCCGAGCTCGAGGTTGAACTCGTCACGATGGCTGCGCACGGACTTGCCGCGCCAGTAGATGTCGCCGGTCTCCGCCGGCAACAGCCCGCAGATCACGCGCAGCAGCGTCGTCTTGCCAACCCCGTTGGGCCCCGTGATCTTCAGGAAGTCGCCCTTGCGGACACTGAAGGACACGTCTCGGAGGATGTGCCGGTCGCCTCGCCACGCATTGATGCCGCGGGCCTCGAACAAGGCCCCGTCGAATGCCATCCATCCTCCGCGCGATTTTGCCGTCTTCGCTGCCCGGGTCTTGTTTGCTGGGCAGCGGATTGGGCGCGAAGTCTAGCAAAACAGACTCATTCCAAAGTCGGGACTTGCCGCAGTCCTTCTGCGGGTTGAAGTCGGACCAAGTCCATGCCTTCCTCGACACGCTGGCCCGGTTGCACGTTGACTTCGGCGACCGTCGCGTGCCACGGCGCGAGCAGCGAGTGTTCCATCTTCATCGCCTCGAGCACGAGCAGCACGGCGCCCTGCGCGACCTGCTGTCCCGGCGCCACGCGCACGTCGAGCACGTGACCCGGCATCGGTGCACGGAAGTGGCCCTCGTGTTCGGCCGAGGCGCGGTGCTCGGCGCCGGTGTCCTCGACGAAGTCGTAACGCAGGCACTGGCGGCGGACGATCAATCGGTCGTGATCCGTCTCGTAGCGCGCACGCACGGGGTGGCCGTCGACGTGGCCTTCGATGCGGCCGTCGCCAGGGACGTGCAAGTCGACCCGGTACGAATGGCCGTCGAGCTCGACCGCCGGCCCGTCGGCCGTCTGGCGCACGGCCAGCCAATTGCTTCGATGCGCCTGCTCCCGTAATGAGGCCGCCGCATGACTCGCGTCGAAACGCAGCGGCACGCGTACGCAGGACGGCCCGGACAGCCGGAAGCCGGTCGCGGCCTGCCACGGACTCGCCGCGGCTTGCGCTGGGTCGTGCGTGTGGACCGGCAACGCCTGCAGTCGTGCGGCCAGCGCGATCAGCCATGCGGTCGCGAACTCCGTCGGGTCGACGCCGCGCGTGAAGGTGGGGTCGGTCTCGAGCAGACGCGTGCTGACGTCACCGGCGCGCACCGCGGGCGCGCCGAGGATCTGCCAGAGGAACCGCGCGTTGGTGCGCACGCCCTCGATCTCCGTCGCCTCGAGTGCCGCCTGCAACCGATCGAACGCCTGCGTGCGGTCGGCGCCCCAGGCGATCAGCTTGGCGATCATCGGGTCGTAATGCACCGTGACCTCGTCGCCCTCCTCGACCCCGGCGTCGACGCGGACGTGCGGGATGTCGGTCGGCATGCGCAGGCGCTTCAGCCAACCGGTCGACGGCAGGAAGCCGCGCTCGGGGTCCTCGGCGTACAGCCGCGCTTCGACCGCGTGGCCGCGCCGCCCGATCGCCTCCTGTGCCAACGGCAGCGGTTCGCCCGCTGCGACCCGCAGTTGCCATTCGACCAGGTCGAGCCCGGTGATCATCTCGGTGACCGGGTGCTCGACCTGCAACCGAGTGTTCATCTCGAGGAAGTAAAACCCGCGACCGTCGTAGAGGAACTCCACCGTGCCTGCGCCGCGATAGTCCACGGCCTTGGCCGCGGCAACAGCGGCGGCGCCCATCGCGGCGCGCGTCGCCTCGTCGAGGCCCGGCGCGGGCGCCTCCTCGATCACTTTCTGGTGCCGACGCTGCAACGAACAGTCGCGCTCGTGCAGGTGCACGGCGTGGCCGTGCGCGTCGGCAAAGACCTGGATCTCGACGTGCCGACCCTTGTCGACGAAACGCTCGAGCAGCACACGGTCGTCGCCAAAGGACTTTGCCGCCTCGCGTCGGGCCCCGGCGAGCGCTTCGGCGAACGCGCCGCTGTCGCGCACGACCCGCATGCCCTTGCCACCGCCACCGGCGGTGGGCTTGATCAGCAGCGGAAACTCCAGGCGCTGCGCCGCTGCGAGCAGCGCCGCATCTGACTGGTCCTCATCGTCGTACCCCGGCAGCACGGGCACGCCGGCGTCGGCCATCAGCCGTCGCGCCTCGCTCTTGGACCCCATGCGGTCGATCGCCGCGGCCGGCGGCCCGACGAAGACGATGCCCGCCTGCTCGCACGCACGCGCGAAGTCCGCGTTTTCAGACAGGAAGCCATACCCCGGATGGATCGCCTCGCAGTCTCGCTCGCGTGCAACCTCGAGGATGCGCGCGCCGTTCAGGTAGCTCTCGCGAGCCGGCGCCGGCCCGATGCACACGGCCTCGTCGGCCATGCGCGCGTGCAGCGCGCCGCGGTCTGCCTCGGAATACACGGCGACGGAGCGCACACCGAGCCGGCGCGCGGTGCGGATCACGCGACAGGCAATTTCGCCGCGATTGGCGATCAGCAGGCTCTTGAACATGTGCGTCACATCCTGAAGATGCCATAGTGCGTCTCGCCTTCGTCCGGGCGGCACGTGGCCGCGGCGAGCGCGAGCGCGAGCGCCTGGCGCGTGTCCACGGGGTCGAGCACGCCGTCGTCCCAGAGCCGCGCACTGGCGTAGTACGGGTGGCCCTGCGTTTCGTACTGGCCGCGGATCTCGTCGCGGAAGCAGCGCTCGTCCTCCTCGGGCCAGTCTTCGTTGCGCCGCTGCATGCCGTCGCGCTTGACGATCGCAAGCACTGTCGCCGCCTGCTCGCCGCCCATCACCGAGATGCGCGAGTTCGGCCACGTCCAGAGGAAACGGCCGCCGTACGCGCGGCCGCACATCGCGTAATTGCCGGCGCCGAACGAGCCGCCGATGATCACCGTGAACTTCGGTACGCTCGCGCACGCGACCGCCGTCACCATCTTGGCGCCGTCGCGCGCGATGCCGCCCGCCTCGTACTTGCGCCCGACCATGAAACCCGTGATGTTCTGCAGGAACAGCAGCGGCACGCGCCGGCGGTTGCAGAGTTCGACGAAATGCGCGCCCTTGAGCGCGGACTCGGAGAACAGCACGCCGTTGTTGGCGACGATGCCGACCGGGTAACCGGCGATGCGTGCGTAACCGCAGACCAGCGTCGTGCCGTACAGCGCCTTGAACTCGTCGAACTCCGAGGCGTCGACGAGCCGCGCGATCACTTCGCGCACGTCGTACGGGTGACGCGTGTCGCGGGGCACGACGCCGTAGAGTTCCTCGGCGGCGTAGCGCGGCGCACGAGCCGCCTCGGGCGGCGCTTTCGAGCCGTCGCGATTCAAGTTCGCGACGAGGCGACGCGCCATCCAGAGCGCGTGCGCGTCGTTGTCGGCGAGGTAATCGACGACGCCCGACTGACGCGCATGGACGTCGCCGCCGCCGAGCGTTTCGGCGTCGACGCGCTCACCGGTGGCGGCCTGCACCAGCGGCGGGCCGCCGAGGAAGATCGTGCCCTGCTCGCGCACGATGATCGACTCGTCGCACATCGCCGGCACGTAGGCGCCGCCCGCCGTGCACGAACCCATCACGACCGCGAGCTGCGGGATGCCCTTTGCCGACAGTTGCGCCTGGTTGTAGAAGATGCGGCCGAAGTGCTCGCGGTCGGGAAACACGTCGTCCTGGCGGGGCAGGAAGGCGCCGCCCGAATCGACCAGGTACACGCACGGCAGCCGGTTCTCGAGTGCGACCTCCTGCGCCCGCAGGTGCTTGCGCACCGTGATCGGATAGTACGTGCCGCCCTTGACGGTGGCGTCGTTGCCGACGACGACGCACTCTCGACCGGCGATGCGACCGATGCCGGCGACGAGACCGCCCGCCGGGATCCAGTCGCCATAGAGCTCGTGCCCGGCCAGCGGCGCAAGTTCGAGGAACGGCGAGCCCGGGTCGAGCAGGCGGTCGACGCGGTCGCGTACGAGCAACTTGTCGCGATCCGTGTGCTGCTTGCGTGCGGCCGCGGGGCCACCCTCGCGGACCTTAGCGGTCAGCTCGCGCAGTTCGGCGGCGAGTCGCCGATTGACCTCGGTGTTGGCCTGGAACTCGGCGCCATTGCGGTCGACGCGGGTCTCGATCACGTTCATGCGCGGACGTCTCCGTGCGGACAGGCAGGCAGGTGGAACTTCAGCGTCGCTCGAGCGCGGCGAGGATGCGCTCGGCCTGCTTGAGGTGCGGGCGGTCGATCATGCGACCGTCAAGCGCCACGGCACCCTGGCCCGGTGCGTTCGACAAGGTCTCGATCACGCGACGCGCCCATTCGACTTCCTCGGCCGTCGGGCTGAACGCAGCGTGGATCGGTGCGAGCTGCGCCGGGTGGATCGCGAGCTTGCCGACAAACCCGTCACGGCGCGCTGCACGGGCGCGTCGACCGACTGCATCGACGTCGCGGAACTCGATGTCGGTCGTGTCGACGGCCGCGATGCCCGCCGCGGCGGCCGTGAGCAGACACGAGGCGCGCGCGAGACGGAACGTGAACTCGAAATCGCCCGCGGCGTCGCGATTGGCCGACGCGCCCACGTCCGCGGCGAGGTCTTCGGCACCCCAGCTGTAGGCGATCACCCGCGCCGGCGCCGGTGCAAAGGTGGTCGCGTTCAACATGGCCTGTGCGGCCTCGGTGATGAGCGCCAGGACCTTGATGGAGTCCGGGTCGAAGCGGTGCTCCACCTCGAGCATCTCCAGCCAGTGGTCGACACGCTGCAGGTCGACGCCGCTGCGCGCCTTGGGCAGCACGATGCCGTCGGGACGGTGCGGCCCGATACAGGCCAGGTCATCGAGTGCGTCCGCGGTGTCGACCGGGTTGATCCGCACCCAGTACGGCACCTCGCGTGCGCCGCGACGCATGAACTCCGCGACGTCGCGGCGTGCTTGCGGACGGCCCTGCGCCGTCACCGCGTCCTCGAGGTCGAAGATGACGGCGTCGGCACCGCTCTTGACGGCCTTCTCGAAACGGTCGGGTCGGTCGCCCGGCACGAACAGCATCGAGCGCATCATGCGGGCACCGCCGCGGGCCGGCCCTTCATGAGCGCCATGCGCTTGCAGCTGCCCACTTCCTCGTTGCGCTGGTTGTAGGCCCGGTGCACGAACGTGACGATGCCTTGCCCGGGCCGCGACTTGCTGGCGCGCATCTCCTGCACGGTGGTCTCGACGTGCAACGTGTCGCCGATGAACACCGGCTTCGGGAACCGCACCTCGTCCCAGCCGAGGTTGGCGACCGTCGTGCCGAGAGTGGTGTCGGCAACGGAAATGCCGACCATCAGGCTCAGCGTGAAGCAGCTGTTCACGATGCGCGTGCCGAACTCCGAGGACTTCATCGCTTCCTCGTCGAGGTGCAGCGCCGCCGGGTTGTGCGTCAGCGTGCTGAAGATCAGGTTGTCGGCCTCGGTGACCGTCCGGCGCAGCACGTGCTCGAAGCGCTGCCCGACGCTGAATTCCTCGAAGTACAGCCCGCCCATCGGCATTTGTGCTCTCCCGTCTGTCGCGGCGCCTTGCGCCGGTCGTGTTCGGTCGTTGCGTGTTCTGACGCTGGGATCGGCACGCGGCGCGACCCGACCGTCCTTCTGCTCACGCGCTGTGGAGGAACAATTCGCGGCCGATCAGCATGCGGCGGATTTCGCTCGTGCCGGCGCCGATCTCGTACAGCTTGGCGTCACGCAGCAACCGGCCCGCGGGGTAATCGTTGATGTAGCCGTTGCCGCC
>DATMIB010000250.1:0-4646 GCA_035554635.1 Steroidobacteraceae bacterium | reverse complement strand
TCGACGTTGAGCTCCCCATGCCGCAGGTACTGCGCATTGACGTCGGTGATCTCCAGTTCACCCCGTGCGCTGGGTTTGATGCCCGCGGCGATGTCGCAGACCTGCTGGTCGTAGAAATACAGGCCCGTGACGGCGTAATGGCTCTTCGGCGCCTTCGGCTTTTCCTCGATCGAGATCGCGCGCTGGTCGCCGTCGAACTCGACCACGCCATACCGCTCCGGGTCGGTCACGTGATAGGCGAAGACGGTCGCGCCGGAAGGCCGGACGCTGGCCGTCCTGAGCAGGCCGGCAAACTCATGCCCGTAAAAGATGTTGTCGCCGAGGATCAGCGCGCTCGGATGGCCGTCGACGAATCGACGTCCGAGAACGAAGGCCTGCGCGAGCCCGTCCGGGCTGGGCTGGACGCAATAGCTCAGGTTCATGCCCCAGCGGCTGCCGTCGCCGAGCAGGGCTTCGAAGCGCGGCGTGTCCTGCGGGGTGCTGATCACGAGCACGTCGCGGATGCCCGCCAGCATCAACGTCGACAGCGGGTAGTACACCATGGGCTTGTCGAAAACCGGCAGCAGCTGCTTGCTGACCGCAAGCGTGGCGGGGTGCAGGCGCGTACCCGAGCCGCCGGCGAGGATGATGCCCTTGCGTGTCATGTGAACTGTCTCGCCATGCTGAATCGACTCCAAGTGCGACATTGCTGTATGGAAATCATCGTGCCAGGACTTCGGCGAGCATCCGGTCCACGCCCAGCTTCCAGTCGGGCAGGGCGAGGCCGAACGCACCGCGCAACTTCCCGGTGGAAAGGCGCGAATTGAGCGGGCGACGGGCCGGCGTCACGAAATCAGAGGTCGGCACGGGACGTATCGCCGAATCTTCGACTCGCACTGGACTTCCGGCCGCGCGAGCCGTCGCGATGACGTATCGCGCGTAACTCCACCAGGTCGTTTCGCCTGACGCGACGAGGTGGTAAGTGCCCGCGAGCTCCGGACGCGACTCGATGGTACGGATCGCGTGTGCCGTGACATCGGCGATGAGGTCCGCCCCGGTCGGTGCGCCGTGCTGGTCGTTTACGACGCGAAGTTCGTCGCGCTCACCTGCCAGCCGCAACATCGTGCGGGCGAAATTGCCGCCGCGCGATGCGTAGACCCAGCTGGTGCGGAAGATCAGGTGCCGCTCGCAGCTCGCGCGAACCAGGCATTCACCTTCCAGTTTCGACTCGCCATAGACATTCAGCGGCCCGGTCGAATCGTCCTCGCTTCGTGCGCTCGAGCCTGATCCGTCGAAGACGTAATCAGTGCTGTAATGGACGAACCAGGCACCACACTCCTGCGCCGCGCGCGCGAGTGCTCCCGGCGCGGTGGCGTTCAGGATGCGCGCGATCTCGGGTTCGCTTTCAGCCTTGTCGACGGCCGTGTAGGCGGCCGCGTTCACGACCAGTGCAGGTCGGATTTCCCGCACGGTCTGCGCGACACGGTCCGGCTCCATGAGGTCCGCCCAAAGACCATCGGCACGGTGTCGGTCCGGCGCAATGACCTCACCGAGCGGCGCCAGCGAGCGCCGCAGCTCCCAGCCAACCTGACCGTTGCCGCCAAAGAGCAGGATTTTCAAAGCGTGGCTCTGGCCGCGTAGTTGGTGCCGACCCATTCCCGGTACGCGCCGGACTGCACGTTGGCGACCCACTCGGGATGGTCGAGGTACCACTGCACGGTCTTGCGGATGCCGCTCTCGAAGGTCTCTGCCGGACGCCAGCCGAGTTCACGTTCGATCTTGGCCGCATCGATGGCATAGCGTCGGTCGTGCCCGGGCCGATCGCTGACATGCGTGATGAGGCGTGCGTAGCTGCCCGCTGGATCCGGTCTTAGCTCGTCGAGCAGGCGGCAGATCGTGTGCACGATTTCGATGTTGGGCTTTTCGTTCCAACCGCCGACGTTGTAGGTCTCGCCGACCGTGCCGTGTGCGAGCACCCGGCGGATGGCGGCACAGTGGTCTCCTACGTACAGCCAGTCGCGGACCTGCATGCCGTCGCCGTACACGGGCAACGGTTTGCCCGCGAGCGCGTTCACGATCATGAGCGGTATCAGTTTTTCCGGGAAATGATATGGGCCGTAGTTGTTGCTGCAGTTGGTCGTGAGCACCGGCAGGCCGTAGGTGTGATGCCAGGCCCGCACCAGGTGGTCGCTTGCGGCTTTGCTGGCCGAATACGGGCTGTTCGGTTCGTAGGGGTGCGACTCTGCAAACGGTGGCTCGGTGGCATCGAGGCTGCCGTAGACCTCGTCCGTGCTGACATGCAGAAACCGGAACTCGCGAGCGACGTCAGGTTCGAGCCCGCGCAGGTAATCGCGCGCGGCCTCCAGCAGCGTGAAAGTGCCAGTGATATTCGTTCGCATGAACGCCGCCGGCCCGTGGATGCTGCGGTCTACGTGGCTTTCCGCCGCAAAATTCACGATCGCCCGGGGGCGGTGCTCCGCCAGCAGTCGGTCCACCAGCTCGCGGTCGCAAATGTCACCTCTGCAAAACCGATGGCGGGGGTCGTCCTGCAGGCCGCTGAGATTTGCCAGGTTTCCCGCGTATGTCAGCGCGTCGAGATTAAGGATCGGCTCGCTGTGGTGCTCGAACCAGTCGAGCACGAAATTGCTGCCAATGAACCCCGCGCCGCCGGTGACCAGAATCATCGAATCGTGCACTCCTGTGAAAGCCCCCGCATTCTAGCGAATGCTTGCTCCGGTTAGATCAGGGCTCGTTGCGCGGATGTCTGGCTGGCCTTAAATTACGCGCCTGCCTGCGGCTGGGTCTGGACCACGGAAGGCCGGACTTTGTCGGCGAAGAAAACGATGGAGCAAACATGCTGACGATGGCCGCGCCGATGCTGATCGGCTTCCTGGTGACGATTACGATGATGCTGGCGCTGCGGCCCGTCGCGGCCCAGCTGCGTCTCGTCGACATCCCTGGAGGGCGCAAGACGCACTTTGGCGAAGTTCCCGTCATTGGGGGAATTGCCATTTTCCTCGGGTTGCTCGCGGCGGTCTTCGCGATGGGCGATTACGGTAGTGGCGAATCGGCCCTGCTCGTGGGTGCCAGTGTGATGGTCATGGTCGGCGCCTTGGACGACCGCTTCGACTTGCCGCCCAACGTGAGGATCCTCGCCCACCTCGCATCAGTCATGACGGTGGTGCTGGCCAGCGGTTATCGCGTCGATAGCCTCGGCGACCTGTTCGGCCTCGGTGCCATCGACCTCGGCTCGGTCGCGTTCATCTTCACGGTCGTCGCCGCCATTGCCCTGATCAATGGCTTCAACATGCTCGATGGCCTCGACGGCCTTGCTGGCGGCGTCGCGTTGGTCGCCCTGTGCGGGCTGTCGGCGGTTGCGGCCGAGCACCTGTCGAACGGCCCGCTGATTTTTGCGCTCGCGCTGGTCGGGTCCGTGATCGCGTTCCTGATCTTCAACCTGCCTGCCAGCTTCAATCGCCGCGTCCTCGGCTTCATGGGTGACGCGGGCAGCACGCTGCTTGGATTCGTCCTTGCGGGACTGGCATTGATTTCGATCCAGCCGTCGGGACCCGGGCTGCCGCCGGTCGTCGTGCTCTGGCTGCTGCCAGTCCCGATCCTCGAACTCTTCACCAGTACGTTCCGGCGCGCCTGGACGGGCTTGTCGCCGATGCAGGCGGACCGGGGGCATTTTCATTACAAGTTGCTCGCGGCCGGGTTCTCGGTCCGCGCAATCTTCATTTTCTACCTGGCGACCTCGAGCGTGTCGGCACTGGTGGGCATCACGGCGTGGCGTGCGGGAGTGCCAGAGCCCGTCATGTTCTACGCGTTCCTCGTGGCGTCTTGCGTCTGGATTTTCGCCTTGCACCGGGCGCCGCGCCTGGCCAGGCACCTGCCCGAATCCCTGAAGCGCGCTCAGTTCCCACCACGACGACGGCGCGACGACGTCTCGGCCGCAAAGAGCCGATGAGCTGCTGCCCGGGGCCAGACGGGCAGCCGGCCTGAGCCGCGGGCGGCCGGCTCTCTTCGTGAACGGCCGGCTCAGATGACTGAAGCTACGGTGCTGCGTGGCTACCGCGACGGGCGTCGCATTTCCCCCGGACGGACCCTTTAAACTGCACCGGGCCGGGGCGTGCCCCGCTGCAGCTCGAACAGAAGAACCGGAACCGCCGTGCACCCACTGAACGTCCACCTCGTCGCGGCCGCGCGACCGAATTTCATGAAGATCGCCCCGCTGTACCACGCGCTCGTGCGCGAGCCGTGGTGCAAGCCACAGATCGTGCACACGGGGCAGCACTACGACGCGAACATGTCGGACGCGTTCTTCCGCGACCTTCAATTGCCCAAGCCACATTTCCACCTCGAGGTGGGCAGCGGCTCGCACGCCGAGCAGACCGGCGGCGTGATGATCGCCTACGAGAAGGTGGCGCTGCGGGAGAAGCCCGACTGGATCGTGGTCGTCGGCGACGTCAACTCGACCGCGGCCTGTGCGCAGGTCGGCACCAAGCTCTGGATCCCGGTGGTGCACCTGGAGGCGGGGTTGCGCAGCGGCGACCGGCGCATGCCCGAGGAAATCAACCGGCTCGTGACCGACGCGATCTGCGACGTGCTCTGGACGCCGTCGCCCGATGCGGACGCGCACCTCGCGCGCGAAGGCGTGCCGGAGCACA
>DATMIB010000249.1:0-7795 GCA_035554635.1 Steroidobacteraceae bacterium | reverse complement strand
GTCCCATTCGTCGCTGATGCCCACGCCACCCGTGAAGCCGACCTGGCCGTCGACCACCAGCAGCTTGCGGTGCGTGCGGTTGTTCATGCGCGTGAGGTTGTACCAGTGCAGCGGGTGGTAGCGGTGCAGTTCGACGCCGGCCTCCTGCATCTGACGGATCAGCGCCTCGTCCATGGCTTGGCTGCCGACCCAGTCGATCAGCTCGTGCACGCGCACGCCGGCACGCGATCGTTCCGACAGCGCGTCCGCGAACGCCTTGCCGACGCGGCCCGACCAGTAAATGTAGGTCTCGAACGTGATCGTCGACCGCGCCGCGTGGATCGCCTCGAGCATGGCCGGGAAGATCTCGACCCCGTTCTCGAAGTTGTCGACGTGGTTGCCGCCCATGATCGACGGCCCCAGCAGGATGCCCAGTTCGCGGCGGAACTGCGGGTCGTCGATGCCGTAGCGATGGACGAGCGAGGTCTCGATCTCGCTCTCGGACGTCATGAAATTGAGCGCGACCACGGTGATCGCGATGGCGATGACGGCACCGAACAGCGCGGCCCCGAGAATGCGCCTGCGGTTCCAGGACATGCGTGGCTTGCCTCGTTCCTGACCGTTTCGGCGTGAGGCTCCGGGCTGCGACGCGCACTGGCTATCAGACAATCGGCAATTCCGACCGGCGTCGACGGCAGCCCGTTACACTGGACGCCGTCGCATCCCGAGGAGGGGACCGCATGATCGAACGTCTGCACACCGGCCCGCGCATGTCGCAGGCCGTCGTCCACGGCGACAAGGTGTACGTCGCGGGGCAGGTCGCCGCAGACCCGTCCGCGGACGTGCCGGGCCAGACACGCCAGGTGCTGGCAGCCATCGACGCGCTGCTGGCCGAAGCCGGCACCGACAAGAGCAAGATCCTGTCCGCGACGATCTACCTGGCCGACATCGGCACCTTCGGCCAGATGAATTCGGTCTGGGACGAGTGGGTCGCGCCCGGCGAAGCGCCGGCCCGCGCCACCGTCGAGGCGCGACTCGCGGCGCCGCAGTACAAGGTCGAGATCCAGGTCGTCGCGGCGCGCTGAGCCCGTCGGCGCCACGAGCGGCGGCCGCCGTGCCCGTCGCGATCGTTCCCGGCGGCGGGCGCGCGATCAGCGTGCGGCGGCGCGCGGCCGCAGTTCGAGCACCATGCGACGGTGGTTGGGCACCGTGCCCTGCGCATTGGCCAGCGCACTCGTGCGTTCGCCGCGCACGCGGAACCCGAGTCGCTCGTACAAGGCTTCGGCTCGCGCATTGGTCGTCGCGACGTCGAGTTCGGCGGTGCGACAGCCGCGCCGACGGCCTTCGTCGAGCAGGTGCAGCACCAGCGACTCGCCGAGGCCGCGCGAGCGCGCCTCCGGGTGCACGCCGAGGTGCGCGACGTACCAGGTCCCCGGTCGCGGCGGCTGGATCACCGCCTCGACACGCAACCCGCGGGCAATGACACCGGGCGCCCGCGCCAGGCCGTAACACGTCACGATCTGCCGGGCGGCCGCCACCGCGAAGCGCAGGTTGGCCTCGCTGCCCCAGGCCGCACCGACACCGGCGACGACGCCGTCGACTTCGACGACAGTGTGGTTGCGGTGGCCGAACTCGCCGTCACCCTGCAGGAATGCGCGCTGCAGGTAGTCCAGAGCACGCGCGCGCCCGGGGACCGCAAAGACGTAATCGAACGCCGCGGGCCCCGAGCAGTGGATCAGCGGCACGACTGCCGCGGCGTCGGCCGGCGTGGCACGGCGAAAGCGGACGGCGGTGGCGGTCAAGGAGGGCTCCCCGATGGTGACCAAGTCCGGCATTAGACCGGACCGGGTCCGGTCCGCGCCAGCGTCGCACCGGGGTCGGGCGCTCAGCGCGCGACGCTACGCGTTCCCGACGGATGTCGCGCGAGCGGCCGAGTGTCACGCTCGAGCAGCCGCAGGGCACCGCTGCCTGTCGGCCGCGTCGTGACGTGGACCGTCACGACATTGGAGGCCGCCGAACGCCCGGCGGAATTCACCGCCACGACACGATACGAGTACACCTTGCGCGCGCTGACCGTGGTGTCGGTGTATGCGACGACACCGGCGGCGACCTGCGCAACCTCCTGCCACCGCTCGCCACGACGACGCTCGATCACGAAGGCGGTTTCATCGTCGGACGTGTCCTGCCAGGACAGTCGGGCGGCCCGGCCCGTGCTCGTGCCCGTCAGGCCGGTCGGTGAAACCGGCAGCTCGCTCGCGGCGTTGCGATACCCGGCCACGATCGCAGCGGTTTCGTTGAGCGCGCGGGCAGCATCGGCCGAGGCGAGCGGGTTCGTCTCGTACGCGATGCCCATCGGCTGGTTGCGATACAGCTTCGACGGGTTCGAGAACTGCCGGACGCGCGTGACGCTGGCACCTGGGCACGCGTACGACATCACGTCGCGAAAGCCGTTCGGGCCGCAGACCCGGTAGCCACGGCCGTAGGGAAAGGCGCCGTTCTCGCGCGTGCTCTCGCGGTCGTGCATCAGGCCCTGGATGTGGCCGATCTCGTGCGCAATCATGTCCGACGCAATGCAGCCGGACTGCACGGCGGCGTAGGCGTTGCCCGAGTAGTCGTCGTGGGGCGAATACATGATGTAGGCGTAGCCGCACCAGTCGCGGCTCTCGTTGACGAGCAGCACGATGTCGGCGCCGAGCTGTTCACGCAGGTCGCGCGCCTCCGTCGAGGCCCGCAGCGCCGCCAGCGTGGCGATCATGCCCTGTGGCGATTCGACGATCGTCGCGGCGCGCCGCACGTCCAGCAGGCGCAGGCTGATGCCGACGTCGCTGTTGCGATAGGCCTCGTTCGCGGCCGCGACGCCGCCCGCGATCATGCTTTCGAGCGTGCCGCTGCCGTGGCGTGCGGCGGCGGCTGGCGTGTACAGCACGAGCAGGTCCTGCGTGACGGGTGCGAGGTCGGCCGACAAGCGTCCGACGACGGCCCGGCTCTGCGGCGAGTGCAGTGGCTTCTGCGGCGCGGCCGGCAGCGCCGGCTCGAACCCCGTCGCGTTCGGAGCTGGCGTCGGTGCGAGCTTGTGTCGCCCCGTGCTGACCGGCTTGAATTCGTACGTCGCGTCGGCCGTGGTCACCACCCCGGTCACGACGGAGCGGTACGCCGTCAGCAGCACGGTGCCCGGCTGCTCGCCGTCAAACCGGCCGCCCCAGGTGGAAAAGGCCGCATCGCGTTGCACGTGCGTACGGTGCGCGACGAGCTTTCGCCCGTCCGGCAGCATGATCGACAGTTCGCTGGCGTCGAACGCACTCGCTTCGAACGTGCCGGTAATGGTTTGCGTGTGCGTCGTCGACTTCTCCGCGACGACCGTGGCCGGTCGCATCAACGGAACGGGCGCACTGAGCGCCAGAGAAGGAGCGAGGAGCACGAGAGCGAGGAAGCAAGACGAGCGACGTGACACGACGCGACCCTGTATCCGTGGTGGGCTGCCCACGACGGGGCCGGCAGTCGCCAGCTTGGGGTGCGGGACGAGGGTGCGGCCGGGAGACGCAACCGTTCGGGTGACAACAGGTGGCGCGTCACGGGTGACACGCGCGAAGCGAGGCGCGCTTTAGCGGACGAAAGGTATCGAACGCGAGCTCGACTTCAGCAGCAGCGTGCGCGCGAGGCGCCGTAGCGACGGTCGATTGCATGCCGATGGAATTCGCGCTCCGACAGCGGCGACCTGTCGGGATGACAGCGCTGCATGTGCTCGAGATATCGCGGGTAATCCGGCATGCCGAAGAGCCCGCGCAACGCGCGACGCAGGCGGTCGAGCGCCGGCGACGAGAACCAGCCCGACCCGCTCACGACCGCACTCCTGGCGTGGTCGCGAGCGCCGGGATCTCGACCGCCGTGACGTGCGGCGTCCGCAGTGCCTGCAGGCAGGCCCGCAGCGTGAACACGCACATGGCCAGCACCAGCAGCGTGAACAGCGCGCAGACGGCTGCGTCCAGGTAGTTGTTGAACGCGACGCGTTGCATCTCTTCGAGCGTCTTGGCGGGGGCGAGCAGCTCGCCGCGCGCGAACGCGTCGGAGAATCGGTTGCCCTGGGCGAGGAAGCCGATCTTCGGGTCGGTGTGAAAGATCTTCTGCAGCCCGGCCGTGACCGTCGTGACCAGCAGCCACGCGGTGGGCACGAGCGTGACCCAGGCGTAGCGCTGGCGCTTCATCTTCACGAGCACGGTCGTGCAGAGCAGCAGCGCGATGCCGGCGAGCATCTGGTTGCCGACGCCGAAGAGCTGCCAGAGCGTGTTGATGCCGCCGAGCGGGTCGACGACGCCCTGGTACAGGAAGTATCCCCAGGCCGAGACGCAGAGCCCGGTCGCGAGCACGTTCGACGACAGCCGCTGCGTGTCGCCGAGCGGCGCCCAGGCGTGGCCGAGCATGTCCTGGATCATGAAGCGACAGGCGCGCGTGCCCGCGTCGACCGCGGTCAGGATGAACAACGCCTCGAACAGGATCGCGAAGTGGTACCAGAACGCCGTGAGCGCCTTGCCGCCGAGCGCCGTGGCCATGATCTGTGCCATGCCGACGGCCAGCGTCGGCGCGCCGCCCGTGCGCGAGAGGATCGTGCTTTCGCCAATGTCGGTGGCAGTCTGCGTGATCGTCTCGGGCGTGATCGTGAAGCCCCAGCTGGAGATTGTCGCAGCGGCCTCGGCGGCGGTGGCGCCGATCGCCGCGGCCGGCGAGTTCATTGCGAAGTAGATGCCAGGGTCGAGCACGCAGGCGGCCGTGAGCGCCATGATGGCGACGAACGATTCGGTCAGCATGCCGCCGAAGCCGATCAGACGCGCGTGCGATTCGCGTTCGAGCATCTTTGGCGTCGTGCCCGAGGCGATCAGCGAATGGAAGCCCGAGACGGCGCCGCAGGCGATCGTGATGAACAGGAACGGGAACAGCTGGCCCGAAAACACCGGGCCCGTGCCGTCGAGGAACCGTGTCGTCGCCGGCATGGCGAGTGGCGGGGCGACGAACAGGATGCCGAGCGCGAGCGCGATGATGGTGCCGAGCTTGAGGAATGTGCTCAGGTAGTCGCGCGGGGCGAGCATCAGCCACACCGGCAGGCTCGCGGCGATTGCACCATAGACGATCAGGCCCCACGCAAGCGCGGTGCCGCTCCAGGTGAACAGCGGCGCGAGGGTTGCGTGCTCGGCGACGTTGCGCCCATACACGATCGACAGCAGCAACAGCACGACGCCGATCGCCGAGGCCTCGGCAATGCGCCCGGGACGCAGCACGCGCATGTAGATGCCCATCAGCAGCGCGATCGGGATCGTGGCGGCGATCGTGAACAGGCCCCAGGGACTCGCGGTCAGCGCCTTGACGACGACCAGCGACAGCACCGCCAGGATGATGATCATGATTGCGAGGGTGCCGACCTGCGCCAGTGTGCCGGCGGTCGGGCCGAGTTCCATGCGCACCATCTGGCCGAGCGAGCGGCCGTCGCGGCGCAGCGACGCAAACAGCACGACAAAGTCCTGCACGGCGCCTGCGACGACCACGCCGACGAGGATCCACAAGGTGCCGGGCAGGTAGCCCATCTGCGCCGCGAGCACGGGGCCGACCAGCGGGCCCGCGCCCGCGATCGCGGCGAAGTGGTGGCCGTAGAGCACCCACTTGCTCGTCGGGACGTAGTCGAGCCCGTCTTCGTGCCGCACGGCGGGCGTCGGGCGCGCGTCGTCCAATCGCAGCACGCGGTCCGCGATGTAGCGGCCGTAGAAGCGGTAGGCGATGAAGTAGACACAGAGCGCCGCAGTGACGAGCCAGGCCGAGTTGACCGATTCGCCGCGGTTGAGCGCGATCGCGGCGAAGGCGAACGCGCCGAGGGCAGCGACCGCGAGCCAGATCAGGGTCGACGATGGTGTGCGTTTCATGCGTGGACCTGTCGCGAAGGGTCAGGACGCGAGCCACCAGTACCGGTCGCCCGCATATTCCCGAGAGTCAGACCGGTCGGAAGTCTTGCCGCAAGGCGATTGACGTTCACGTGTGTCCCCCGCGTTTCCGTCAGCGACGCGGACAGCGTGAAGCGACCGGGACGACAGGTCAATGGTGGCCGCGGGCTTCCTGCTCCGCCGCCAGCGGCAGGCGGATCGTGAACGTGCTTCCCAGTCCCGGTCCGTCGCTCCGTGCGTCGATGGAGCCACCGTGCAGTTGCACGATGTTCCTTGCCAGTGCGAGGCCGATGCCGAGACCTCCGTCGGAGCGGACCAGTCCCCGTCGCACCTGCACGAACATCTCGAACAGTTCCTCTGCGACGCTCGGTGAAAAGCCGATCCCGGTGTCGGTCACGGCAATGCGGACCTCGCCACCGCCAGCCTCCGCCAACACCTCGATACGCCCACCGGACTCCGTGTATTTCGCAGCGTTGATCAGGAGGTTCGACAGCACCTGTGCCAGACGGACCGGGTCGACCAGGAGCATCGGCGAGACCGGCGGCAGATGGACCACGAGCTGGTGGCCCTTCGACTCAATCATGGGGTTTGCCGTTTCCACAGCGGTGTCGACGATCACTCGCAGCGGCACGCGCTCGGGCTGCAGCTGCAGCTTGCCGCTGCTGACGCGCGCAATGTCCAACAGGTCGTCAAGCAGGCGAGACATCTGCGCAACCTGGCGAAGGATTACGGCAGCGGCCGCTTGTGCCTGCTCGGGCGGGAGGTCCTTGCGAGTGAGCACGTGCGCCGACGTGCGGATCGGTGCGAGCGGGTTGCGCAGTTCGTGCGCGAGCGTCGCGAGGAACGCATCCTTGCGTCTGTCGGCATCGCGCATCAGTTCCTGGGCGCGCCGCGAATCGTCGATGTCCGTACAGGTGCCGAACCAGCGAAGGATCTGTCCTTGTTTGTCCCGCAGTGGCTGGGCCCGTCCGAGCACCCAGCGGTACACGCCGTCGTGCCGCCGAAGTCGGTACTCGATCTCGTAAGGCTCGCCTGTTGCAACGCTTTGCCGCCAGCCCGCGGACACGCGTTCGCGGTCCTGTGGGTGGATCAGCGGGGTCCATACGTCCCCATCGGTCGTGCCTGAGCGCGCGCCAGTGAATTCGTGCCATCGCGCATTGACGTAATCGGCGCTGCCGTCCGGCTTCGTCGACCAGACCATTTGCGGCATGGTGTCTGCAAGCGTCCGGAACTCCGCCTCACGCGTGGCCAGTGCCAGGGTTGCTTCGTGTTCGCGAGTGCGATCGCGAAAGATCTTCACGAACCCGTCTTGTCGTAGAGGCGTGACGACGCCCGAGCCGTAGAACCTGGAGCCGTCCCGGCGCATGTGCCAGCGTTCGTCTTCGGCCCGGCCCAGCAGCCGTGCCTGTTCGAGTTCCCGCTCGGGTGCGCCGGCTGCGCGGTCTTCGGGCGTGAAGAACAGAGAGGCGGGACCCCCGATCGCCTCTTCCTCGGCATAGCCGAGCAGGCGCTCGGCGCCGTGATTCCAGCTCGTGATCCGACCCAGGTCGTCGAGCGTCAGGATCGCAAAGTCGGTCGCAGAGTCGATGATGGCCCGATAGCGCGTCTCGATTGCTCGAAACGCAGCCTCGAAGTTGTCGTGCGGTCGGTCCATCGACCTAACCTGCTGTTGCAGAGGTTTGCATCGGCCACCCGGGGCGCAGTGAAGCGCGGCCAGAACGTCAGCCGACAGCGTCGTCCTCGCCATGGCCTCCCGCGTTAGGCGTGACCGGCCCGAGGAGGTCGGCGGCGGCTGATATTGAGGCGCAGCGGCCCGTGGGCGCGTCGGCGCGGGTCTCTCTCGTCGGTTCCGACGATGCGCGCCCGTGCGCCGTCGCCCACCCTGTGCTCCA
>DATMIB010000248.1:0-8319 GCA_035554635.1 Steroidobacteraceae bacterium | reverse complement strand
CGTTTCACTGCAGACTCCCGCCGGTGCAATGGGTCCCATCGTAGCTCCTCATGTCGCCGACGCACGGGTCCTGCGACGGGACGCGGTTTGCACGGCGCGAGTCACGGTCCAAACCCGGCACGGGCGTTCGCTGAATCCGAGGCGGGGCACGTGCTCCCACAGGAGAGCGGAGGCGGGTCTCCGGCCCGCCTCCGCGGGGCTTCAGAGTCCGAGGCCCAGTTGGAGACCCGCGTTCACGAACACCCAGGTGACGGTGGACGTGAGCGCGGCCAGCGTGGCGTAGACCGTGAAACGGAACATCGCGGGTTTCGTGAACATGGCGATTCTCCAGGACGGCTGCAGTGGACGGGTCAGCTGGCAACGATGGGCGCCAGCGCCGACTGGATCCGCTGCATTTGCGTGGGGGTGGTCATCGAACTGAGCAGGCGGACGAAGTGCGGGTGCTGCACGCCGGAGACGATGTACTGCCACCGGTAGGCCCGCAGCATCAGCGCACGAAGTTCGGCTTCCTGGCCGCCGTCGAAGGAGCGACCGGCGATGCGCATGAAGTACGTCGAGTCCGCCTCCGCCTGTGCCTGCAGGATGCCGTCGACGGCAGCGACGAGTTCGATCAGGTCGTCGACCGCCTGCTCCTTCTGGCGCAACGTGAGCCGGGCGTGCTCGCGCTTCCACTCGAGCTCGTCGAGCATCGCGTGCTGGACCTCCTCGGCCCAGTGGTACTTGAACACGTCCTTCCACAGCGGCGAGAGGTCGTCCTGCGGCTCGATGCTCTGCTGGTAGTGCTGCTGCGTGAACAGCTCGATGTTGCACGTGAGCGCGAGCACCGCCCAGGTGCTCTTGCCCAGCACGGCACGGGCGACTTCATTCGCGTCGGCCACGCGCACATAACCCGCCGGCATGCGTCGTTCGAGCATCTCCTCGATGCGGCGGAACAGCTCCTGGTGCTTGAGTTCCTCGTCGCTGAACCGCACCAGCGCCTCGAGCGCGACCTGGTCACCGAGCCAGTGCTGGCCCGAAAGCTCCAGCACCTTGGCGCCGATGTAGCGCTCGACCAGGCCGAAGATGTACGCATAGGTGCGCCCCTGCACCTGGCTCAGCAGCCGGCGCTGGTCGGCGGTCAGGAAGCCGAGCGTGTCGACCTTCGACAGTCCGGTCGGCAGGAACGCGTGGTCGAGGTCGAACTCGCGGCCGCGGATCACGTCGGCGTCGATCTCCCAGCGCACGCGCCTGGAAGCGGCGATGGCACGGGCGTAGCGGGGCGTGTCGGCGCCGGCGGCGAACATGGGAATCTCGCCGAGGTTGCTGGCGGTGTTGGTCTGCATGTCGGACTCCTGTCGTGACGTTGAGGGCGGCATTGCCGCGTTGGGGCAGACAGTGCGCCGCTGCTGTAATCGAGGGATGTCCGTTCCGCGCCGGTTTGTATTTCTTTGTTGCCGTGCCTGCCTATACTGTTGCCGGGCACGGACGGCTCGCGAGGAATTGCCGCGTGGGCGAGGCAGGGCGGGTTCTCATCGTCGACGACGACGCCGGCATTCGCACGATGCTCGCCGACTACCTCGGGACGCACGGCTACACGGTGGCCGAGGCAGGGGACGGCGCGGCGATGCGTGCGCAACTCGAACTGGCGCGTCCCGACGTCGTGCTGCTCGACCTGCGGCTCGGTCGCGAGGACGGCCTCGCGCTCGCGCGCTACCTGCGCGAACACGTCGACCCGGGCATCATCATGGTGACCGGGGCGGGCGAGGTGATCGACCGCATCGTCGGCCTCGAGATCGGCGCCGACGACTACGTGACCAAGCCTTTCGATCCGCGCGAGCTGCTGGCCCGCATCAAGAGCGTGCAACGCCGCATGCAGACGCGGCCTGAAGCGGCGGCATCGGCGCTCCAGGGCGAATGCGTGGCCTTCGGCGAGTGTCGGCTCGACCTGCGCGCGCACCAGCTCTACGGCCGCGACGATGCGCCGATCGCGCTGACGTCGATGGAGTTCGACCTGCTCAAGGTCTTCGCGGAAAACCCCGGTCGTGTGCTTTCGCGCGATCGGCTGCTCACGCTCACGCGCAATCGCGAATGGGATCCGTACGACCGCTCGATCGACATCCGGGTCGCGCGCCTGCGCAAGAAGGTCGAGCCCGACCCCGAGCGGCCACGGCTGATCCGGACGGTGCGCGGGGTCGGCTACATGTTCACGCCGTCCGGCAGCGAGTGAACGTACCCGGGTCGTAACCGTTCGTTTCCGTCGTGTAACAGTCGCACGAGCCGCTCGCGGGCGTGCCTATACTCGGGTCGACCCGCCCGAGGAGTGCGCGCATGGAAGCCTCGACGCTGCCGAGCGACACCGCACAGGCGCTGCAGGACAGCGAGACGCGCCTGCAGCAGGTGCTCGACAACACCTCCGCGCTCGTCTTCGCGAAGGACCATGCCGGTCGCTACCTGTTCGTGAATCGCGAGTTCGAGGCGCTTTCGGGCTTCAGTTCCGCGCAGATGCTCGGCCGTACGGACGAGGAGATTTTCCCGCCGGATCTCGCGGCACGGTTCCGGCACAACGACCTGCGCGTCCTGCGCGAACGGCGCGCGATCGAGGTCGAAGAGACGGCGGACTTCGGCCAGGGGCGACGTGTGTATGTCGCCTCGAAGTTCCCGCTGTTCGACTCCAGCGGCCGTGCCTACGCGGTGTGCGGCATCGCCACCGACATCACCGAGCGCAAGCGGCTCGAGGATGCGTGGTCCTCCGCGGCACTCGCCGTGTCGCAGTCGGAGGAGGTCACGCTGTATCGCCAGCTCGTGCGGTTCCTGGCGACGATCCTCGGCGCCGACGCGGCCTTCGTCGCCACCTACGACGCCACGCTTCCGCAACAGCTCGGCATGCTCGCCTTCTTCCTCGACGGCGAGATCCACGAGAACTTCCGCTACGCCGCGACCGGGACGCCCTGCGAAACGGTGGTCGGGCAACAATTCCGCCTGTACGGCACGAACCTCGGCGAGCGGTTTCCGCAGGACGGCGACTTCCACAAGCTCGGCTTCGACAGCTACGCCGGGCACCCGCTGTTCGACGCGCAGGGCAAGCCACTCGGGCTCATCGCGGCCGTCGCGCGACGCCCCATGGAGCAGGAGGGGTTCATCGAGTCGGTGCTGCGCATCTTCGCCGTGCGCGTCGTCGCGGAGCTCGAGCGCGACGCGTCGCGTCGCGCACTGCACACCTCTGAGCAGAACTATCGCGAGATCTTCGAGGCCAGCGACGACGCGATCTTCGTGCTCGACTGGGAGACCAGCGCGATCATCGACGTCAATCCGCGCGCCTGCGAGATTTACGGTTACACGCGCACCGAGCTGCTTGCGACGAATGCCGGTGCATTGAGTTACGGCGAGCCGCCCTATGCACGCGAGGACGCCCTGCGCTGGCTGGATCGGGCGCGAGCCGAGGGCCATGCGCGGTTCGAGTGGTGCCGGCGCCATCGCGACGGCACGCTGCACTGGGACGAGGTACGACTCAAAGCCGTGCAGATCGGCGGCCAGCGGCGCCTGCTCGCCATCACGCGCGAGATCACCGGGCGCAAGGCGGCCGAGGAGCAGCGTTCGGCGCTCGAGGCGCGGCTGCGCCAGGCGCAGAAGATGCAGGCCATCGGCCAGCTGACCGGCGGCATCGCGCACGATTTCAACAACCTGCTGACGACGATACTGGGCTACGTCGTGCTGGCCGGCGAACGCGAGTCTGCGGAGTCCGACTCACGGCTCCGCGTGTACCTCGACCAGGCGCGACGCTCGTGCGAACGCGCCCGCGACCTGATCGAGCAGATGCTCATGTTCAGCCGTGGCCAGCGCGGCTCGCCGCGGGCCGTGGCGCTGCAGGGCCTCGTCGACGATGCCTTGGCCAACCTGCGCGCCCAGTTGGGCGCAGGCATCGTCCTGCGGGTGATGCCGGACGACACGGGCGCCCACATCGAGGTCGACCCGGTGCAGGCGGGACAGGTCGTGACGAATCTGTGTCTCAACGCCCGCGACGCGATGAACGGTACCGGCGAACTGACGGTACGGGTGACGTCCGGCCAACAGCGACAGGGCATCTGCGCCGGCTGCCGCGCCTCTGTCACCGGCCCTTACGTCGAACTGAGCATCGCCGATTCCGGCCCGGGCATCGCGAGTGACGTCGCGGAGCGCATCTTCGAGCCCTTCTTCACGACCAAGGAGGCGGGGCGGGGCACCGGCATGGGGCTCGCGATCGTGCACGGGATCGTGCACGAGCATGGCGGACACGTAATCCTCGAGTCGTCTCCGGGGGCGGGCGCGGTGTTTCGCGTGCTGTGGCCGGCGGTGACGGCGCCCGCCATGGATCGACCTGTCGCGCACGCGGCACCAGGCACTGCGCCGGAGACGCGCCCCCGGCTCCGTGGCCGCGTGCTCATCGCCGACGACGAACAGGCGGTCGGCGAATTCATGCGCGAGCTGCTGGCGACCTGGGGCGTCGAGGCCACTTGTGTCGACCGTGGCCAAGCCGCCCTCGAACTGGTGCAACGCGAGCCCACACGCTTCGACCTCATCATCACCGACCAGACCATGCCGGGAATGACGGGGCTCGAACTGCTCGCGCGGCTGCGGGCCGAAGGCTGCGCCTTGCCGGTCGTGCTCTATTCCGGGCACGGCGACAACCTCGTGCTGGCCGACCGTCCGGAGGCGCGTCCGAGCGCGCTGCTGCGCAAGCCGGTCGACCCGGCCCACCTCGCACGGGCGCTCGAGGCCTGCCTGCCGTCGCAGGGGCGGCGCGCAAGGCTCGCCTAGGCCTCACGCGCTTCACCCGCCGGGCGGGGATCAGGTCTTCGAGGCCTGGTAGATGCTCTCGATCGATTCGTCGAGTGCGGCGTCGAACTGGCCCTGGGTCTGCTGCGCCGTAAGCCCTTCGGTCAGTGCGCGCGAAAAGCTCGCGACCATGCCCTTCTGGCGTGCGAGCCGCTCGTTCGCCTCCGCGCGCGAGTAGCCGCCAGAGAGCGCGACGACGCGCAGCACGCGCGGGTGCGAGATCAGCCTCGCGTAGAGGTTGTCCTTGTCCGGGATCGTGAGCTTGAGCATGACCCGCTGGTCGGCGGGCAGCGCGTCGAGCTTCGCCGCGATCGCAGCCTCGAGCAGCTCCTCGGCCCTGGCCTTGTCCGGGCAGTGGATGTCGACCTCGGGCTCGATGATCGGCACTAGTCCCTTGGCGAGGATACGGCCGGCAACCTCGAACTGCTGGTCGACCACCGCGCGGATGCCCTCGGGGTTCGCCTGCTTGATGACCGAACGCATCTTGGTGCCGAAGATGCCCTTGGCTTTCGCCCGGTCGAGCAGCGCATCGAGCGCCGGCATGGGCTTCATCAGCTGCACGCCGTTGGCCTCGGCCTCGAGGCCCTTGTCGACCTTGAGGATCGGAACGACCTTCTTGACCTGCCAGAGGTACTCCGCCGTTGGCCGGCCATCGACCTCGCGGTCCATCGTCGCTTCGAACAGGATGGCCGCGAGCAGTCGCTCGCCGCTGAAGGCGGGACTCGTGATGATGCGCGACCTCATGGCGTGCACCAGGTCCATCATTTCCGCGTCGTTGGCCCAGCTGCCCTCGGCGACGCCGTAGAGCTTCAAGGCCTTCGGCGTGCTGCCGCCGCTCTGGTCGAGCGCCGCGATGAAGCCGGGCGCCGAGCGCAGCTTCTCCATCTGCTGCTGGAAGTTCGTCATGTCGGGTCGTCCTCGTGGCTGGGGTTCGGCAAGACAGTGCAGGGATTGTACGAGGGTCTGGCGTCCACCGGGGTGTCGGCCCGGCCAGATTCACAGATGCCATTTAATTCCAGTATTTCCGATAGTTATGGCGATTTTATGATCCATGTTCTTGATTGAAATGCCGTGTCGGGCGGAACTCTGCTTCAACGGTCTTCGCGTCATCGGGCAATGGGCTCACGTCATGAGCCTGCCAGGCATGACCTTAAGGCGCACAAGGCACTCAGAGGGCATGCAGATGGCACGCGAAGCGACGAAGGCCGTGTTCGACTGCGACGACTTCAGGATCCTGCTCGAAGGACGCTGTCACGGCAGCGCCGACCGGCCGACCGAATACCTGTGCGTGGACCGCGACGACGACGGTGGCTGGACTGTGCAACGACGCAGCTATCCGATTCTGGCCGAACTGGACGAATTCGCGTTCGACGCCGGCGACGACGAGGCCGCGGGGTACGTGCTGCCGGCAACGATCAACGGTCGTGCCGTCGGCCAGGTCGAGGGTTCGTACCTGCTGGGGGACGAGCTCGCGGAGTGCGACTGGGAGTCGGATTTCGCGCTGGCCCCCGATAACTCCTCCGAGCTTCACGCCTGGCTCGAGCGGCACGAATGGACGCAGCAGCGAGGCTTTGCGGCCGCCTGGCGCGAGATCTGCCGGCTGGCCGGGTGGGTCATCGAACTGCGGCCGCAGCAGCGAGCATCTGGCTGGGCATAAACGTCATGATTGCGGACCAGGCCGGCGCCGAACGCTGGTGGAGGCGACCTCATGGTCCAGGCAGGCCGCGCGGCGGCAGGGTGGTTGGCGGGAAGGGCGTTGCTGTTCGTGCTGGCGCTCTCGTTGCTGGTGCTGGTGGACATTGGCCGCGACGAGTCCTCGACGCTGCGCACCCAGGCCGTCGAACTGCTTCCCCAAGCACGGCAGGCCGAGCAGCTCGCGGCGCGTCGGCAGGAGGCGTTCGCCGAGGTCGACCGGTTCCGGCAGGAGTGGAACGAACGCCTGCAATCCGCCCATCGCCGCTCGCCCGCGGAGCTCGCGCAGTGGCTCGCACGCCTCGACCGTGAGATTGCCGAACGCGAGACGCGGCGGCTCGACGCCTTCGAGCTGATGCTCGCGGCGGACCGCAGCGAACTCCTGGTCGAGCACGCAAAGAACGAGGCCACGCTGCAGGTGCTGCGCTGGTCGCGCGATGAACTGTTGCGCGTCATGCGCGGCGTCGCGACGCTTGGCCTGAGCGTGCCGCAGGCGGAGCAACAACTCGCGCAGGCGCATGCGTTCGACCGTGCACACCTGCTGGCGTATCGCAGGGCGCGTGCGGACTTCGACGCCTTCGCCACTGCCCACCCGCTCGCCGCCCTGATCCCGTTCGAACGGCTCGGCATCGTCGACGGCGACCGGCAGCGCTATCTCGAGCTACAGCGCGCGAAGGCGCAGGCCGCGCGACGCTTCCTCGCTGCGCGGGAGCAGGCGAACCAGGCCGAAACGACGCTGCGACAGGTGCGTGCCACCCGGGAAACGGTGGCGCGGCCGCTCGCGGCCATCGACAGCCAGGCGATGCGGGCGCTCGACGCGTTGATCGCGGCGCGACAGCGGGCCGTCGAGGAGGCGAATCGTGGCATCGACGAAGTGGTGGCGAAGGCGGGCGCGCTGGCCTGGGCCGCGCTGTGGGTCGTCGTGTTGCTGAGCCTGCTGCCCCTCGTGCTGAAGGCCTTCTGGTACTTCGTGATGGCGCCGATGGCAGCGCGGAGGCCGCCGATCCGGCTGCAGCAAAGGGGCGCGCCCTCGACGCCCGTGCCGGCCGTGGCACCCGCAGGCACCGATCGCATTTCGACGATCTCGCTCGACATCGAGCTCGGGGCCGGCGACGAATTGCTGGTCCACCCGGAGTACCTGCAAAGCCTCGCGACCGCGGGTCGCAAGGCCACGCAATGGCTGCTCGATCCGGCATATCCGGTCATGAGTGTCGCGGCCGGCATGGTCGCGCTCACGCGCATCCGCGACGCGGCCGGCGAGCGCTTCACGGTGTCGAGCCGGAAGGACCCGCTGGCCGAGGTCGGGCTCGTCGAGTTGGCGGACGGCGCGCGGTTCGTGCTGCAGCCACGTCACCTCGTGGGCATGGTCCAGGCACGGGACCGACCAGTGCGCATCCGCTCGCGGTGGCACTTCGGGCTCAGCGCGTGGATCACGCTGCAATTCCGCTACCTCGTGTTCGAGGGGCCGGGCCAGTTGATCGTGTCAGGCTGTCGCGGCGTGAGACAGGAAGCGGCCGGCGGCGGCCGTGCCATCGACCAGGCCGCCACGATCGGTTTCAGTGCCGAGCTCGACTACGTGCCGCGTCGTTCGGCGACGTTCGGGGCGTACCTGCTCGGGGTCAACGGCCTGTTCGACGATGGCTTTGCCGGCGGGCCGGGCATCTATGTCTACGAGGAGATGCCGCACTATGGCAAGCGCTCCGGCATCACCGGGCGCGGTCTCGAGGGCGTCACGGACGTCGTGCTGAAGGCGTTCGGGGTGTGATGCGGCAGGTGCCGCTCGGCATGCGGTGACTATCGCTGTGAGGCGGCCCGTGCCGCCGCCTGTGCGTGGTG
>DATMIB010000247.1:0-1623 GCA_035554635.1 Steroidobacteraceae bacterium | reverse complement strand
GTCGTGCGGTGAAACGAGCGCTCAATAGGAAGCTCGCGTGGGCGCAGTGCGTCAGCCGGCCAGCGTCGGCGTGGCGACGTAGTCGGACGTGTCGGTCGAGGCGTAGTTGAACGTGATCTCGCCCCAGGTCTCGAGCGCCTGCGCGAGCGGCGTGCAGAACTGCGCCGCCTTGCGCAGGATCTCCGGGCCTTCCGACTTGATATCGCGACCCTCGTTGCGCGCCTTCACCATCGCCTCCAGCGCGACGCGGTTCGCGACGGCGCCGGCCTGGATGCCCGCGGGGTGGCCGATGGTGCCGCCGCCGAACTGCAGGATGACGTCGTCACCGAAGAGATCGAGCAGCTGGTGCATCTGCCCGGCGTGGATGCCACCCGAGGCGACCGGCATGACCTTCTTGGTGTCGGCCCAGTCCATGTCGAAGTAGAGGCCGCGCGGCAGGTCCTGCTTCGTGTAGCTGTCGCGGCAGACGTTGTAGTAACCCTGCACCGTGAGCGGGTCGCCCTCGAGCTTGCCGACCGCGGTGCCTGTGTGCAGGTGGTCGCAGCCGGCGAGCCGCAGCCACTTCGCGATCACGCGGAAGCTCACGCCGTGCGACTTCTGCCGCGTGTAGGTGCCGTGACCGGCGCGGTGCATGTGCATGATCATGTCGTGCTTGCGGCACCAGTTCGCCATCGACTGGATCGCGGTCCAGCCGATCACGAGGTCGACCATGACGACGATCGAGCCCAAGTCCTTGGCGAACTCGGCGCGCTCGTACATGTCCTCCATCGTCGCGGCGGTGACGTTGAGGTACGAGCCCTTGACCTCGCCGGTCACGGCGCTCGCCTTGTTGACACCGTCCATCACGTAGAGGAAGCGGTCGCGCCAGTGCATGAAGGGCTGCGAGTTGATGTTCTCGTCGTCCTTCATGAAGTCGAGGCCGCCCTTGAGGCCCTCGTAGATCACGCGGCCGTAGTTGCGCGCCGAGAGCCCGAGTTTCGGCTTCGTCGTTGCGCCGAGCAGCGGCCGGCCGAACTTGTCGAGGCGTTCGCGCTCGACCACGAGGCCGGTCGGCGGCCCCTTGAACGTCTTCACGTACGCGACCGGGATGCGGATGTCCTCGAGCCGGCAGGCCTTGAGCGGCTTGAAGCTGAAGACGTTGCCGATCAGGCTCGCGGTCATGTTCGCGATCGAGCCTTCCTCGAACAGGCACAGGTCGTAGGCGACCCAGGCGAAGTACTGGCCCGGGTTGTTCGGCACCGGCTCGACCTTGAAGGCCTTGGCGCGATAGCTGTCGCAGGCGGTCAGCCGGTCGGTCCAGACGACGGTCCAGGTCGCCGTGCTCGACTCGCCGGCCACGGCCGCGGCCGCCTCGATCGGGTCGACCCCGTCCTGCGGTGTGATCCTGAACAGGCAGATCGTGTCGGTCTCGCGCGGCACGTAGTCGGCGGCCCAGTACCCCATCTGCCGGTACTTGAGCACGCCCGCGGTGTAGCGCTGCTTCTTGTCGGTGACGATGCGGTCGCCGGCTGCGGCATCGAGGGAAGCGCGCTCCGTGGCGAGGCGATCAGCGGCGGGGGCGTCGGCGACGATGGCCATGGGCGGGGTCCGTTGCGTGGGAGGGGGGACGTGCAACGGACTGTA
>DATMIB010000246.1:0-2297 GCA_035554635.1 Steroidobacteraceae bacterium | reverse complement strand
CTGGGACACCGCCGGTGCCGCCTCGGGCGCGGCACGCGCGATGCGGTCGGCATCGCTGACGAACGCCTCGGGCGCCGCCTGTTCCGGCCGACGGTAGTCGGGACCGACCGCGCAGGCAGCCAGCGTCGCCAGCACGGCGGCGGCCAGGAGGGACCGCGCGACGCGGCCCGGCTTGCTCGACTCAACCATGACCCACCTCCAGCGAAATCGATCCCGGCGGCACGACGTGGCCGTCGTCCGTGGTCGACGCCGACGAGTGCCGAGCGCGGCGCTCGACCAAGCGGCGCAGCGCGACATAGAACACCGGCGTCAGGAACAGGCCGAACAGCGTGACGCCGAGCATGCCGGCGAACACGGTCACGCCGGTGACGTAGCGCACCTCGCTGCCGGCGCCCGTGGCGAGCACGAGCGGCACGGTGCCCGCGATGAACGCGATCGAGGTCATCACGATCGGCCGCAACCGAAGCCGCGACGCCTCGAGCGCGGCCTCGACGATGCCGCGACCCTGCATTTCGAGCTCGCGCGCGAACTCGACGATCAGGATCGCGTTCTTGCACGCGAGCCCCATCAGCACGACGAAGCCGACCTGTACGAAGACGTTGTTGTCGCCGCCGGTGAGCCAGACGCCGAACAGCGCCGCCAGCAGCGACATGGGCACGATCAGGATTACGGCGAGCGGCAGGGTCCAGCTCTCGTACAGTGCCGCGAGCACCAGGAACACGAGCATGACCGCGAGCGGGAACACCACCCATGCGGCATTGCCCTGGGTCGCCTGCTGGTAGCTCAGGTCGGTCCACTCTGTGGTCATGCCGTTCGGCAGCACCTTGGCGGCGATGCCTTCGACCGCGGCCATGGCCTCGCTCGAGGACATCAGGCGCGGGTCGGCGTCGCCGAGCAAGTCCGCGGCCGGGTAACCGTTGTAGCGGATCACCGGGTCCGGCCCGTAGGTCTCGCGCAACGTCACCATGCTGCCGATCGGCACCATCTCGCCCGCGACGTTACGCGTGCGCAGGTTCGCGATGTCGCGCACGTCATCGCGGAACGGACCGTCGGCCTGGGCGATCACCTGGTAGGTGCGGCCGAAGCGATTGAAGTCGTTGACGTAGGCCGAGCCGAGGTAGGTCTGCAGCGTGTCGAACAGCTCGGTGAGCGGTACGCCCTGCGCCTTGGCCTTGACCCGGTCGACCTGGGCGTCGAGCTGCGGCACGTTGGCCTGGTAGGTCGTGATCGGGAAGTGCAGCCCCGGTGTCTGCGCGATCGCGCCCGAGAGGCTGCTCACGGCATTCTGCAGCTCGCCGTACCCGAGGTCCGCGCGATCCTGCACGTACAGCGAGTAACCCGACCCCTGTCCGAGCCCGAGGATCGGCGGTGGCATGATCGAGAACGCAAACCCTTCCTGGACCTGCTGGAACTTCGCGTTGAGCTCGTCGTTGATCTCCTTGGCCGTGCGGTGCCGTTCGGCGAACGGTTTCAGGCTGAAGAAGACGACGCCTGTGTTGGGCGTGTTGGTGAACTGCAGCGCGTTGAGGCCCGGGAACGCGACGGCGCTTTCGACGCCGTCGGTCGCGAGCGCGACTTCGCTCATGCGACGGATCACGGCATCGGTGCGTTCGAGCGACGCGCCTTCGGGCAACTTCACGCCGCCGATCAGGAACAGCTTGTCCTGGGTCGGGATGAAGCCCCCGGGCACGGCCTGGAACAGCAGCGCCGCGACGCCAAGCAAGGCCACGTAGACCGCGAAGACCGCGCCGCGTCGATGCAGCGTGCGCGACACGCCGCGCTGGTAGCGCTCGGCGTTGGTCGAGAAGAACCGGTTGAACGGCCGGAACAGCCAGCCGAACAGCCGGTCTATCAGCCGCGTCGGCGCATCCTTGGGCGCCCCGTGCGGCTTGAGCAGCACCGCGGCCAGTGCCGGCGACAGCGTAAGCGAGTTGATCGCCGAGATCACGGTCGAGATCGCGATGGTCACGGCGAACTGCTTGTAGAACTGGCCGGTGACGCCGCTCAGGAACGACATCGGCACGAACACGGCGCAGAGCACGAGCGCGATCGCGATGATCGGACCCGAGACCTCGCGCATGGCCTGGTGGGCCGCCTCGAGCGGCGTCTTGCCCTCCTCGATGTTGCGCTCGACGTTCTCGACCACGACGATCGCGTCGTCGACGACGATGCCGATCGCGAGCACGAGCCCGAACAGGCTCAGCGTGTTGATCGAGAAGCCTAGCAGGTGCAGCGCCGCAAAGGTGCCGACGACCGACACGGGCACGGCGATCAGCGGAATGACCGAGGCGCGCCAG
>DATMIB010000245.1:0-8612 GCA_035554635.1 Steroidobacteraceae bacterium | reverse complement strand
GACGATCTCGCACGTCGGTTTCATCCTGCTCGGCATCCTGGCGGGCACCAGCGAGGGCTACGAGGCCTCGCTGTACTACACGATCACCTACGTGCTGATGTCGGTCGGCGGCTTCGGTGTCGTGATCCTGCTGTCACGCGCCGGGTTCGAGGCCGACGGCCTCGACGACTACCGGGGCCTCAATGCGCGCAGCCCGTGGTTCGCGGCGGTGATGCTGATGCTGATGTTCAGCATGGCCGGCGTGCCGCCGTTCGTCGGCTTCTGGGCCAAGCTGGCCGTGATCCAGGCCGTGCTTCACGTCGACATGCTGTGGCTCGCGATCGTCGCGGTGGCGTTCTCGGTCGTGGGGGCGTACTACTACCTGCGCATCGTCAAGCTGATGTATTTCGACGAACCGACTGACCGCACGGCGTTGCAGGGCAGTGGTGCGATGCGTTTCGTGCTCAGCGTCAACGGCCTCGCCGTGCTGGCGTTGGGTGTCTTCCCCGGCCTGTTGCTCGCGTTGTGCGCGCAGGTCATTCCCTGACTATCTGGATCGAGTCGAGAAACTGATGACGGTACGTGACAGCAACGGCAGCGAACTCCAGGACGGCGATGCCGTGACGGTGATCAAGGACCTCAAGGTGAAGGGTTCGTCGGAGACCCTCAAGCGCGGAACCCTGTTCAAGAACATCCGCCTGATCGAGGACGACGAGGAGGCGATCGAGTGCGGCCAGGGCCGCAACACGGTCGTGCTCAAGACCTGTTTCCTGAAGAAGGCTTGAGGAAGCGTTCGAAGAGCGAGAAATCGTTTGCTTAATGTGGCTGCGTGTGGATAATACGCGGCTCGATTGCGGGGTGGAGCAGTCTGGCAGCTCGTCGGGCTCATAACCCGAAGGTCGCAGGTTCAAATCCTGCCCCCGCTACCACAGCATTCGAAGCGAACGGCCCCTCTGGGGCCGTTTTGCTTTCTGGCTGTGATCGACCTGTCTTGCAGGCCATATGGCCTGTTTGAGGTGTCGATATGCCCGAGGCCGTCGTCGGAAGCGCTGCTCCCGAGAAAGTCCTGCGGTACCTGCAGGCCTACGACCAGGCGTAGGGTCGCGAGATTGCCGCGACCTTCGGGATCGCCCAAAGCCAGGTGCAGGAGCAATCGCCGAAGCTCGAGTCGGGTGGCGTGCTGGTGAGGCGCCTCAACGGGCGAACTCGTCTGTATCAATCGAATCCGAGAAATCCACTGGTTTCGCCTTTGCGTAGCCTCTTCGATGCGGCACTCGATGCGCTGCCGGCCGCGGAGCAGAAGGCGTATTTTCGCGAGCGCAAGCGACCGCGGCGTACCGGCAAACAGCTGTGATGCCGCTGACGCGGGATTCGTCGATCGAGGAAGTCGCACTGGCGACCTGAACCTGCCACGAACGGTTCGCAGGGGATACGGAACGCAGGGATGGCTGCTCGCGGTTCGCTGAATGCTGTGGTAGCGGGGGCAGGATTTGAACCTGCGCGTGGACGACAACTCGCGCTGCGCACGACAATGCAAGTCGGAATTGCTTACACGATACCGTTCCACGTCAAGACAGGTATGCACTCGACTCAGCTAAGCGATTGGTTTTATTGGACGACCGCCGGTTGGCGCAGAACTTGCTTGAGCACGTGGTCGACGCGTGTTTGGCTGCCGTCTTTCGCGGCAGCTCCATTTGAGCAGGAGGCAAAAATGAAAAAGACAACGTTAGGACTGCTCGTTCTTGCTGCATCGTCGTTCGCGACGGTCGCATTCGCAGGCAATACCCTGCCGCCGACCGTGGTGCCCGAACCGGGCTCCTTCGCGCTGCTGGCCGCTGGACTGGCAGGCGTCGTTGCGGTGCGCTTGAGAAAGCGCAAGTAGACCCGGCCGCAGGAGGGCGGAACCGAATCCGCCCTCCCTTTGCGACATGTACTCAGATGTCCTGACCCGTTGGGCTGGCCAGGCCTTCGCCCTGGGGGTTGGACTGACGGTTGCGGTGCTGTTCGTCGAAGGCTTGCGGCCAAGGGCCAGGGTGCAGTTCGCCCTGGGCCGTCGATGGCTCGCAAACCTGCTCACCTATGTCAGTACAGCGCTTGCCTCATGGTGGTTGCGCCCGGTTTCGCTGGTCGCGGCAGCGCTGCTTGCGCAGCAGAACGGTTGGGGCCTTTTCAACAATCTGACGGCCCCGTCCGTCGTGGCCATTGCGGTCTCGTTCGCCGCCATCGACCTTGCAGGCTACCTGTTCCATCGGCTCGAGCATCGGTCGTCGTTGCTCTGGCGCATTCATCGCATGCACCACTCGGATCCAGACGTGGATGTCACCACGACGTATCGCTTTCACCCCATTGAAGTGTGTCTGCGCGGAGTCGTCGATACCGTCGTAGCGATCGGCGTCGGCGTGCCGGTCATCGCGCCAGCGCTGCATCAACTGATCTCGACGGTGACGTCCGTGCTTTCGCATGCAAACGTGAGGATGCCGCATGCACTCGAAGCGGCCATCGGTTGGGTCGTGATCACGCCGAACATCCACCGGACACACCATTCGATCGACAGCGAGGATTCGAACTCGAACTTCAGCGTTTGCCTGTCCTGCTGGGACCGACTGTTCGGCACCTTTCGACCGGCGCCGGCGCTGGGACACGAAAACATCCGGTTCGGGGTTGACGGACGGACCGCCGACGACGGTACGTCGATCCTGAGGATGCTCGTGGATCCGCTTCTGCCGGAGCGAGTTCCCGCGCCATTGGCGCCCTCGGTCGACGTGGCGACCGACGACGCTCGCGCCGGCTGAACGCACCGCGAGACCTGGCGGGGTCTGGTGGCCCGTCGGGCCCGACGGCAGAGTTGCGGTTCTTTGCTCGAGATCCCCTGTGTTCGCGGGGCTGGCGCAGCTTGCGCATGCTTTCAACGCACACCGGCCTGAACCCTTACTGTTGCAACTGATTGCTGTTAAGGTCCGGCAGAGACGCTGACCGGCCGTGTGCCTTCAGCCTCTGTCAACAACAAAGAACAGGGGAAGAACATGTATTCACGCAACAGTGTCCGCCTCCTGAGCGCGGCAATCGTCGCCTGTCTCGCCGCTGCAGCAGCGCCGACCCATGCGGCGGCGCCTGCCGAAGAGCGGATTGCCCTCGATTACCTCAAGAGCCAACGACAGGCGATGGGCCTGAACGGCTCCGACATCCGCGAGGCCGCGATCGCCAGTTCGGTGCTGAGCAAGCACAGCGGCGTCACTCACGTGTACCTCCAGCAGTACTACCGCGGCATCGAGGTCTGGAACGGAGTCGTCAACGTCAATGTCACCGGGCAGGGAAAGGTGATCAGTTCGGGCAACCGGTTCGTGCCCGACATTGCGGCAGCCGTCGGCGGCCAGAACGCCCGCAAGTCGGCCGTGGAAGCGGCCCACGCAGCGGCCGGCCACCTGAAGCTGAACACCCGCAAGCCGCTCGAGGTGGTCGAGCGGAAGGGCGGGCTCAATCAGGCCGTGAAGTTGTCCAACGGCGGGATTGCGGCGCGCCCGATCGAGGCGCGACTCGTGTGGTTGCCCACAGCTGGCAACGTGCGGCTCGCGTGGGCCGTGGAGATCGAGCAGGCGACCGGCGGGGGCTGGTGGTATGCGTTCGTTGACGCGGAGAGCGGCGAGTCGCTCGGCCGTGAGAGCCTCGTGACGGAGGACTCGGCTCGCAGCATCGCCGACGCAATCGCCCGGCCGGCCGGTTCACCCGCGGCGTTGCCAGCGTTTGCGCCGATCGACGGCTCGGCGTATCGCGTGTTTCCGATCCCGCTCGAGAGCCCGACCGACGGGGAACGCTCGCTCGTGACGGGCGCGGCCAATCCCGACGCATCTCCGTTCGGCTGGCACGACACCAACGGCGCCGCCGGGCCGGAGTTCACGCGCACGCGCGGCAACAACGTCCACGCCTATGCGGACGTGGACAACAACAACCAGCCCGACCCGGGCTCGGATCCCGACGGCGGGCCGTCCTTGACCTTCGATTTCCCGCTCGACTTCAATTTGCGGCCGTTCGACTCCCAGGCGGCGATGGTCACGAACCTCTTCTACTGGAACAACATCGTCCACGACGTGACCCACAACTACGGGTTCGACGAGGCGTCGGGCAACTTCCAGGTCAACAATTACGGCAGGGGCGGCACCGGCAACGATGACGTGCGCGCCGAGGCGCAGGACGGCAGCGGACGCAACAATGCCAACTTCTCGACGGGCGTCGACGGCCAGCGCCCGCGCATGCAGATGTTCGAGTGGCGTTCCGCCGACCCGAACCCGATCACGGTCGCTGCGCCGTCGCCGATCGCGGGAACCTATTACGGACCGATGGCCGGCTTCGGCGAGAGCCTGGTGACGACGGGGCCGATCACGGGCCAGGTCGTTCTCGTCAGCGACACGATTGCCCCGGCATCGGACGGCTGTGAACCGTTCGTCGGTTTCCCGGCCGGCGCCATCGCGCTCGTCGACCGTGGCAACTGCAACTTCACGGTCAAGGTGAAGAACGCGCAGAACGCAGGCGCCCGGGCCACGATCGTCGTGAACAACATTGCCGGGCCGGCGACCGCAATGGGCGGCACGGACCCCACGGTCACGATTCCCTCGGTGATGGTCACGCTCAACGACGGCACCTTGCTCAAGGCGAATGCCCCGTTCGAAGCGACGCTGGCCGACGGCACCGGTGGCGCCCCCGACCGCGACTCGGACCTCGATGCCGGCATCATCGCCCACGAGTACGGTCACGGGATTTCCAACCGCCTGACCGGCGGGCGGACCACGGCGTCGTGCCTCAACAACGCCGAACAGATGGGCGAGGGCTGGAGCGATTGGTTCGGCATGACGCTGACGACGTCCCCGTCCGACCGTCCGTCGACGCGGCGCGGCGTCGGCACGTACGTGAGCTTCCAGCCTGCGGACGGGCTCGGCATCCGGCCGACGCAGTACACGACCGACATGAGCGTCAACCCATCCACGTATGCGTGGGTGGCAGATACCGTGAACATCAGCCAGCCGCACGGCATCGGGTACGTCTGGAACTCGATGCTGTGGGAGATGTACTGGAACCTCGTCGATCGCCATGGCTACAACGCCGACATCTATGCGCCCTGGGCGAGCGGCGGCAACAACCTGGCGTTCCAGCTGGTCATGGACGGCATGAAGTTGCAGCCGTGCCGGCCGGGCTTCGTCGACGGTCGTAACGCGATCCTCGTGGCGGATGTCGCGCTGACCGGCGGCAAGAACCAGTGCGAGATCTGGCGCGGCTTCGCGAAACGCGGTCTCGGCTTCAGCGCGAGCCAGGGCAGTTCGAACGACCGCGCGGACGGTGTCGAGGCCTTCGACCTGCCGGCAGCCTGCGCCGCGGCGACGTTTGGCAGCTTCAAGCAGCCGATCGCGGCGGCCCCGTCGATCAACAACTGGGCCGCGGGCGACGTCGTGCCCGTCAAGTTCGACGCCGCCGGGTCGACCGCGACGATGCAGATCGACTCGCAGACGGTCGAGTGCTCGACGCTCGAGATCACGGGCGCCGCGCCGACCGTGATCGCGTCGCCCGGCTCCTCGACGCTCGTGAAGAAGGGGAACGAGTATCGCGTGAACTGGCAGACCGACGCCGCCTGGGCCGGCACCTGCCGGCGCCTGACGGTGCGCATCCCGTCGGCCGCGGATGCAGTCGCGTACTTCTGGTTCAAGTAACGCGTCGGTGGGCGCCGCGGTCCCGATCGGGGAACCGCGGCGCGCCCGGCACGCACCAGCGTGCCGCGGTGACACCCCTGGCAGCGAACGGCCCCTCTGGGGCCGTTTTGCTTCGTTTACTCGAGCCATCCACGACACATCGCTGGCGAACACCACCGGGCGCCGGGCTCGTCGACGACGCGATCGAAATTGGCGTCAGCTCTTCATGACCCCCGCGAACTGAGTTCGTAACGGCGCGCTGCGCCAGGGCGCTGCGTGAAAGTTGCCGTCTGGTGGCGGTTCGGTGCGAACATCCGTGCCGGGCAGCTTGGCTTTTCCCCACGGCATCGACTGCCGTTCTGGCAGGTACCGGGTAGGCCGCCACGGCGTCAGCAATACACGAGCGAAAGGGTCCGATGATCACCGCCAGGCACAACCTTGACGGCGCGCCAGGTGCAGCACCGTGACGTCGCCGGTACTCGCGACACCGCACGTCTCGCCAACGGTCTGGGCGTCCACGATCGCGCTGGTCGCGGGGCTGATGCTGTTCGACTACGTCTTCCACGTGCGCAAGGCACACGTGCCGTCGCTTCGGGAATCATCGATCTGGTCGGCGCTGTACGTCGGTTTCGCATTGTTGTTCGGTGCGGCCGTGGCATTGCGCGGTCGCCCGGGCATGGGCGCGGAGTACTTCGCCGGCTATCTCACGGAGAAGGCGCTGTCGGTCGACAACGTGTTCGTGTTCCTGGTGATCATGTCGAGCTTCCGCGTGCCGCGGGCCTACCAGCAGAAGGCGCTGCTGTTCGGCATCGTGTTCGCGCTGGCGGCGCGCATCGCGCTCATCTTCGTCGGCGCGGCCTTGATCGAGCGATTCGCGGCCGTGTTCTACCTGTTCGGGCTGCTGCTGCTGATGACCGCCGGCAACCTGCTCAAGCCGAAGTCCGAGGACAAGGAGAACTTCGTGATGCGGCTGGCGGTGCGCTGGTTCCCGACGAGCCAGCACTACGACGGGCAGCGACTGTTCACCCGGGAGGAGGGGCGGCGGGTGATGACGCCGCTGATGCTGGTGATGATCGTGATCGGCGGCACCGACGTGCTGTTCGCGCTGGACTCGATCCCTGCCATATTCGGCCTGACGCAGGACACCTACATCGTCGTCACCGCGACGGCGTTCTCGCTGCTCGGCCTGCGCCAGCTCTATTTCCTGATCGATCACCTGCTCGAGCGGTTGATCTACCTGCCGTATGGGTTGGCGGCGATCCTCGCCTTCATCGGCTCCAAGCTGATCCTGCACGCGCTGCACGAGAACAACCTGCCGTTCATCAACGACGGCGCGCCCGTCAACGTCGTCGAGATCAGCACGACCACTTCGCTGTACGTGATCGGCGCACTGCTGCTCGTCACGGTGGTCGCGTCGCTGACCAGCGAGAAGGGCAAGGCCAGGAGTGCCGTGGCGAACCTGCGCCAGCTCGCGACCGAATACCTGGACCTGGACGAGGCGGTGTTCGCCGAGGAGCGGGAGCGTCTCTACGGCCGGCTGGTCGCCGCCGAGCAGCGCGTGAAGAGCCTCGACGAGGAACTGCGCAAGTTCATCCGTGACCGCGAGGCGTTGAAAGGGATGCTCGCACGGGCGCACGCACGGCACGCGGAGCTGACCGGAAACTGAAACGGGCCCGACGGCACTCCGGCAACGTGCGGCCTCGACCGGGGCGCCATGTCGAGCCGAAGCTCACAGCAGCCACTCGATCGGCAGCCAGGACAGCACTCGCACCAGCGTCCGCCGCGCGACGCCGGTCCCAGGTTCGACGTCGTGCCGGATCGGCCCCGCGCCCCGGCGCTCGAACCAGGCGAGACGTCCTCGCCCTGCCAGCCGCACCTCGTATGCATGCGCGCGCGCGCCGTCATCGAATGCCTGCGTGACTTTGGCCGCAAGGTCCGCGCTCTGGATCACCAGCCCCATCTCCGTGTTCAGGCGGGCAGAGCGGGGGTCGAAATTGAACGAGCCGACGAACGTGCGGACGCCGTCGACCGCGATCGTCTTGGCATGCAGGCTGGTTGCGGAGCGGCCAAATCGCCCCTTGCCGCGCCGCCGCCGTCGTTGGGCCGACAGCCGCTGCAACTCGTACAGCTCGACCCCGGCCGCGAGCAGCGGTCGGCGTCGCCCGGCGTAACCGGCGTGCACGACGGTCACGTCGGTCGCCTCCAGCGAATTCGTGAGGACACGAATTCGCACACCGTGTTTGGCAAGTGCGACGAGCGCATCGACGCCGGTGCGCGTCGGAACGAAGTAGGCCGACACCAGGTCGAGCGTGCGCTCCGGATCGCCGAGCGCGGCACGCAGGGTGACCGGCAGCAGCGCGGTCGGTTTGGCTCGATCGAGGATCTTGGACGGTGGGTCACTCACCAGGTCGGCGCACGCCCAGTCGAACTCGAGACGCCCCGTGACGAGCTCCGAGACGATCGTGGATTCATTGAGTGCGGCCGCATAGGCGACGGCCAAGGGTTCGGACCGACGCCGTGCAGCCGCTTCCTGGAGCACGGCCGCCAGATGATCGGTCGGCACCGACTCCAGCACCTGATCGGCCGGTCGCGCCGAGGCGCAGTCCCAGTACCGCTCGAAGTCGTCGGCAACGGCGCTCACGACGGGGCCGACGGCGAGCACGTCCACGTCGACGAACATGCGCTCCTCGGCCGCACCGAAGTATTCGTCGCCGACGTTGCGGCCACCGACGATGGTCGCGATGCGGTCCGCGGTGAACGACTTGTTGTGCATTCGGCGATGCAGCCGCGTGAAGTCGAACAGGAAGTCGAGCCAGCGGGTGCGGCGCAGGCGGAACGGATTGAACAGCCGGACTTCGATGTTGGGCTGCGCATCGAGGGCAGCCAGCATCGCGTCGAGCCGCCGGCTCGTGTTGTTGTCGTCGAGCAGCAGGCGCACCTTGACGCCGCGCTCCGCCG
>DATMIB010000244.1:0-2307 GCA_035554635.1 Steroidobacteraceae bacterium | reverse complement strand
ATGGGACAGTTGATGGCGCTGCGGACCCACTACAAGGACCTGTTCGAGAAGAAGACCGGCGTCAAGCTCGGCTTCATGGGCTTCTTCGTGCGCGCCTGCGTGCAGGCGCTGAAGGACGTCCCGGCGGTCAATGCCGAGATCGACGGCACCGACCTGATCTACAAGAACTATTACCACATCGGCATCGCCGTCGGCACCGACAAGGGCCTGGTCGTGCCGGTCGTTCGCGACTGCGACCACAAGTCGATCTCCGACATCGAGAAGGGCATCGCCGACTTCGGCCGCCGCGCCCGTGACGGCCAGCTCAAGATCGACGAGATGCAGGGCGGCACCTTCACCATCACCAATGGCGGCATCTACGGCTCGCTGATGTCGACGCCGATCCTCAATGCGCCGCAGTCCGGCATCCTCGGCATGCACAAGATCCAGGAGCGGCCGGTGGTGGTCGACGGCCAGGTCGTCGTGCGACCGATGATGTACCTTGCGCTGTCGTACGATCACCGGATCATCGATGGCAAGGAAGCCGTGCAGTTCCTGGTTGCGGTCAAGGAGTCGCTCGAAGATCCTGCGCGACTGCTGCTGCAGATCTGACGACCGCCAGCCACTTTTCGCCACGGAGCTTCCATGTCTGATTCTTCCTTCGACGTCATCGTCATCGGCGCCGGCCCGGCGGGCTATCCCTGCGCCATCCGCGCCGCACAGAACAAGCTCAAGGTCGCCTGCATCGACGAGTGGAAGAACCGCGACGGCAGCTATGCCTACGGTGGCACCTGCCTCAATGCCGGCTGCATCCCGTCGAAGGCGCTGCTCGAGTCGTCGGAGCTCTATCACCGCGCGCACGCGGAATTCGCCGCGCACGGCATTTCGGCGACGGGCCTCGCTTTCGACGTCGCGACCATGCAGAAGCGCAAGGCCGGCATCGTCAAGGCCTCGACCCAGGGCATCACGGGCCTGTTCAAGGCCGCGGGCGTCACCGCGCTGCAGGGGCACGGCAAGCTGCTCGCCGGCAATCGCGTCGAGTACACCAGGCCCGACGGCAGCACGCAGGAGCTCGTCGCCAAGCACGTCGTGCTCGCGTCGGGTTCGCAGCCGATGCCGCTCAAGACCGTGCCGTTCGACGGCGAGCGCGTCGTCGATTCGTGGGGCGCGCTCGAGTTCGACGCGGTGCCGAAGCGGCTCGGCGTGATCGGCGCGGGCGTGATCGGCCTCGAACTCGGCAGCGTCTGGCGTCGCCTCGGGGCCGAAGTCGTCGTGCTCGAGGCGATGGAGCAGTTCCTCTGGATGGCCGACCAGGCCGTCGCCAAGGAGGCGCTCAAGCACTTCAAGAAGCAGGGCCTCGACGTGCGGCTCGGCGCCAAGGTCGGCGGTGCCGAGGTCGGCAAGGACGGCGTCACGCTCAAGTACACCGACGCCAAGGGTGAGCAGACCGTGACGGTCGACAAGGTCGTCGTCGCGATCGGTCGCCGGCCCTACACCGGCAACCTGCTCGGCGAGGACACCGGCGTGCAGGTCGACGAGCGCGGCTTCGTCAAGGTCGACGAGCACTGCCGCACCGGCGCCGGCAACGTCTGGGCCGTCGGCGACCTCGTGCGCGGTCCGATGCTCGCGCACAAGGGTAAGGACGAAGGCGTGATGGTCGCGGACCTGATTGCCGGCCTGCACGGCGAGGTCAACTACAACGTCGTGCCGTCGGTGATCTACACGGCGCCCGAGATCGCCTGGGTCGGGCAGACTGAGGAGCAGGTCAAGACGAGCGGCCGCGACTACAAGGTCGGCACCTTCCCGTTCATGGCGAGCGGTCGTGCGCGGGCGATGGAAGCACCCGCGGGTTTCTGCAAGGTGATCGCCGCGAAGGACGACGACGAAATCCTCGGCGTGCACATCATCGGGCCGATGGCGGGCGAGCTGATCGCCGAAGCCGTGCTGGCGATGGAGTACTCGGCCAGCACCGAGGACCTGCAGCGCACGATGCACGCCCACCCGACGCTGAGCGAAGCGTTGCACGAAGCGGCGCTCGGCGCGGACAAGCGCGCGATCGACTTCCCGAACAAGTAGGAAGTGGTCAGTGGTTAGTGGTTAGTGGTTAGTGGTTAGTGGCCGGAAGAGAGAGTTCAGAGTCTAGAGTTCAGAGTTTAGTCGGAGGCGCGCTGCGCCGCGGCTGCCGCAGGCAGCCTCCGGTTCCGACTGTTCTGTCTGGCCGATCCTTTACACAACAGTCCAGGTTGATTCTTTACACCGGGTGGAGTTTCGCATGGCGAACCGAGGAGGTGCGCCATGCCCTGGAACGAGAGCACCCGGATGGACGAG
>DATMIB010000243.1:0-8798 GCA_035554635.1 Steroidobacteraceae bacterium | reverse complement strand
GAGTTCGCGCAGCAGGCGGGCGCCGTCGCCGCGCCAGGCACTGCCGTGCATGCAGGCGAGAGTCGTCGGCGCCTCGCGCGCGAAGCGTTCGAGCGTGGCTCGCGTCTGCGGGGCGTGCGCGTAATGGTCCATCGGCTGGCGGAACGCCTCGCTCGGGCCGAGGATGTCGGACTCCGTCAGGGCGAGTTCGCCGGGTCCGCCCTGCGTGAACAAGTCGCCGCAAAAGAACGTGTGCGTGGTGACGTCCAGCATCATTCCGCACTCCCACGCGTGCGGCACGTGTGGTGTGTCGAACCAGCGCAGGGTATGCCGCCCCAGGGAAAGCTCGGCTCCGTCGGCCAGCGCTTGCGGTGGGCGATCGGCGTAGTCGCCGAGCGACACCAGCGCGGCCACCTGGCCACACACCGGAACCGCGTCGGGGGCCGCAGCGAGGAACTGGTTCAACGCGCCGCACTCGTCGGCTTCGAAGTGCGAGAGGCCGAGGTACCGGAGCCGTTCGAGCGGCAGCACGGCCCTCACCGCTTCGCTGACGACGGGAAAGAGGCGCCGCATTCCCGTGTGGAACAACATCGGTGCCTCATCGACGATGAGGTACTGGTTGAAACTGAAGCCGACCTCGCCGGGCAGCGACAGCGGCGTGTTGATGCGATAGATCCCGTCCGCGATTTCCTGGATGTTCGTGCCGGTCTGGGTGTTGGTGATCATGGCGGTCTCCCGATGAATTTGCAGGGAGGTGTAACGGGACGCCGGGTCGTTACACCTCCGGGCATGTTTTCGCTTGGCATCGCCAGCCCGTATGCTCGCCGCATGAACGACCTGGACGTCGGCGGCGAGGACGACACCGCGCTCGCGCGTCGGATCCTCGCGCGCGCCCCGGGGCGCGACGCGGTCGCGGAGGCGGAGCTCTGCCGGCGCCTCGGTCCCCGGATCCGGCTTTTCGGGCTCAAGCACCTGCGCAACGAAGCCGCGGCTGCCGATCTCGTGCAGGACGTGCTCGTCGTGCTGCTCACCAAGCTGCGCGACGGAGCGGTGCGGGACCCGGGGCAGGTCGTCTCGTTCGTGCTCGGCACGGCCCGGCAGATGGTCGTGGACGGCCGACGCACCGGGGCCCGGCGTGGCCGCCTGCTCGAGGCTTTCCAGCTCGACGTCCAGCCCGGCGACGACGGGGCGCCCGAACCGCTTGACACGGCGCGGCTTGGTCGCTGCCTTGCGATGTTGCCGGAGCGTGAACGTGCCGTGCTCGTCATGACCTTCTACGACGACCGTCCGGCCGACGCCGTGGCCGCGGAACTCGGACTCAAGGCCGGCCACGTGCGGGTCATCCGGCACCGCGGCCTCGGACGGCTGCGCGATTGCATGGCAGCCCCGGAGCGGCAGTCATGACACGCATGATGTGCCCGGCCATACCGACGCAGGCCCTGCTGGCCTGGTGGCTCGGCGAACTCGACGAACACGAGGAGGCGCGTCTCGACGGGCACCTGCTCGCCTGTGCGACGTGCGCCGCGGTGCTGCGCGAGATCGTGGCGCTCGGTCGCGCCATCCGGGGCGCGGGCCCGCGCGGCGGTTTCAGTGCCGTGCTGCCGCGCCTGTTCATCGAACGACTCAAGTCGGACGGGTTGCAGGTGCGCGAGTACGAACTCGAGCCCGGCGGCAGCGTGGCCTGTACCGTGACGGGAGACGACGATCTCGTCGTCTCCTACCTGCGCGTGCCATTGCGCGGTGTCGATCGGCTCGATCTCCTCGTGCACGATCCCGTGCTCGGCACGCTGCGCCTGGATGACGTTCCGTTCGATCCGGCCTCGGGTGGCGTTGCCGTCGTGCCCGACATCGCCCACCTGCGCACGCTCGGACGGTCGCGGCACCGCATGCAGCTCGTCGCGGTCGAAGGCGCGGCCGAACGCGTGCTCGCGGATTACACGTTCGACCACTCGCCTTCGTAAGGGCCGCGAACCGCACGGTCGCGAGGAGACACGTATGACCTGGCAGGACTGGGGCTCGATCGGCGAGATCGTCGGTGCGATAGCGGTGGTCATCACGCTGATCTACCTCGCCAAGCAGATCAAGCAGAACACCCATGCGATGGAGGAGGCGCGCCGGCTCGCGCTGGCACAGACCTACCAGATGCGCTCCGACGCGTTGCAGGACATGCTGGTGCAGGCGGCGGACTCCGAGTACATCGGCCCGATCATCATCAAGCTGACGGGCCTCGGATACCCCGAGGACGTCAAGGCGCTCGACGCGCTCGACGACGCGGAATTGCGGCGCTTCAGGATGTGGCACATCGCGCAGCAGACGCACTGGGACAACATGCACTACCAGTTCCAGCAGGGCTACCTCGACCGCGAGTATTACGAGGACGCCTTCAAGGAGCGCGTCGTGCGGCTGGCGCCGACCTGGCAGGCGCTGGGATTGACCGGAGGCCGTCGCAGCTTCTTCGCCGAGATCGAACGGCTGATGCGTGAGTGACGGCGACCGTCGTCTTCAGTCTGCGGCGGGCAGGCTCGCGAGCCACCGCTGCGCCGCCGCGCGCACTTCGTCGTCCACCTGTGCATCGGTGCGACCGGACGAACGAAGGACATGGAAAGAGTGGTCGGCGCCGTCGATCCAGTGCATGGTCCAGTCCGTGCGCACGGTCTGCAGGGCCGCCTCCATCAGGTCGCGGCGGCACAACTTGTCACGGGTGCCGTTGAGGCACAGGACCGGACAGCGGAGCTGCGGAAGGTGGGCGTCGCGCAGTTTCTCCGGTTGCCCGGCCGGGTGCAGCGGGTAGGCGGCGAGCAGCAGGCCGTCGCATGCGAAACCGTCGGCGGCCAGCAGCGATGCCACGCGTCCGCCCATCGAGCGTCCGCCGATCAGCAGTGGTCGCCCGGCCTTCCTGAACGACGCGACCGCGCGATCGAACGCGGCCTTGAGCACGGGCATCGTGTCGACGCGCTTGGAGCCCGCCTCGCGGTACGGAAAATTGAAACGCGCGACGTCGACGCCGAGCGGCTCGAGCGCCGCCGCGAGCCGAAGCATCGACGCGTCGTCCTTGTGACCGCCCGCGCCATGGGCACAAATGAACACCGCGTGTCCCATGCCGGCAGTGTAAGGGCGTTGCCACGGGCACGGCGCAACGGACGTCGTTTTGCGGGCTGATAGAATTCCGGCATGGTCTCCACTGCGCCGCGCTTCCTGTTCATCCCGGTGTCCGGGCCCGGCGGCGCCGGTGAGTACTTCCGGTCGCTCGCCATCGCCCGCGGCCTCGAGCGACGCTGGCCAGGCTGCCGCATCCGCTTCGTGCTCGACCGATCGGCGTCCTATGCACGCACGGCCCCATACGAGGTGCTCCCGCTGGACGACTCGCCCACTCGGTCGAGCGCGCGGGTGATCGAATACATTCGCTCGGAACAGCCCGACGTCGCGGTCTTCGACAGTTCCGGACGCGCGGCACAGTACCGCGCGGCAAGCGCATCGGGCGCCCGGGTCGTCTTCGTGAGTTCGCGGCCCACGTCGCGGTGGAAGGGGTTTCGCCTGGGTCGGATGCGGCTGCTGGACCAGCACTGGATCGCGCAGCCTCGCTTTCTCGATGGCGGCCTCACGCGGTACGAGCGCCTCAAGCTGCGTCTGCTCGGTCGTCCCGAAGTCGTCTGGTTCGACGCCATGCACGAGCCGATCGACGTGCCCGCCACGACCGCGCTGCAGTCCCGGCTCGGGCTGCAGCCGGGACATTACGTGGCGATGTGCCCCGGTGGCGGTGGCAACTTCGGCCACGCCATCGACGCCAACCAGGTGTTCGTCGAGGCCGCAGAACGCCTCGTGCACAGCGAGCAGATGCCCGTCGTGGTGGTGCTCGGCGCGGCCAGTGCCGACGTGGCGCCTGCAGCGCCGGCGGGGGGCGGCGTGAGGACCGTCGGTGCGCTGCCGAACGGCCAGTTGCTCGGCCTCCTGCGCGACGCGGCGGTCGTCGCCGTGAACGGCGGCAGCCTGCTCGTGCAGTGCATGGCACAGGCGCTGCCGATCGTCGCCGCGCCGATTGCCGGTGACCAGGCGCGACGGATTCGCGGCTGTGCCGACTACATCGTGGAAACGACGCTCGACGCCGAGGCCATGGCCGCGGCAGTGGCCGGCCTGCTGCACGATCCCGCGGCACGGGAGCGACTGCGACTCCGGCTCGTCGAACTCGGACTGCGCAACGGAGTGGACGTCGTCACGGACGCCGTCGCGCGGCTGCTCGACGGCAGGGCTATGCGGGCTGTGCCAGATCCAGCAGCAGCTTCGCAGTAAGGCCGCTGACGACTTTCGCATCGAACCGCGATTCGATGTGGGCCCGCCCGGCGAGCCCGAATTGCACGCGACGCTCCGCCGACTCCAGCAGGCCCGCGAGGGCCCTTTCCCAGTCTTGCGGCGAGCGCGCGAGATAGCCCGTCACGCCATCGATCACGGCCTCGCGATTCGCGCCGATGTCGGTGGCCACGCAGGGCAGCGCCGCCGCGGAATACTGCAGCAGCTTGAAGGCGCACTTGCCTCGCGTCCATTCATCGTCGGTCAATGGCATCACGCCGATGTCCGCGGTCATCAGGCCCTGCACCTCGCTCTCGGGGCTCCACGCCACGCGGTCGATCCGCACGTCGTGCCAATCGGGGAAGCTCGAACAGATGACGCGCAACTGCAGGCTCGGCCAGCGCGACGACAGGCGCGCCAGCGCCGGGCGGATCAACTCGAGATAGTCCAGGTTCTCGGGGCGGCCGATCCAGACGACGGTCGGGGCGCGATCGGCGTCGGGCGCCGACAGGCCATAGCGGCTGACGTCCACGGGTGTCGGCACCACGGTCACGCGCGCGGCGTGTGGCCGCGCGACCGCGGCGAGCGTCTCGTTGCCCGCGATGACGAGGTCCATCGCGCGACAGGTGCTGGCGAACTTGAACCGCCGCCACCGCGAATCGCCCGGGGGACTCCCCAGAGTCCGCGGCCGGCGCAGGTAGATCGAGTCGTCGAAATCGAACGCGAGCCGCCGGGCCCAGCGGCGCAGCAGGCGGGGCTCCGGCGGCGTCAGGTTGACCTTGGCCAGCATGACGACGTCGGCGGCCTGCAACGCGTCGCGCACGGCCCAGAGGCGGCGGCCGTAGTGGCCGCTCGGCAGCCGCACGGTCGCGCACTCGTGTCCGCGCGCACGCAGTTCGGCGATCACCGGTGCCAGCCGGTAACGAAACGACGGCGCGTCCGGGTTGTAGGTCAGGAACAGGAATCTGGCCGCAGAGCCGCCTGTCATGGCCGGGGTCACTTGCGCGAGGCCCCGGACAGTGCAGCCGCGGCCTTCCGCCGCAGGCCGAGCACGCGCCGCATGGTGCGTCCGCGCTGCCAGCGTGGACGCTCGGCAATCAGCGGCGGCAGGGTCTGGAACAACAGCCGCTCCCACCGGTCGGTGATGGACTCCACGGAGAAGTCACGGCCGCGTTCGCGACCGTTGGCGACCATCGCCTCGTACAGGGCCCGGTCTTCACGCAGCCGCAACAGCGCCGCACGGACGTCCTCGACCGACTCCACTTCGATGTAATCGAGTTCGCTGCGGCGCAGCTCGCGGTAGGCGTAGTCGTTCGACAATATGGCCGGCACGCCCGCCAGCCAGGCGTTGTAGAGCTTGGTGCCCGGCTTGTGCGTGTGCTCGCGGCCACCTCTCGGGCGCACGGCGAGCACGACGTCGACGGCGCTGTAGTCGTGCCAGGCGGCCGGCACCGGCACGCTGGTGTCGCGTTCGCCCAGGGTATCGAGCACGAGCCGCATGCCATGTTGCGACAGGAACTGCTGGAACTCCGCGGAGCGTAGTTCGGGCAGCAGGTTGCCGACATGCCCCTTGAAGGCCACGTTCTCCACGGTGTGGCCACGCGCAGGGTCGCGCGCGATCAGCCCCGGCTGGGGCCAGAACGGGATGAAAAAGACCCGCGACGGGTCCTGGTAAAAGCCGTTCTGCACGACTTCGAAATCGGCCTCGTCGGCGGACCGGAAGTCCGCGCGGCAGGCGACCAGCACGGCATCACCGCCGCGCGGGAAACGGCGCAGCACCTCGCGATGCGTTTCCTTGTGGTAGACCACGACGCCGGTCGATGGCACGTCGCTGCCGAGCGTGACGTTCCAGCCGCGGGCGCGCAGCCGCAGGTACGGCTGGACGATCCAGCGGTCCCGTCCCAGGCGCATGTCGGTCCAGTCACGGTCGGGATCGATCTGGCGCAGCCTCTCGATCGTGACGCCGGACGGGATCACGAAGAAGTGCGCGCTGCCGAGCCTGGGCTGGGAAGCGCGTGTGTCGGCTGAGTCGTTCATGTTCACCATCGGGCCGGATGTCGCATGATTTTCGCACGACCGTCCATCCGGGGCTCACCCGAAGATTTAAAGCAGTGGCACGTCGAACTCAGATGAACACCGGTCGCACCATCTCAGAGGGCGCCCTGAAGGTGCACCCGCTCGCTCACGGCGGTGCGGTGGCGAGGTAGCGATCGAAGAAGTCGAGCGTCTCGGCCATCATCGGCCGCACCGGCAGCACCGCGTGTCCGGCTTCGAACAGGACGTGGCGCTTGTGCTCCGGCGGCGTGCCCAGCAGCCGGAACATCGTCTCCTGCGACTCGACCGGGAACAGGTCGTCCCAGCGGCCGTTCAACATCAGCACGGGCTGCGTGACGCGTGGCAGGTAGTTGTACATCTCCTCGTCGGGCGGCAGGCCCGTGAACGCGATGCCACCGCTGTTCAGGACCGCGGCGCGGATGCGCGTTTCGAGCGCGATCAGCGGCAGCTGGCCGGCGGAACCGTAGCTGTGGCCCAACCAGCCGACTCGCGTCGCGTCGAGGTCGGACCGTGTCTTCAGGTAGTCGAGCGTGCGGCCGAGGTCCTGCCGCATGTGCCGCATCTGCAGCCGCACCCGTTCGGCGGTCGGCATCGAGGCCTTGCGCTCAGCCGACCAGGTGCGTTCGAAGCAACCGTCGAACGCAATGACCGCGAGGGCCCGGCCCGATTTGACGACGAAGTCGACGGGGCCGCTGCCATAGGTCGCGTTGAACTCGTCCGAGCGCAGCAGCCCTGTCCGGTAACCCGCGTGCGGGCCGTAGATCACGACGGAATACGGCGGCGTGCCGGTCGCCGGAATGAACAGCTGCACCTTGAAGTGGCCGCCTTCGTAGCCGACCGGCAGTTCGATCTGCTCGCGCCGCCACGCGGGATTCGACGACACGAGCTGCTGGACACGCGCCTCGCCGTCGAGCGGCACGTAGTCGAACTGCCGTGCGAGTGCCTGGAATACGGCGTCCGAACTCGGCTCGAGTGCCGAGTAGTTCGGTCGTTCCCGCACGATCTGTTCACGCAGCGCGGCCACGACCGGGCCGCCCTGGAGCGTGCGCATCGCGCGCACCCCGTTGGTCGGCGCGCGGTCGAGCGGGTCGGCCGTCTCCTGCGTGTGATACATGTAGGAGAGCTGGTCGTAGCCACCGCCGGCGATCCAGCGACCGCTGCCCGAACGGTTCCACAGCCATTCACGGACGTTGCCGGCCATGTCGTGAGTGCCGAAAGGTCCGATGCCGTTCGATGTGCCGACTTCGATCGCGGCTGTGCTCGAGAAGTTCGACCGGCGGGCGATCGCGGGGCCGATCGCCTCCATGCGCTCCTCGAGCGAGTTGGCCGCGCGATACCAGTGGTAGGCGGTGGGCAGTTCCTTGCCGCGAAACCGTGCATACGCCGCGGCCTCGTACCAGCTCAGCCCGCCGACGGGCAGACGGTCCGCGCCGTCGGCATGAGTGCCGGCTTCCCACGTGGACGGACCCGGGCGACCGGTTGCATCGACGAAGCCTGCCACCGCAGTCTGCCAGTCGATTCCGGCGGGGAACGGCAGGTCCTGCCAGTACGCGGCCTCGCGGTAACCGCCGGCGTCGACGAACTCCTTGTATTCGCGGTTCGTCGTTTCGAGCCGGTCGATGTAGAAGGCGGCGACGGCGACCGGCTGCTCGGTGACGAACGGCACGAGCAGTTCTGTCGCCGGCACCAGCACCATGCCCGGTGGTGCTGTCTTGGCGAGCGGCAGCGGCACGGTCAAGTCGGCTTGCGTGGGCCACACCACCGTCGCCGATGCGCGCTGGCTCTGCAACTGGAGCCCCGGATTCCGCATCGCGCGGATTGTCGGTGTGTGACCGGGTGCTTCGAACTTCCACAGCCCGAGGCCGAGCGGCATGGCGTGTTCCTCGAGCGGCGTCTCGCCGACGTAACGCCACGCATCATCGGTGCTTTCATAGGGTCGGTAGTAGACCTTGCTCGCCGACGGCGCCGTGCGCAGCGTGACGGTCGCGAGGTACTCGGGTTCCAGCGCCTTGAGCCGCGGATCATTTGGAATGACGTCCGCGATCTCGGCCGCGAGGTCGAACGCACGCAGTGCCTCGCCGGACTCGATCGCGCGCTCGAGTTGCGGGATGCCTTCTTCACGCGCCCAGCGTTCGTTGCTTCGGCGCTGGAAGGTCCAGGTCAATGCGGCTGCGAGGGCCAGCACGAGCAGCGCGCTTGCGCCGAGGCCGGCCACGCTGCGCACGCTCGTCGCGAAACGTTGCGCGGGCCGGGCGGGCGGCTGCGACGCAGGGGCCGTGGCATGCGCCGTCGCCGGCGGTGTATCTAGCAGTCGTGCCGTGACCGCCGTGGCGACGTGCTCGCAGATCTCGTCCTGCAGTTCGAAGACGTCGGCGAGTCTGCGGTCGTAGCGCTCCGCCCACAGGTGCGCGTCGTGGGGAGCGTCGATCAACTGCACCGTGACGCGCAGGCGTTCCTCGACCTTGCGCACGCTAGATCGG
>DATMIB010000242.1:0-15301 GCA_035554635.1 Steroidobacteraceae bacterium | reverse complement strand
GGCCGAGCAGCACGGCGACCACGAGCGGCACGGTCGTCGCCACGATGCCCCAGAGGAACAGGCTCACCCCGACCTGCTGCAGGCCGGACACGAAGCCGGGCCCGGCCGTGATGCCGACGATGGCGATGAACACGTTCAGGCCGAGTGTGTTCATGAGCCAGAGTGCCGGGCCCGGTATGTTGCCGAAGGTCGGATGCACGGTACGCAGGTACCCGAGCAGCAGCCCTGCGAGCAGCGCGCCACCCGAAGTGCTCAGGCTGATCGGGATGCCATTGGTGGTGTAGGTGAGCGCACCGACGATGCCGCCCGCGACGATGCCCGCGGCGACGACCGCAAGGTCCGTCGACTCGACAGGCTTGTCGGCGTGACCGAGCAGGCGCGTGACCGCCTCGACGTGACGGGTGCTGCCGCCTAGCGTAAGGATGTCGCCTCGCAGCACCTCGGTGCCGGGCAGGACCGGAATTTCCACCATGCTGCGCGTGATCTTCGCGAGATAGACGCCACGCGTCTCTGGCAACTCGGCCAGTTGTCGCAGCGTCTTGCCGTTGACCGCCTTGTTGCGGACGAACACGTCGACCATCGTCACGGGCATGTCGAGCACGGCGCGGTCCTCGACTTCGGGCACGATGGCTTCGACCTGCTCGACCAGTGCGGCGCGCGGCCCCGAGATCGCCACGACGTCTCCCAGTTGCAGCGTGGTGTCCGCGTCGACCTCGATGAACTGGTCGCCGCGACGGACGCGCTCGATGAAGATCCGCAGGCCCGGGAACAGTTCGCGCACGGGCTTGCCCGTCAGGCTCGCGTTGTCGATGCGATACGCGCGCAACCCGACGGAGCGGTAGCCCGAAAAGACGCCAGCCTCGAGCCCCGCCTCGCCGCCGCCCATCTCCCGCTCGTACTCGGCGCAGGCTGCCGGCAGGTCGACGCCGATCAGCTTAGGGCCAATCTGTGCGAGCACGATCGCGGAGCCGATCGTGCCGAAGATGTAGGTGACGGCGTAACCGATCGGGATCGCATCCGCGAATGCCTTGGCCTGCTCGGCCGGCAGGCCGAGCCGCTCGATCTGGTCGGTCGCGACACCGATCGACGCGGAGATGGTCTGCGAGCCGGCGTAGAGGCCCACGGCGTAGCCCAGGTCGAGGCCCGCGACCAGCGCACAGACGTAAGGCACGAGCAGGCACAGCGCGAGCACGATCAGCGAAAAGCCGATCTGCTTCGGGCCGTCCTTGCCGAGACCGCGGAAGAACTGCGGCCCGACGCCGTAACCGACGGCGAACAGGAACAGCAGGAAGAACGTCGACTTGATCGGCCCGGCGATCGACAGGCCGAGCTGCCCGATCGCGACCGCGGCGAGCAACGTCGCCGTCACGTTGCCGAGGCTGAAGCCCGCAAGTTTCTTCGGTCCGATCCAGAAGCCGATCGCGAGCGCGAGGAAGATCCCGAGCTCCGGATAGCTGCGCAAGGTGCCGACGAGCCAGTCGAGGACTGCCATGTCACGATCTCCGCCCCTGCGCCCATCACGCCAGGAGCATCACGATCACCGTGCCCCACACCGCGAGCAGCACGTTGCCGACCGCGTAGGCGACGCCATACCCGAGCGACGGCACCGAACTGCGGGCCGCCTCCTGCACGGCAGCGAGCGCCGGCGTCGCCGTACAACCGCCGGCACACACGCCGAGCAGCACCCCCGGGTGCATGCGGAAAATCCAGCGGCCCACCACGACGCCGACGAGCAAGGCCGCCGCGACCGTCAGCGCGCCGGCCCCGACCAGCGAAAGCCCGCTCTGCTGGACGCCACGGACGAAGTCGGGCCCGGCGTTGAGCCCGACCACCGCGACGAAGCCGGTGAGGCCGATCGACTCGAAGATCCAGAGCGTGGGGCTCGGGATGCGCCCGAACCAGCGCGGTTGCACCGTGCGCAGGTAGCCGCAGACGAGGCCGCCCAGCAGCACGCCGACCGGAAGGCTCAGGCCGAGTTCGACGCCGCCGAGGTCGAGCGCCGGCAGGCCGATCATCGCGCCCGCGACGATGCCGGTCGCGACGACGAGCATGTCGGTCACGTCGCTTGCGCGATCGGCCACGCCGAGCAACGCGGCGGCGCGCGCGACGCTGCCTCCGAGGCCGACGATCGTCACGACGTCGCCGCGCTGAATCGCCAGGTTCGGCATCAAGGCGAGCGGCGTGCCGCCACGCGTGACGCGTCGCAGGAACACGCCCCGCGCTGCTTCCGTACGGCCGAGGTCCGCCAGCGTCCGGCCGTCGACGGCACGGCTCGTGATCACCACGTCGAGCATCTCGCCGGTCATGTCGAGCAGCTCGCGGTCGTCGACCTCGAGCAGCCCGGTACCGTCGGCCTCGAGCACTTCCACCAGCGTCGTGCGGGGGCCGGACACCGCGATGGTGTCGCCGACGCGCAGGCGCCGGTCGAGTTCGGCGTCGACGACCTGGCCACGGCTGCGCACGCGCTCGATGAACACACGTGCCCCGCCGGCCGCCTCGAAGTCCCCGACCGTGCGTCCGTCCCAGGGACACCCGCTGGCGAGCGTGTACGCACGCAATTCGAACTCGCGACGCGCGACTGGCTTCGTGCTCGCGGTCGAGCCCAGCATCTCGGCCTCGTACTTGCGGCACTCTTCGGCGAGGTCGATGCGCATGAGCTTCGGCGCCAGTTGCGACAGCACCCAGGCGGCCCCGACCACGCCGACGAGATAGGTGACCGCGAACGCCACGGGAATCTGGTTGTGCAGCGCGGTTTTCCCGGCCTCGGCCAGCTCGAGCTTCGAAATCGCGTCCATCGCCGTGCCGATCGTCGCAGACTCGGTCAGCGAGCCGGCGAGCAGTCCCGCAGCGGTGCCGACCTCATAACCGAGCAGCCGGCTGACACCCCAGCCGACCAGCAACCCGGTGACCGCGACGACGGCCGCGACTGCCGCGTGCTGCAGTCCGTCACTGCGCAGGCCGCGGAAGAACTGCGGCCCGGTGCGAAACCCGATCGCGAACAGGAACAGCAGGAAGAAGCACTGCTTGACGTCGTTCGACAGCGTGACGTCGAGCTGTCCGACGAGCACGCCCGCGAGCAGCGTGCCCGTGACGGCACCGAGCTTGAAGGCACCGAGCGACAGCTTGCCGAAAAGGTACCCGACCCCCAGCACCAGGAAGAAGGCGATCTCCGGATGGGCCTGCAGGATCCCTTGCAGCCAATGCATCTTCAGTCCTTGGTCGATGCGACGGGGGTCGCCTGCTCTCCCGTGTCGAAGCCACCACCGAGGGCCAGGTGCAGGTTGACGCGTTGCACCAGTTGCTCGGTCTGCACTCGCAGCAATTGCGAACGCGAGCCGTAGACTGCGAGTTGCTGCTGCTGCACGCCGCGCAGGTCGCCCGAGCCGACCCGGAAACGGATCTGCGCGAGGTCCGCGGCGCGGAGGTTCTCGTTCACGGCGCGCGCCAGCACGGCCTCACGCCGCCTGGCCGCGAACTCGGCCGACAACGCACCTTCGACTTCGCCGAACGCACGCGCGCCGACCTGGCCGTACTCCGCGACGGCCTGCTGCTGCTCGGCCGTGCGGATCCGCACCTGCTGCCTGAGCGCACCGCCCGTAAACAGCGGCGCCATCAGGCTCGCGCCGGCACTCCAGACGGGGTTGTCGCGGTTCTTGAGCACGAACAGCTCGCTCGAGATGTCGTTGACGGATGCCGTGAGCGAGATCCGCGGCAGACGCGCGGCCTTGGCCTCCTGCGTGCGGTGGAACGCTGCGGCGACCCGACGGTCCGCTGCCCGCACGTCCGGACGCCGCTCGAGCAGCTCCGACGGCAGGCCCGCGGGCACCGCTCCCGGCAGTGCGAGCAACTCGGTCGCCGTCTCGATCTGCGCACCGGGATAGCGGCCGAGCAGTGCCTCGAGCGCACGCAGCGCCTGCTCGCGCGCGAGCTGCAACTGCTCCGCCGTGTCGCGGAACGACTCGACGTTGGCCCGTGCGAGCGCCGAGTCGTAGCCGTCGCCTTTGCCGACCCGTTCGCGTTGTTCGGTCAGTGAGACCAGTTGCGACGCGGCGCCCAGCATCTCACCGGCCAGCCGCTGCTGCAGCGCCGCCTCGACCGCAAGGAAATAAGACTTGGCGGTCAGCGCCGCGATCGACTGGCGTGCGTACTCGCCGTCGGCGACGGCGGCGGCATAGGCCTCGTGCTGCGCCGCCTTCCCCGACCGGACGCGGCCCCAGAGGTCGAGCTCCCAGTCGGCGAAGATCCCGACGCCTTGCAGGCCCGAGGAGTCGCCGCTCATGTCGCCGCCGCCACGCGCCAGCAGGTTCACCTGCGGCCACAGCGTCGAATCGGCGAGCTGCGCGTACTCGGAGGCCACCTGCACGCGCGCCGCGGCGACGCGCAGGTCCGGACTGTTGGCGACGGCTTCGCCGACGAGCGCCCGCAGCTGCGGGTCGTCGAACGCCTGCAACCAGCCGGCTTCGACAGCGCCGCCGGTCTCGCCGGCGGTCCACTGCGCGGGCACCTGGAAGTGTGGCAACGCTTCGGCCCGGTAGTCCTCGGGCGTCGGTGGCGGCGCGAGCGCGCAACCGCCCAGCGCGGCGAGCACCGCGAACGCCAGCGTCGTGTGCCTGTGTCGCGTCGTCATGTCAGTGCAGCTTCAGCACGAGGTAGTCGGTGTAGGCACCGACACGCAGGATCACCATGCGCACGATGTGGATCATCTTGCCGCTGTTGGTGTAGACCGCCGCGTTGCCGGCCGCGCCCGCCGCGATCAGCAGCGGCTTGTCCTGCTCTTCCACGTCGAACTTGACCGCGAACCGGTTGGGCGGCGCCGTGAGCACGCCGGTCATCGGCACCGTGCCGGAGGCCTGCATCTGTCCGGCACCGGTCGCCCAGATGATCGAATCGACCTTGGCACGCACGACCTTGCCGGGGTTAGTCCTGAGCGTGAACTCTGCGTAATTGCCGGGCTCGATCTGGTGCAGCTCGTTCTGGTTGTAGAGCGCGACGACCTGCCCGTCCGCTTCGACCAGCGTCATGACCGGGTTGAACGGCATGCCCGCCACGAACGCCCCCGGGCGCAGCGCGAGGTTGATCACGTAGCAGTCGCACGGCGAGCGTGTGACCGTCTGTTCGAGTTCCCATTCGGCGTTGGCGAGGTCGGCCTTGAGCTTGGCCACCGAGGCGATGTCGCCATTGACCGTCGCGGCCAGCTGGGCACGCACCTGGGCCTCGTTCGCGACCGAGGCACCGAGTTGTGCCTCGAGGTCACGCAGGTTCGCTTCGGCCTGTTCGAGGTCGAACCTGTTCCCGGCTCCCGTCGTGGCGAGTTCCTTGTTCTGTGCCACGCGCTTGCGCGCCAGGTCGAGCCGCGTCATCAGCGCCGCCGTGTTGCCCGTCGCGGACTTCAACTGTTCGCGCAGCTGCTCGTTGCCGCCCTTGGCGCCGACGAGCTGCGCCATCAGGCTGTCGACCGCGAGCTGGTAAGGGGCCGGGTCGATCCGGAACAGCACGTCGCCTTTCTTGACCAGCTGGTTGCCTTCCTGGACCGGCACTTCGACGACGCGCCCGCGCACCTGCGAGACGATCGGGATCGTGTACTTGAACACGCGGACGTCGGACGACGACGGCGCGAACACGTTCAGACACAGGATCATCGTCGCGATGCCGACGATCGGGATCACCACGACCGTCACCTGCGACGTGGCGTTCCACGGCAGCCACTTGAACTTGAAGAAGATCAGCCAGACGAAAAAGCTGTAGATGCCGAGCAGGAGGATTTCCATCAGCGTGCCTCCTCCGCCGTGGTCGGGGACGTCGCCGGCAGCCGCGGCTCGAGTGCCGCCAGCTGCTCACGGATCGCGCGCAACTCCTCGGGCGCGTTGGACCGCTCGATCAACCGGTCGAGGTCGCCACGCAACTTGCTCACGTCGTGGCGCAGCGTCTGCTCGAACTCCGGCGCCTTCTCGGCCAGGCGCTCGTAGTACTCGTCGCTCTTGTCGCGGCCGTAAGCCATCTTGTGCAGTACGGGCTTGGTGTAGGCCCAGAGCCATGCGAACGGCCAGAGCAGCCCGCCGAAGAACAGCGACAGCAGGCACAGCACCTGGATCGCCTCCTGCTGCGGGTGGTGCCGCTTGTGCGCGATCTTCTCGGGCAGCACGTGCACCATCCAGAACAGCACGATCACCACGATCGGCACGACGATGATCACGACCAGCGCAATCACGTTGGCTGCCTTCGCGAGCGCCTCGCCGGACAGGAACGAGGCGTGCGCGGCCGGCGCCGCGAGCAGCGCCCCGAGCGGGACGGCAAGTGCTCGCACCAGCGACGCGATTCGCCGCAACAGGACCATGGACATCAGCTCTACCTCCAATGGGCGGCCGGACGACCGGCCGCCGCTGTGATCGTGGCTCGACTGCGCGAAGCCATCGCCGTGCACGTGCATGCTCATTCGGGGTTGGGCCCGAACACGCCAACGCCGAGCTGTCCGGCGATGTCGCGGATCGCGTGCATGGCCCGCACGCTGTTGCCGGCCTCGTTGAGTCGCGGCGAGAACGCGGCGATCGCGAAGCGCCCGGGCACGACGGCAACGATACCGCCGCCGACGCCGGTCTTGGCCGGCAGCCCGGCCGTGTACATCCACTCGCCCGACTCGTCGTAAAACCCGGCCGTCGCCATCACGGCCAGCAGTTCCGGCACGTCCTTCGCGGCCATGACCTGCTTTTTCGTGAGCGGGTTGACGCCCCCGTTTGCGAGCGTCGCACCCATCACGCCCAGGTCGCGCGCGCTGACACCGACCGAGCACTGCCGCGTGTAGACGCGCAGGGCCTCTTCCGGGTCGCTGTAGAGCCGGCCGTAGTTGTACAGCAGGTTGGCGATCGCACGGTTGCCGAACGCCGTCGTGTACTCGGAGTCGTAGACCTTCTCCAGCACGCCGAGCGGCGCACCGGCGAAGTCGCTCAGGTTGCCGAGCACTTCCGTCCAGCGCTCCTGCTCGGAACCGGCCTGCACCAGGCTCACGGCAGCGATTGCACCGGCGTTGACGAGCGGGTTCACCGAGCGGGCATCGTAGAGCTCGAGCGCCATTTTCGAGTTGAACGGCAGCCCGGTCGGTTCGACGCCGATCTTGTCGCGCAGCACCGCCGCGCCCTGCTGCTTCATGACCAGTGCCGCGGTGAACGGCTTCGACACGGACTGGATCGAGAACTTGTAGTCGACGTCGCCCGCTCCGTAGACCTTGCCGTCGCGTGCGACGATGACGACGCCGAACAGGTCGCTCGGTGTCTCCGTCAGGATCGGGATGTAGTCGGCGTTCTTGCCGTCCTTGAGGTCCTTGTACTTCGCATGCGCGGCGTCGACGACGCGCTGGAAGTCCTTCGTGGCCGGATCCGCGGCAGGCGTCCGCGCGTGGCCGGTGACGGTGACGACCGACATGGCCAGCGCGGCGACGACCACGGCCAGCCCCGGATTCCGGCTCGCTCTGCCCATCCCTGACTCTCCGTGATTCAAAACCTGGTGCCGAACGTGTACTTGGCCGTGAACTGGAAACGCACGTCGTCGTCGCTCGCCCCGTCATTGTTGGTGCGTTTACCCCAGAGCACCTCGGCGCCGAACATGAGGTTGTCTGCCGGGTAGAACAGCACGTTCCCGGAGGCGTAGTCGCCCTTGTGGAAGGTGTCGTCGTCCTGGAAGTTGGTATTGTCGACCTCGGTGTAACTGTAACCGATCGAACTCGACCAGCGCTCGTTCCAGAAGTGGTCGTAGTAGGCGAGCACGCCCGTGAGCGGCACCGCCTCGGCTTCGACATTGACCGGCGCGCCGCTGCCGTCGACGTTCACCTGCGGCGCGAGGTCCATGCCGCCGTCGTTCATGTAGCTCGCGACGCCCTCGCCGTACACGGCCTGCAGCAGCAGCTTGTCCTGCCCGAAGGTGTTGAACACGAGCCCGAGGTTCAGGCCCCAGCCGGTCTCGCTGCCGTCGACCCAGTCGGTGCCGTCGAGGCTCAGCTCGAAGCCGACCTTGCGCAGGATGCCGCCCAGCTGCACGTGACCCCAGTCGCCGCCGTAGCGGTACTGTGCCGTGAAGTCGGGCAGTTCCTCGTCGTTCTGGACGCGCAGGTCCTCGAGCCCGTCGATCAGACGCAGGTTGCCGGGATCGATGTCGTTGCTCGGGCGCTCGATCGCGATCGCGAAGTGGCTCGACTCGCTGCGGAACGGCGTCCAGCGGAGCTGTACGTTACGGTAGAACACCATGCCCGCCGGGCCCCAGTAATCGATCGTGTTCGGGAACACGTCGCCGTCCATGAACAGGCTGTTGGTCTGGCCTGCGAGGATCGGGCCCCATTCGCCGTAGGCGTGGCGGAGCCGGACGGTGGTCTGCCCGGCATCGACGCCGACGCCGAACATGTCGATCTCGAACTTGAAGTCGAGCGGCGCCGTGCCCGCGCCCGTCGGCATCGCGCCTTTGACACCGATCCGTGACTGCTTGACGCTGATGCTCGACTGGCCGTCACTGCCACAGGCCCCGTCCAGGCAGATCTTCGAGGGCCGGAAGGCGTCGTCCCAGGCCGGGTCGAGCCGGCCACCGACGTCCATGATGAAATCGGCCTGGGCGAAGCCGTAGATCTCGAACGTGCCGTTCGCCTCGTCCGCCACGGCTACCGTCGTGCAAACCGACAGCGTGCAGGCGATCATGGCACGCACCGGGCGCGCAAAACTCAGTGGTCGCCTGGCTCCGTTGCTTGTTTGTTTCATGTTTTCGCTCCCTGAGAACTGACTCGGCCCACTCCGATGACCGAGGTGGAAATGCCCCGTCTTGATCCCCGCCGCCGCAACGCTCGGCGTCGGACTGCGCCGATTGTTGACGCCTGCGCCCGCTTGCATTGAATTGCGGCCTCCGGGACTTGGCAATTCCGCTTCCCACCTTTGTCGACGAGTGTATGATCCGTTCCAACCGGGAGCTTTTGTTTTTGTGACAACGCTCAAACGAGGCAATCGGCGCCGGGGCCGGCGAAATTCCCTGCGCGACGCGGACGCGACGCCGTTGGTCGGCACGTTGCGGGTCGGCGCCGCCTGGGGCCTGCCGCCGTTGCTGCAGGAACGTGGCATCGCGCTCGCCGACGTGCTCGCCGAGGCGGAACTCCCCCCGCGGCTGTTCGACAGCCGTGACAACGTCGTCACGTACCCCGAACTCGAGCGCCTGTTCCTCGTGTGCGAGCGCCGCGCCGGCTGCGACTATTTCGGCCTGCTGGTCGGTCAGCGCGCGCGACTCGAAGACATGGGCCTCGCCGGGCAGGCTGCCCGCTGCGCACGCACTGTCGGGGACGGCCTGCGCAGCTTCATCGATCATTTCAACCTGCACGACACGGCAGCCGCCTGCGTACTGATCGAAACCGGCAGCTATGCCCGCTTCGTGTACAGCGTGCTGCAGCACGGCATGCGCGACACGCGCCATTTCCAGCTCGGCGGCATCGCGATCGGGTACAACATCGTGCAGGACCTGTGTGGCCACGAGTGGGTCCCGACCGAGGTCCAGTTCGCAAGCCGCGAGCCGTCGAACCTGCGACCGTTCAACAAGTTCTTCGGCGCGCCCGTGCACTTCGACAAGGAAGACTCGGCGCTCGTGTTCGCGCGGCACTGGCTCGACAGGCCGCTGCCCGCCGTCGATCCGGCATTGCGCCGCGGCGTCGAGCAGGCGGTGCAGTCGCAACAGGCGCAGATCCTGGCCGACTTCCCCGCCACGGTACGGCGCATCCTGCGCAAGCAGCTGCTGTTTGGTGCATTCACGATGGAAGACATCGCGGGGCTGCTCTCGATGCACCGGCGCACGCTCGACCGCCACCTGCAGGACCACGGCGTGCAGTACAGCGAACTGCTCGAGTCGGTCCGCGAGGACGTCGCACGGCAGCTGCTCCGCGACACCGAGATGCCGATCCAGCAGATCGCGGAATCCGTCCGATTCTCGAGCGCCGCGAACTTCGCCACGGCGTTCCGGCGCCGCGTCGGCGTCACGCCGAGTTCGTATCGCCGCGGCGGCTAGCGGCAGACGCGGTCACCCGGCAACGCCCACCGTCGCCCGCCGCCGCGCCGCCCGGCCTCAGCCGCCGAGCGGGATCGCGAGCGCGACCAGGAACACCCCGACCAGCATCAGCAGCGTTCCGGCGACCCAGGGCCGCGCAAGTGTGTGGCGCTGGGCCAGCCGGTAGCCCGCGAGGAACATCAGCGCGATCAGGATGACGTTGGAGATCCGCAGCGCGACGTACAGGTCGTCGAGAAACAGGAACGGCAGGATGGCCGGGAAACTGCAGGCGAACACCAGCCACCCGGCGGCGAGCCCGCCGCGCACGTCCTCGGCCGTTATGCGGTTCGGCACCGGCTCCCGTGTGCGGAGGCTGTCGAGCATTGCCGCGTAGAGCCGATCTCGATCGGCCTCCACGGTGACCGGTGCGAGCACCTCGTCGAGCTCGCCCGCGATCAGCGCCCGCGCCCGGGCGTCGTCGCTCGCCGCCCGCGCCGTGGCCGCGACGCGCCGCAGGCGGCCGCGCTCGAATGCTCGCCCGAGCACGTACAGCACGCCGTCGATGATGCCCCAGGCGAGGTTGCAGCCGAGGATCGCGAACAGCATCGTGCGCACGCCCTCGCGCCCTTCTTCCTCAATGACGATGCCCGCGCCGAGCGTGAATGTCAGCGTCATGATCAGCCCGAACAGCAGCTCGCCGAGCCACGAACCCGGATCGAGATGCCTCGCGGTCAGTGCACGCATGCCGCCTCCCTGCTTGTGATGGTCCGCCCCGTCAGGACGCAGCGTCAGAACGAGGCGCTGTAGAAGATCATCGGGCCGTCGTAGGTCCATTCCAGGGACCCGTCGAAGCGGTCCTTGGCAACGTCGACGTCGACCTTGAACCGGTTGTAACCGACCCCGACCCCGAGCCAGTCCTTGGGCTGCCAGGTAACCATCACGCGGTAATCCTGCAGGTTGCCGTCGTACTCGTCGATCGACAGGGCGAAGAACTGGCCCTGGGCGTCGATGTAGAAATTGTGGGGCAGCTTCCAGAGCCCGCGCAGGCCGATCACTGGCAAGGGGGCATCGACGCTGGCTTCGTTCGAGATGTCGAGCGTCTCGCCAGTCGAGGTGCGCTCGGCGCTGAGCCCGGCCTCCATCGACGTGTAGTGCAGGCCGATCGACGCGCCGACCTCGTAGGTGTCGCGCCGCAGGAACGCGTACTCGTAGGCGAGTTCGATGATCGAGAACTCGAACTTCGCCTTGAGCTCCGCGTCGATGGGGTACACGTCGTCGCCCCAGGTGATCTCCTCGTCGATCGTGTGGGTGCGCTCGCGATTCATCGCGAAGGCAATCGCGCGGACCTTGTGCCGCTGCGTGTCGCCGAAGCGCCAGTCGGCGTCGAGCCGCACGCGCGATGCGTCGCCACCACCGAGTTCGCGGCCGAAGTCGACGCGGTCACCCTGCAACGTCTCGCCGTTGAGCTGCACTTCGGGCTGGCTGGAGATGATGAACGTGCCCAGGGCGATGTGGAACGGGTCGGTCAGTAAATCGGGCGCGTCCTGGGCGAGCGCCGCGGGAGCCGCGAGCGTGCCCGTGGCAAGACAGGCCCAACCCGCGGTCAGGAACCAAAATCCTTTCTGGCACATAAACAAAATCCTCGGCTGTAGTCTTTGATTAGAGTAATTTCATCGAACGACCGAGCGCCACGAACATCATACGCGCTACGCGAAACAACGGTCGGGTTATGCGGGCATCCGCGCGGTGCACGCAACGCCGTCACGACTATGCGGATGTGCTGCGCCGTTGCGGCGACAATGCCGCGCAGTTCGCGCTGGACGCCGATCGAAGAAAATGTGTGCGCGCCGGTCCAGGGAGTAGTTCATGTTCTCGAGTGTTACCCGTCCCGCATTCGCCTGCGCGGCCGCCTGCCTGACCCTGTCCGTCGCCTGGGCTGAACAGTCCTCTGCTCCCGCCGGCGCCACTGCGAGACCCAAGGTAGGGCTTGTGCTTGCCGGCGGCGGCGCCAAAGGCGGCGCGCACGTCGGCGTGCTCAAGGTGCTCGAGGAATTGCGCGTGCCGGTCGACTGCATCGCGGGCACCAGCATGGGCGCATTGATCGGCGCCGGTTACGCCTCCGGCATCCCAGCGAAGGACCTCGAGACGTTCCTGCGCAGCATCGACTGGAAGGCCGTCGTCGGCGGCGTCGGTGGCCGCGACCTGCAGCCGATCGAACAGAAGCGCGCGGGCGTGACCTACAGCAACACCTTCGAGATGGGCTTGCAGGGCAAGCAGCTCGTTATTCCCGGCGGCATCGTCAACACGGCCAGCATCGAGGACCTGCTGCGCACCTACGTGGCCGGCGCGCGCATGCAGCCGGACTTCGACAAGCTGCCGATCCCGTTTCGCGCCGTCGCGACCGACATGGTCTCCGGCGACATGGTCGTGCTCAAGGACGGCGACCTCGCGACGGCGATGCGGGCGAGCATGGCCATCCCGGGCGCGTTTGCGCCGGTTGCCACCGAGCAGTACATCCTGGCCGACGGCGGCATGGTGCGAAACATCCCGGTCGACGTCGCCCGCGACCTCTGTGCCGAGCAGGTCATCGTCGTGAACCTGGTCGAACCCTCGGTGCCCCGCGAGCAACTCCAGACCGCGACGCAGCTGCTGAGCCGCAGCAACGGCGTCATGATCGAGGCCAACGAAAAGCTGCAACTCGCGACGCTGACGCCACGCGACGTGCTGGTCGACGTCTACATGGGCGACATCACGACGGCGGACTTCGAACGCGTGCCTGAGACCGTGCCGCTCGGCGAAAAGGCGGCCCGCACCGCGGCCTCGACGCTCGCGCGCTTTTCCGTCCCTGCCGCCGAGTACCAGGCCTGGCGTGCGGGCGTGACCGCGCAACAGGCGATCGAGACCCGCGTCGCGGACGTCAAGTACCTCGGCCTCGAGCGCGTCAATCCCGACTACCTCGCCAGTCGCGCCCAGGTGAAGCCCGGCGATGCGGTCGACATCGAGAAAATCAGCGCCGAGGCCAAGCGCATGTCGACCTTGCGCGAGTTCGAGTCGGTGTCGTACCGCCTGGTCGGCGATCCGGCCAGCCCGACGCTCGAATGGCTGCCGCAGGAAAAACGCTGGGGCCCGCACTACGTCAACTTCGACCTGGGCGTCTACGGCTCGGCCGGCGGCGACCTCGGTTTCCTGCTGTACGGCAAGCACACGCGCACCTGGCTCAACTCCTACGGCGCCGAGTGGCGCAACGAGTTCCAGGTCGGTTACGAGAACCTGCTCAAGACGAGCTTCTACCAGCCGCTCGACGTGGCGCAGCGCTGGTTCGTCGAACCGCGGGCGCTGCTTTCGCTCACGCGCGAGGACATCTTCTCGGACGGCGAGCGCATCGCGACCTACAACTTCGGCGACATCGGCGGCGCGCTCGACCTCGGCGTCAACTTCGGCAGCCGCGCGCAGGCACGGCTCGGGTACCTCTACACGCACCGTACCGTCGACGTCGACACCGGCTCCTCGTTCCTGCCCGAAGGCGACTTCGACGATGCCGGTGTCACGTTCGTCACGACCTACGACAGCCGCGACACGGCGTTCAATCCGACCAAGGGCATGGCCGGCATGCTCGAGTACCTGCAGAGCGACGAATCGCTCGGCGCCGAACGCGAGTGGAAGCGCGTCGAGGCCGGTGTCGGCATGGCCGTGCCGGTCCGCAAGGACGTCGTCTGGGCGACGTTCGCCGGTGGCACGGACCTCGGCAGCACGCTGCCGCCCGACCGCCTGTTCATGCTCGGCGGCCCGGGCAGTTTCCCCGGCTACGAGCTCGGCGAACTGCGTGCGAGTGCCTACTGGTCCGCCGCCGGCAGCTACCTCTGGAAGCTCGCCGACATCATGACCCTGCGTGGCCAGGCGCTCTACGCCGGCGTGCGGCTGCAGGTTGCGCAGACCTACGACCGTCTCGACCTCGTCGACGACGGCGAGATCTACGGCGGTTCGGTGTACATCACGGGCCGGACGCAGGCGGGCCCGCTCACGCTCGGGTTCGGCGCCACGAGCACCGATGCCTGGAGCATCTGGATCGCGGTCGGTCGTCCGGTCGGGCACGGCACGATCCTCGAACGCGGCGTGTTCCGTTGAGTTGTCGTAACGGACGGCGGATGCAAATCGCCGTGGTCTCGATACAGCGCCGGGCCGACGTGGTCGCTCGAAAGGGGCGACCATGCTGAAGGGGGCGGTCCGCGCGCTCAAGTTGGACCCCGTGCTGTGCCTGCTGCTCGCGGTGCCCGCGGTCTTCATCGCGCGCCGCCTCGCGCCAGAGTCGCACACGCTGCTGTTCGTGCTGTCGGTGCTCGCGATCTTGCCGCTGGCGTCGCTGCTGAGCTTCGCCACCGAAAGCGTCGCAGCAAAGACCGGCGACGCCATCGGCGGCCTGCTGAATGCGACCCTCGGCAACCTGACCGAGCTCGTCATCGCGATCACCGCGCTGCGTGCCGGCATGCTCGCGCTGGTGAAGGCGTCGATCGCCGGCGCCATCGTCACCAATTCGCTGTTCATGCTGGGCATGGCGTTGCTGCTCGGCGGCCTCAAGCACCGCGTGCAGGAGTACAACGCCGAGAGCGCGCGGCTGCAGGGCGGCATGCTGTTCCTGGCCGTGGTGGCGCTGCTGGTGCCGTCGTTCATCGGCGCGACGGACCGTCCGGGCGCCGAGGCCGTGATCGGGCGCCTGAGCATCGGCCTGTCGATCCTGCTGCTCGTTGCCTATGCACTCGGCCTCGTGTTTTCGCTGTGGACCCACCGGCACGTCTTCGCGAGCGTCGCGGGTCCCGACCACGGCGACCTGTCGCACCTCTGGCCGGTCAAGGTCGCCGTCGCGGTGCTCGCCGCCGTGACCGTGACGGTGGCGCTCGTGAGCGAGATCTTCGTCGAGTCCGTGCAACACGCAGCCCTTGCGTTCGGCATGACACCGGCGTTCGTCGGCTTCATCGTCGTCGCGCTCGTCGGTGCCGCGGCCGAAATGACGGCGGCGTTCGCCGCGGCACGCAAGAACCGCCTCGACCTGAGCGTCGGCATCGCGCTCGGCAGCTCGTCGCAGATCGCGCTGTTCGTCGCGCCGGTGCTGGTGCTGCTGAGCCTGTTCATTGCACCGGAACCGATGGACCTGCACTTCTGGCCCGGGGCCGTGGTCATGGTGACCCTGAGCACGCTGACCGTGATCTTCATGGCGAACGGCGGTCGCTCGGCCTGGTACCTCGGCGTCATGCTGCTGGTCGTCTACGCCACGTTCGCCATGACGTTGTATTTCCTGCCGCCGCTG
>DATMIB010000241.1:0-1995 GCA_035554635.1 Steroidobacteraceae bacterium | reverse complement strand
GATCGACTCTAAATGTGCCCCATGCGACGGCGGGCACGCTCAGCGCTTTTCGGACTGTTCCTGATGGCGAACCATACATGTCGCACGTGCCGGCACTTGCCATCGCTTCGATGCCGCTGCACGTCGTGCCACATCGCAGCTTCGATACGCCGGCGTCCGTGCTCGACCGGTTCGAAACCCGGTTCGAGGTGAACCTGCGCCCTCCGAATTGAACCGCAGTGATCGACCACGGGACGCGCCGCAAAGCTCGCGTCTCATTCGATACCTGTGCTGGTTGGAGGATTGTCATGAAGACCAAGACTTCCGTGCTTGCGATGGCCGTGGCATTGACGATGTCGGCGTGTGGCGGCGGCGGCAGCGGCAGTTCGAATGCCGTGTCGAATGGCGGCAGCAACGGCGGTTCGAGCGGTTCCACCGGCTCGACCAAGACCACGCCCGGCGTCTGGCAAGGCTCGGTCACGTCGACGAGCGGCACCTCCAGCGCCATCGGCTTCACCAGCGACTCCGGTCACAGCGTCTGGATGACGACGGACGGGCGCGTGTGGACCGGCCAGATGCCGGTCACCGGCACGCAGATGAACGTCGACATGACCGGCTACATGTATCCGGGCCGGCAGTTCCCGGACGGCAGCAACTACGGCATGTGGTCGATGATGGCGAGTTACGCCGGCGGCACCTGGAGCGGCCATTTCAGCGGCAGCGGCGACGACGCCCACTTCAGTTTCTCGATGGGCCCGGCGTACGACCGGCCGGCCTCGCTCGACTTGCTCGCCGGCACCTACACGCGTACCACCTCGATCGGCTACACGATCACACTGTCGTTCTCGACGTCGGGCGTGCTCACCGGCAGCGACTCGCGCGGCTGCGTGTTCAACGGCACCGTCAGCGTTCCCGACCCCACGCACAACCTGTACCAGCTCGTCGCGGCGGTCTCGTCGTGCGGCATCCTGGACGGCAGCTACCAAGGCCACGGCACGCTCGTGGACGCGAATGCCATGCAGGGCTGGATGTCCAGCATGGGCTGCTTCCAGTACGGCGCGGGCGGTTGGGGCGGCGGCATGATGGGTGGTGGCGGAATGATGGGCGGCGGCATGGGCCACTGGTGGCCGTACCAGGGCTCCAACACCGTTCCGGGCGGCACCGGCAACCTGTTCATGTTCGCGATGACCGACGGTCGGCACGCGATCATGGACGCGCTGGCGAAGTGATACGCGAAACCCTGTCGTGGAGGGCCGCAAAATGTCCAGACGCTTTCCTGCGTGCGGAACGATGCTCGCATGCATCGCCCTCTTCCCTGCATGTGCGCCGAGAACTGTCAGCTACAGTGCCGACGTGCGGCCCATACTCGCAAGGCACTGTCTCGAATGCCACGCACCGGGGGGCGTCGGATCCCGCGCGAGCGGCTTCGACGTCAGCAGCCATGCCAGCCTCATGAAGGGCGGCAAGTTCGGGCCGTTCGTGGTGCCGGGCGACCCGGTGGGCAGCAACCTGATCGTCCTGGTCGAGGGACGCGCCGACCCGTCGATCCAGATGCCGCACGGGCGCGCGAAGCTGGAGAAGCGGGAAATCCAGGTGCTCAAGGACTGGGTGCAGCAGGGCGCGAAGGACAACTGAACGCCACGGGGGCGGCGCATTGCACCGCCCCCGCGCTCAGGCAGCGACGGTCAGAACTCGTGCCAGTCGGTTTCCCCGGCGCCGATCGCCTTCTTTACGGGTGCCGCGGACGCCCTGGGCGCGACGGTCTTCGGCTTGCCAGCGGCCTCGCTCCACGGACGGTTTGATCGACGACGCTCGGTGGGCACGTCGGCCGGCTTCGGCTCCACCGGGGCCGCAGCCTTCGCGATCGGTGCACGCGCTGGCACAGCGTCGGCGTCGGCGAGCTTGTAGCGTGCAATCATCGCGTTCAGGTTCTGCGCCTGCGCGACGATCGCCTCGGCGGCGGCCGCCGCCTCCTCGACGAGCGCCGCGTTCTGCTGCGTCACCTCGTCCATCTGC
>DATMIB010000240.1:0-2703 GCA_035554635.1 Steroidobacteraceae bacterium | reverse complement strand
GGTGCCGGGCAAGGCCGAAGAGGAAATGGTGTACGTGCAGGGCGGCTTCCTCGAAGTGCAGCCCGACCACATCAACGTCCTCTCCGACACCGCCATCCGCGCCGCGGACCTCGACGAAGCCAAGGTGCTCGAGGCCAAGCGGCTCGCCGAAGAAGCCCTGCGCGCGCGCACTGAGAAGCAGGACATCGCCAGCGTCGAGGCCGAGCTCTCGGCACTCGCCGCCCAGTTGCAGGCGATCCAGAAGCTGCGCAAGTCGCGTCGCTGATGTGACAGGCTCCCCGCCGTCGCATCGCGAAGGAAGGCCAGCCTCGTGCTGGCCTTCTCACATAGCGCGGGAGAACGCCCGGCCACGCCTCAAAGTGTGACGCAGTCGACGATCGGGTGGGTTTTCGCTCACTAGCATTTGTGTGCCGGCATGGATGCAGGCGCCCCGGTGCCGCACGGCTCGAGGCTGCATCCTGCGACACGCCATTGCCATGCTCGACACGCCATCCCCTCCGCGCGCCCGCCGCGAGCTCGATACCAGCTCCGAGACGGACCTCACCGACGCCACCGCGATCCGTGAGTTCCGGCTGCGGCCGGTCGTCGTGCCGCCGTCCCCACCTCCAACGCCGGCGCCCGTGGCGGCGCCGACACGAAGCCGCCGTCTCTATCTTTCGGTCCCGGCCAAGTTCAGCCTCGCCCTCGCCTTCAGCACTGCCTGGACCGTGCTGTCGATCTACCTGTCGCTGCCGTGGCTGCGCGATCTCGCCGGCCTCGTCGGCATGCCGCTCGCGGTGTTTGCCGTCGCCGGCATCGCGATCCTGCCCGGGATGATGAATTCGTTCCTCGTGATGGCCCTGCTGGTCGATCGACGGCCGGAACGGAGCGCGCTGGGGCATTACCCGGGTATCACGATCCTGGTCGCCGCCTACAACGAGGAGACGGCCATCGCGGACACGCTGCACTCCATCGAGCAGCAGCAGTATCCCGGCCCGATCGAAGTGATCGTGATCGACGACGGCTCGACCGACGCGACTGCCGCGATCGTCGAGCGGCACCCGCGGCCCTGGCTGCGGTTGGTGCGCCAGCCGCGCAACCTCGGCAAGTCCGCTGCACTCAACCGTGGCCTGGCCGAAGCCCGCCACGACTACATCGTCACGGTCGACGGCGACTCGTACCTGTACGCGAACGCCCTGCGCAATCTCGTCGAGCGCTATTTCAGCGATCCGCAGAAGACGCGCGCGGTGGCGGGCACGGTGCTCGTGCGCAACTCGCGCAAGAACTGGGTCACGCGCGCGCAGGAGTGGGACTACTTCCACGGCATATCCGCGATCAAGCGCGTGCAGTCGCTGTTCCAGGGCACGATGGTGGCGCAGGGTGCATTCTCGATGTACGAGCGAGCGGCGCTGCGATCGATCGGCGGCTGGCACGATTGCGTCGGCGAGGACATCGTGCTGACCTGGGCGCTGCTCGAACGCGGCTGGCGCGTCGGTTACGCGGAGGACGCGGTGTCCTTCACCAACGTGCCGGACAGGTTGCGGCAGTTCATTCGCCAGCGCCAGCGGTGGAGCCGGGGCATGATGGAGGCCTTCCGTCAGCACCCGGGCGTCATCGTGGCGCCGCGGCTGTCGACGCTGTTCGTCTGGTGGAACATGACGTTCCCCGCACTCGACCTCGCCTACACGCTGTTCTTCATTCCCGGGATCGTGCTCGCCTGCTTCGGCATCTACTGGATCGCCGGGCCGTTGACGCTCGCGCTGCTGCCGATGGCACTGATCGTCAACTATGTGATGTACAGGATCGGCAGCCGCATGTTCGAAAAGCAGGGCCTGCGCGTGCGGCGCAACATCGGCGGTTTCGTCTTTTATGCGTTCGCGTACAGCCTGATCCTGCAGCCCGCGAGCGTCGCAGGGCAATTCTCCGAGCTGCTCGGGTTGCGCAAGACGTGGGGTTCGAAATGAAGCGGCTCGTGGCACCGGCAATTGCGCTGTGTGCGCTCGGACTCGTGGCAGCGCGTGCGGAAGCGCAGGCGGCCCCGGCCAGCGACACAGCCGTCGTGGCACAGGCCCGCTACGAGGACGACGCCGACGACATGCTCGGCCTGCTCGCGCGCGGCGGATTGCTGTTCGATTACGACTCGCCGTACCAATACGGCGGCGTGGCGATGCAGAACGTGCACTACGCCCAGGACGGCTGGAGCGACGACATCGTCGGCATCGTCGGGATGTATCGCAACCAGCAGCGCACGACGCTCACCGGCCTGCGCGCCGAGGGCGGCCTCGCGGTCGTGGGCGGCGAGGTGCGCCCCATCGGCGACGTGACGTGGTCGCTGCGTCCGCGCGAATCCACCGGTGTCGAGCTCATTGCCGCAGGCGACGTCGTCGCCACGCGCGCCGCGATCGAGCGCAGCATCAGTTACGGCTACGCCGCGGCGAGCGTCGAGCAGCAGTTCGGCCCGCGCTGGACCGCGACCGGGCTCGTCGGCTGGCAACCGTTCACCGACGGCAATTCGCGCACGCAGTTTCGCGCCCGGCTGATCTACGCGTTGATGCCGGAGCAAGGTGTGTCTGCCCAGGCACGCTGGCGGCAGTACTCGAGCAGCGAGCAGGACGTCGAGCGCGCCTATTTCAACCCCGAGCATTACCGCAACTGGGACGTCGGCTTGACCTGGCGCCGGCGCGTGCACGGCTGGACGGTCGCTGGCCTGGCTGGGCTCGGCAA
>DATMIB010000239.1:0-6675 GCA_035554635.1 Steroidobacteraceae bacterium | reverse complement strand
TGGACCTGGCCTGGCCCTCACCCGGCCTGCGGCCGACCTCTCCCAGCAAGCTGGGAGAGGTGAAGAGGGCAGGCGCTTTGCCGTCGTTTATCACCTGCTGTCGGTCACGACCAACCGCCGCCTGCGGCTGCGCGCCTGGTGCGCGCCCGGCGAGCCGCCCGTCATGGAGTCGGTGATCGGCGTCTGGAAGTCGGCGGACTGGTTCGAACGCGAGGCGTTCGACCTGTTCGGCATCCTGTTCAAGGGGCACCCGGACCTGCGTCGGCTGCTGACGGACTACGGCTTCCTCGGCCATCCGTTCCGCAAGGATTTCCCGCTGTCCGGCAACGTCGAGGTGCGCTACGACCCGGCCAGGGGTCGCGTCGTCTACGAGCCCGTCAGCATCGAGCCGCGCACGCTGGTCCCGCGCGTGATCCGCGAGGACAACCGCTACGAGGCCGCGCTCAAGGACGCCCCCCGCAATGGCTGAGATCCGCAGCTACACGATGAATTTCGGCCCGCAGCATCCGGCTGCGCACGGCGTGCTGCGTCTCGTGCTTGAGATGGACGGCGAGGTCGTGCAGAAGGCCGACCCGCACATCGGCCTGCTCCACCGCGCGACCGAGAAGCTCGCGGAGTCGAAGCCGTACAACCAGTCGATCGGCTACATGGACCGGCTCGACTACGTCTCGATGATGTGCAACGAGCACGCCTACGTCCGTGCGATCGAGAAGCTGCTCGGGATCGAGGCGCCGCTGCGCGCGCAGTACATCCGCACGATGTTCGACGAAATCACGCGCATCCTGAACCACCTGATGTGGCTCGGCGCGCACGGCCTCGACATCGGCGCGATGACGATGTTCCTGTACTGCTTCCGCGAGCGCGAAGACCTGATGGACTGCTACGAGGCGGTCTCGGGCACGCGCATGCACGCGACGTACTACCGGCCCGGCGGCGTCTATCGCGACCTGCCGGACACGATGCCGCGGTACGCGCCGTCGCGGTTCCGCAGCAAGAAGGAAATCGACCGCCTCAACGAAGCGCGTTCCGGCTCGCTGCTCGACTTCATCGACGACTTCACCGCGCGATTCCCGAAGGCCGTCGACGAGTACGAGACGCTGCTGACCGACAACCGCATCTGGAAGCAGCGCACGGTCAACATCGGCGTCGTCACGCCCGAGCGTGCGTTGAACCTCGGCTTCACCGGGCCGGTGCTGCGCGGCTCGGGCATTGCCTGGGACCTGCGCAAGAAGCAGCCGTACGCGGTCTACGACCGGATGGATTTCGACATCCCGGTCGGCGTCCACGGCGACTGCTACGACCGTTACCTGGTCCGGGTCGAGGAATTGCGCCAGTCGAACCGTATCGTCAAGCAGTGCGTCGACTGGCTCAGGGCAAACCCCGGCCCCGTGATGGTCGACAACCACAAGATCGTCCCGCCGCGGCGCGAGGAGATGAAGGGCGACATGGAATCGCTGATTCATCACTTCAAGCTGTTTACCGAGGGCTACTGCGTGCCCGAGGGCGAGGTCTACTCGGCGGTGGAAGCGCCGAAGGGCGAGTTCGGCATCTACCTCGTCTCGGACGGCGCCAACAAGCCGTACCGCGTGAAGTGCCGCGCGCCGGGGTTCCCGCACCTCGCCGCGCTCGAGGAAATGACACAGGGTCACATGCTGGCCGACGTGGTCGCAGTGATCGGCACCCTGGACATCGTGTTCGGAGAAATCGATCGATGAGCGAAGCCCATCCACACGACACGGGCGAGGCGCTCTCGGCGCACGTGCGCGCAGAGATCGACCACTGGCTCACCAAGTTCCCGGCCGACCGCAAGCGTTCGGCCGTAATCGCGGCGCTGCACGCGGTCATGCACGAGAAGGGACACCTGCCGGCCGAGTCGATGGACGCGGTGGCCGACTACCTCGGCATTCCGGCGATCCAGGTGTACGAGGCGGCAACGTTCTACTCGATGTTCGAAACCAAGCCCACGGGCCGGCACCACATCTCGGTGTGCACGAACATCTCCTGCATGCTCTGCGGTGGCGAGACGATCCTTTCGCACATCGAACGCCGGCTCGGCATCAAGCTCGGCGAGAGCACGCCCGACGGTCGTTTCTACCTGAAGCAGGAAGAGGAGTGCCTCGCGGCCTGCAGCGGCGCGCCGATGATGATGGTGAACCACGTGTACTACGAGCATCTGACGCCCGAGAAGGTCGACCGGATCCTCGACGACCACAAGTAACCCCGCGCACCGCCCACCGCCAGCACGTATCGAGCAGGAGTTCCGCGTGGCCGACTGGAACGATCGAATGAACCTCGTCTGCTTCGAGCCGCTCAAGCACGAGCGCTCGTGGGAGCTCGAGACGTACCTGAAGATCGGCGGCTACGACGCCTGGAAGAAAATCCTCGCGGAGAAGCCGCCGCGTGAGCAGGTGATCGAGACCGTCAAGGCGTCCGGCCTGCGCGGCCGTGGCGGCGCGGGTTTCCCGACCGGCCTCAAGTGGTCGTTCATGCCGCGCAACTCGCCGGTGCAGAAGTACATGGTCTGCAACTCGGACGAGTCCGAGCCCGGCACCTGCCACGACCGCGACATCCTGCGCTACAACCCGCACGCGCTGATCGAAGGCATGGCGATCGGCGGTTACGCGACAAACTCGACCGTCGGCTACAACTACATCCGCGGCGAGTTCATGGCCGAGCCGATCCCGCGGTTCGAGGCGGCGCTCAAGGAAGCGTACGCCGCGGGGCTGCTGGGCAAGGACATCCAGGGTTCGGGTGTCGACTTCGACCTCTATACGTTCATGGGCGCGGGCGCCTACATCTGCGGCGAGGAAACGGCGCTGCTCGAATCGCTCGAAGGCAAGCAGGGTCGCCCGCGCTTCAAGCCGCCGTTCCCGGCGAACTTCGGCCTGTTCGGCAAGCCCACGACGATCAACAACGCGCAGAGCTACGCCTCGGTGCCGACGATCCTGCGCAAGGGCCCGGACTGGTTCGCCGGCCTCGGCCCGCCCAACTCGGGTGGCACGGTGATCTTTTCGGTCTCGGGCCACGTCGCGAAGCCGGGCAACTTCGAGCTGCCGCTCGGCATTCCGTTCGCGGACCTGCTCGAGCTCGCCGGCGGCATGCGCGACGGGCGCAAGCTCAAGGCCGTGATCCCGGGCGGCTCGTCCGTGCCGGTGCTGCCGGCCGAAAAGATCATGGCCGCGAACATGGACTACGACTCGCTCAAGAAAGCGGGCTCGTCGCTCGGTTCGGCCGCGGTGATCGTGATGGACGAGACCACCTGCATGGTCAAGGTGCTCGAGCGCCTGTCGCGGTTCTATTACTCGGAGTCCTGCGGGCAATGCACGCCGTGCCGCGAGGGCACCGGCTGGCTCAACCGCACGCTGAAGCGGATCCTCGCGGGGCAGGGGCGGCAGTCGGACATCGACATGCTCGTCGACGTCGCCAACAAGATCGAAGGCCACACCATCTGCGCGCTCGGCGACGCGGCGGCCTGGCCCGTGCAGAGCTTCATCCGTCATTTCCGGCACGAGTTCGAGTATTTCGTCGAACACGGCCACAGCATCGTCGAGGCCCGGCGGGCCGCAGCCTGACCGATCGAGCACCATGAGCGAAGAGCTGGTCAACATCGAAGTCGACGGCGTGCCGATGAAGGCGCGCAAGAACGCCATGATCATCCACGTCACGGATGGCAACGGCGTCTACGTCCCGCGTTTCTGCTACCACGACAAGCTGAGCGTCGCGGCCAACTGCCGCATGTGCCTGGTCGAGGTGGAGAAGGCGCCGAAGCCGATGCCGGCCTGCGCCACGCCGGTCGCCGAGGGCATGAAGGTGTTCACCAAGTCGCCCAAGGCCATCGCGGCCCAGAAGGCGACGATGGAGTTCCTGCTGATCAACCACCCGCTCGATTGCCCGATCTGCGACCAGGGTGGCGAGTGCGAGCTGCAGGACCTCGCGATGGGCTTCGGGCGCGACGTCTCGCGCTACACCGAGCGCAAGCGCGTCTTCAAGGACCAGAACCTGGGCCCGCTCGTCTCCACCGACATGACGCGCTGCATCCACTGCACGCGTTGCGTGCGCTTCGGCCAGGAGATCGCCGGCGCGCCCGCGCTCGGCACGATCGGCCGCGGCGAGCAGACGATGATCTCGACCTTCATCGAGCAGAGCATCGACCACGAGCTCTCGGCCAACATCGTCGACCTCTGCCCGGTCGGTGCGCTCAACAACAAGCCGTACCGCTACCGCGCGCGCGCCTGGGAAATGACCCAGGCGCCGCTCGTGTCGCCGCACGACTGCGTCGGCACCAACCTGTTCGGGCACGTGCTGCGCGGGCGGCTGATGCGTCTCGTGCCGCGCGCCAACGACGCGATCAACGAGACGTGGATCGCGGACCGCGACCGATACAGCTGCGAGGGCATCTACGCCGCCGACCGTGCAACGCGGCCGCTGCTCAAGGACGGCGACACCTGGCGCGAAGTCGACTGGGAAACGGCGCTCGAAGCGGCCACCAAGGGCCTGCAGCAGGCAGTCGCCACCGGCGGGGCCGCACAGGTCGGTTTCCTGGCCTCGCCGATCAGCACGCTCGAGGAACTCGCGCTCACGGCGAAACTCGCGCGTGGGCTCGGCACGAACAACGTCGACCACCGGCTGCGTCGCGTCGACTTCCGCGACCAGGCCAACGACCCGGTCGCGCCTACGCTCGGCTGCACGCTGGCGGAACTCGAGCAGGCCTCGGGCGTGCTCGTCGTCGGCTCCAACGTCCGCAAGGAAGTGCCGCTGGTCGCGCACCGGCTGCGCCAGGGCGCGGTGCGTCGCGGCGCCAAGGTCGCGTTCATCAATCCGCAGGCGTATGACCTGCGATTCCCGGTCGTGGCCCAGCTCACCAGCAACGGCCTCGGCATGGCACAGCATCTAGCCGCGGTGCTCGCGGCGGCGTTGCGTGCGCAGGGCAAGAGTGCTCCCACGAACGTGGCGGCGGCGCTCGAAGGCATCACGCCGTCGGCGCAGCACGAGGCGGTCGCCGCCGCGCTCGCCGCGGGTGAATTGAAGGTCGTGCTGCTCGGTGCTTTGGCCCAGCGCCACGTGGCGTATTCTGAGATCCGCGCGCTGGCGCAGGCGCTCGCACACACCACAGGTGCGCGGCTCGGCTTCCTGCCCGAGGGTGGCAACGGTGTCGGCGCAGCTCTCGCGGGCGTGCTGCCGCATCGCAGTGCCGGTGGCGTGCCGGTCGCAAACCCCGGCCTCGCGGCGGCGGACATGCTGGCGGCCCGGCTCAAGGCTTACGTGATGGTCGGTGGCATCGAAAGTGCCGACCTCGTGCCGGGCACCGCGACCGAGTCCGCGCTGCGCGGTGCGGGATGCGTCGTGGCCATCACGCCGTATGCGAGCGAGGAGATTCGCGCGGTGGCGACGGTGATCCTGCCGAGCGCGGTCTACGCCGAAACGTCCGGCACGTGGGTCAACGTCGAGGGGCTCTGGCAGAGCGTCGCAGGTGCCGCGCGCCCGGCCGGCGAGGCGCGCCCGGCGTGGAAGATCCTGCGCGTGCTCGGCAACCTGCTCGGGTTGGCGGGCTTCGACTACGACAGCAGCGAAGAGGTTCGCGAAGAATTGCGCCACACGCTCACGACGGTGCAGGGCGGCGTCGCCGCGGTCGGCGCGTTCACGCCGGGCCGCCTGGCCGCGATGGACGTGACGCGTGACGTCGGCATCTATCGGGTCGATGCGATCGTGCGGCGGTCGGCGCCGCTGCAGGCGACCGCCGACGGCCTGGCCGCGGTCGCGCAGGGCGGGGGGCAGTGATGGGCACCATCGTCGCCTTCTGGACCTCGCAGCCCGAGTGGCTGCGCACCACGCTCGTGGCGCTCGGGCAGATCCTCGCCGTTACGATCACCGTGATCCTGTGCGTCGCCTACACGACGCTCGCCGAGCGCAAGGTCATCGGCTACATGCAGGTGCGCATCGGCCCGAACCGCGTCGGCCCGTTCGGCCTGCTGCAGCCGTTTGCCGACGTGATCAAGCTGCTGCTCAAGGAAGTCGTGATCCCGGCGCGCTCGAACCGCTTCCTGTTCGTCGCGGCGCCGCTGCTCACGCTGACGCCGGCGTTCGCGGCCTGGGCCGTGATGTCGCTCTGGCCGGGCTTCGCGATCGCCGACGTCGATGCGGGCGTGCTCTACGTGCTCGCGCTCGCCGGTTTCGGTGCCTACGGCATCATCCTCGCGGGCTGGGCGGCCAATTCGAAGTACGCGTTCCTGGGCGCGATGCGCTCGGCGGCGCAGATCGTCGCCTACGAAATCGCGATGGGCTTCGCGCTGGTCGGCGTCGTCATGGCGTCGGGTTCGCTCAACTTCGGCAAGATCGTCGAGGCGCAGTCGGGCGGCCCCGGCAGCTGGTACTGGCTGTGGCTCTTCCCGCTGCTGGTCGTCTACTTCATCTCGGGCGTGGCGGAGACCAACCGCGCGCCGTTCGACGTGGCGGAGGGCGAGTCGGAAATCGTCGCGGGCTTCGGCGCCTACGGCATCATCCTCGCCGGCTGGGCCGCGAACTCGAAGTACGCGTTCCTCGGCGCGATGCGCTCGGCCGCGCAGATCGTCGCCTACGAGATCGCGATGGGCTTCGCGCTGGTCGGCGTCGTCATGGCGTCGGGTTCGCTCAACTTCGGCAAGATCGTCGAGGCGCAGTCGGGCGGCCCCGGCAGCT
>DATMIB010000238.1:0-22196 GCA_035554635.1 Steroidobacteraceae bacterium | reverse complement strand
CGGCGCCGCGGCCGGACCCCGACACCGAGGCCGAGTTCGAGGAACTGCCCGACGCGGTCGACTGGGCGTTGCCGTTCCTGACGCCCCCGGGCACGTCGCCCGAGACGCCGCTCGACCTGGAACTGCCCGACCCGGCCGGTGCAGTCGTGCCGACGACGCCCCCGCCCACCGGCACGACGGCCAGAGAACCACAGACCCTGGCCGTGTTGCTCGACGCCGCGGTCGCCGGGATCGACGCCAACGCCGCCGAAACGGAGCCGACGCAGGCGCTGACGGCTGCCGCGCCGACACACGCGACCCGCACGGAGGCGCCCGTGGCATCCCCGCCGGTCACGCGCACCGTGCACGTTCCGGTCAGCGATTCGCGCTGGCCCGCACAGGTCGGCCACGAAGTGCGCCTGCTGGTCGAGCGCGGGGTCCAGGCCGCGACGCTACGGGTCAACCCCGAGCATCTCGGCCCGGTCGAAGTCCGCATCGACATCGTCAACGACAAGGCGAATGTCGTCTTCGGTGCCGCGCAGGCGGAGACGCGTGCGGCGCTGGTCGACGCCCTGCCGAAGCTGCGCGAGATGTTCGCCGAGTCGGGACTCGCGCTCGGTGACACGGGCGTCCGCCAGGACACCCCGGGCGGTTTCGCCGAGCCATCGACCGCGCGGGGCAACCCGCAGGGCGACTTCGGCGCTGACGAGGCCGACCCGACGGCAGCCGTGCAGGGCATCGCCGCCCAGGTCGGGCTGATCGACGCCTACGCCTAGGAAAGCTCTGCACGCCGCAACGCGGGGTGCACAGCGCTTCCGACGCGCGCCAAAACTCCGTCGCGTGCCGCTGGCACGAGGATTGCTTCAACAGGTCGTGGCGCCAGTGAACGGCGCGAGGCCAGTTGAATGCCCGATCCGAATGCTCCTGCCGCGGCTGCGGCCAAGACCCCTCCCGCCGGCAAGTCGAAGCTGCTGCCCGTCACGCTGGCGCTGGTCGTCCTGCTGGGCGGCGGCGGCGCGGCCGCCTGGTACTTCACACAGGACGCGAACGCCGACGCCAAGGCCGCAGCCAGGCACGTCGAGCCGATCTACGTCGCGCTCGATCCACCCTTCGTCGTCAACTTCGAGTCCAACGGCCTCGTGCGCTTCCTGCAGGTCACGGTGCAGACCATGACCGAGGACCCGCCGACGGCAGACCAGATCAAGCGCCACGACCCGGTCATTCGCAACGGCCTGCTGATGCTGTTCTCGGGCCAGACCTACGAGTCGCTCAAGACGACCGCCGGCAAGGAACAGCTGCGCGTGGCGGCGCTCGCCGAGGTTCGCAAGATCGTCGCCGAACAGGGTGGCCAGGGCGCCAACGTGAAGAACCTGTACTTCACGAGCTTCGTGATGCAGTGAGGCTTCGACGATGAGCGGCAACGACATTCTCAGCCAGGACGAGATCGATGCGCTGCTGCACGGCGTCGATTCCGGCTCGGTAGACACCACGCCGGCGCCCGCACCGGGCGAGGCGCGTTCGTTCGACTTCGCGACGCAGGTCCGCATCGTGCGCGGCCGCATGCCGACGCTCGAGATGATCAACGAGCGGTTCGCGCGGCTGTTCCGGATCAGCCTGTTCAACATGCTGCGCCGCTCGCCCGAGATCTCGGTCGCGCCGGTCGAGATGCACAAGTTCGCCGAATACGTGCACACGCTGCACGTGCCGACCAGCCTGAACCTGATCCGGCTCAACCCCCTGCGCGGCACCGGGCTCATGATCCTCGACCCGAAGCTCGTGTTCGCGGTCGTCGACAACTTCTTCGGCGGCAACGGCCGCTTCGCCAAGATCGAGGGTCGCGAGTTCACGCCGACCGAGACCCGCATCATCAACCTGATGATGAACCAGGCGTTCAAGGACCTGCGCGAAGCCTGGTCGCCGGTCGCGACGATCGACCCCGAATACCTGAGTCGCGAGATCAATCCGCACTTCGCCAACATCGTGAGCCCGACCGAAATCGTCGTGATCACGAAGTTCCACATCGAGCTCGACGGCGGCGGCGGCGACCTGCACGTGACGATGCCCTACTCGATGATCGAGCCGCTGCGCGAGCTGCTCGATGCGGGCGTGCAGAGCGACCGCGTCGAACGCGACGAACGCTGGATGCTGGCGCTGCGCGAGGAGATGGAAGACGCCGAGGTCGAGCTCACCACCGTGCTCGGCCGCTCCCAGCTCACGCTCAGCGAACTGCTCGATCTCAAGGCCGGGGACATACTGCCCTGTGACTTCCAGGGCCGCGTCACGCTGCTGGCCGAGGGCGTCCCGCTGTTCCGCGGCACCTGCGGCCGTTCGCGCGGCCAGCACGCCGTCAAGATCGACGAGCGCATCCGCCGCACCAAGGGCAATTTCCTCGACCACCTGCACACGAAGACCACACCATGACCACGAACCAGTTCGACGAGCCCACCATCGCGGAGCCGACGACGTTCGAGGAGCTGCACGGCGAAGCGCCGTCGGCGGCGGCGCGCGACGTCAACCTCGACATGATCCTCGACGTCAACGTCAGCCTGTCGATGGAAGTCGGCCACACGCGCATCAGCATCCGCAACCTGATGCAGCTCAACCAGGGCTCCGTCGTCGAACTCGACCGCAAGGCCGGCGAGCCGCTCGACGTGTTCGTCAACGGCACGCTGGTGGCGCACGGCGAAGTCGTGGTCGTCAACGAGAAGTTCGGCATCCGGCTCACCGACGTGATCAGCCCGGCCGAGCGGATCCGCAAGCTGCGCTGACCATGACCGCGACGCTCACACCGCAGCCCGGCCGCGTCCGCGCCTCGCTGCGGCGACTTCGCCGCGTCACTGCCAGGGTGTCGACGCTGCTGCTCGGCGTCACGGCGCCGGTCCTGCTGCTCGCCGACGAGCCGGTTGCGCGCAGGTTTGCCGAACCGACCCCGGCGCAATCGTCGCCAGCGCCGGTGTCGAGCCTCGCACAGGTGGCGTTCTCGCTGGCGCTCGTGCTGGCGGCGGTCTTCGCCGCGGCGTGGCTACTGAAGCGCATGCGCGGCTTTGGCAATACGCGCGACGACAGCGCGATCACCGTGGTCGCGGAGCGCGCCGTCGGCCCGCGCGAACGCGTCGTGCTGCTGCAGGTTGGTACCGACCGCGTGCTGGTCGGCGTCGCCAACGGCAGCGTCCGTGCGCTGCACACCTCGTCGGCAGGCACTGCGCCGGTGCCCGGACAGCCGTCATGACCAGGACCTCCACCTCGCGCGCACTCGTCGCGCTCGCGCTGCTCGCGGCACCGTTGCTGGCGGTGGCTGCACCGGGCATCCCGGCCGTGACGATCGAGTCGGCGCCCGGCGGCGGCACCAGCTACACGCTGACGCTGCAGCTGCTCGCGCTGATGACCGCGATCACGTTCCTGCCCGCGATCCTGCTGATGATGACCGCGTTCACGCGCATCGTGATCGTGCTCGCGATCCTGCGCCAGGCAATCGGCGCCGGCCAGGCGCCGCCGAACCAGGTGCTGATCGGGCTCGCGCTGTTCCTGACGCTGTTCGTGATGTCGCCCGTGGTCGACAAGATCCGCGTCGACGCGTTCGAGCCCTACGTCGCCGGGCAGATCGACACGACCGCGGCGCTCAAGGCCGGCGTCGCGCCGCTCAAGACCTTCATGCTCGAGCAGACGCGCGAGAGCGACATCGCCGCGTTCGTCGCGATCCAGGGCGGCAAGGGCTACGACAAGCCCGAGGACGTGCCGCTGACCGTGCTCGTGCCGAGCTTCGTCACGAGCGAACTCAAGACGGCGTTCCAGATCGGCTTCCTGCTGTTCATCCCGTTCGTGATCATCGACCTCGTCGTCGCGAGCGTGCTGATGTCGATGGGCATGATGATGCTCTCGCCCGTGCTGATCTCGCTGCCGTTCAAGATCATGCTGTTCGTGCTCATCGACGGGTGGGCGCTCGTCATGGGTTCGCTGGCCGCGAGCTTCTACACATGACCCCCGAAACCGTGATGACGATCGGCAAGCACGCCCTCGAGGTGACGCTGCTGCTGTCGGCGCCGCTGCTGCTGACCGCGCTCGCGATCGGCGTGCTGGTCGGCGTGTTCCAGGCGGCCACGCAGATCAACGAGATGACGCTGAGCTTCATCCCGAAGGTGATCGGCATGGCGGTCGCGCTGGTCGCGTTCGGGCCCTGGATGCTCAAGCTGCTCGTGAACTACGCGCGCGAACTGATCACGAGCATCCCGAGCCTGGTCGGCTGACCGCCGGCCACCAGTAACGCACGCCACGCTGACGCTGCCAGAACCGCGCGCCGTGCTGCACTTCACGACCACCGAACTGCAGGGCTGGCTCGCGCTGTACCTGTGGCCGTTCATCCGGATCGGCGCCTGCCTGATGGTCGCGCCGATTTTCGGTGCCAAGTTCGTGCCGCCGCGCACCCGCGTCATCCTTGCGGCGTCGATCACGCTGCTGGTCGCGCCGCTGCTGCCGCCGCCGCCGCCCGGACTCGTCGTCTTTTCGCTGCCCGGCTTCGTCGTCGCGATCCAGCAGGTGCTGATCGGCGCGGCGACGGGGTTCGTGCTGCAGGTCGCGTTCGACGCGCTCGCGATGGGCGGGCAGCTGCTCTCGAACGGCATGGGTCTCAGTTTCGCGTTCAACGTCGACCCGTTGCGCGGCACCAGCACGCCGGTGCTCGGGCAGCTCTACATGATCATCGTCACGCTGACGTTCCTCGCGCTCGGCGGGCACCACGTGCTGCTGCAGGTGCTGGTCGAGGGCTTCCGGCAGTTGCCGGTCGGGGTCGCGCCGCCGGCCTCGACCTGGTACTCGATTGCGGCCTGGGGCTCGCAGTTGTTCGCGGGCTCGCTGGTGGTGGCACTGCCCGGCATGACCGCGATGCTGGTCGCGAACCTCGCGATCGGCGTCATGAGCCGCGCCGCACCGACCCTGAACCTGTTCGCGGTCGGCTTCCCGCTGACGCTCGCGTTCGGCCTCGTGATCGTGTGGCTCGGCCTGCCCGCGGTGCAGACCGGCTTCATCGGGCTGATGGAAGCTGCGTTCGCAATGTTGCGGACGCTCGGTACGGCGCCGGGCGGCGGCTGAGCCGCAGGCAGGCGGCACGCCATGGCAGACGACCAGGACCAGGACCAACGCACCGAAAGTGCGACACCGCGCCGGCTCGAGGAGGCGCGCAAGCGCGGCCAGGTGCCGCGGTCGCGCGACCTCAACTCGGCGGCGGTGCTGCTCTCGGGGGGCATCGGGCTCTACGCGCTGGGCGGGCTGCTCGGCGGGCAGTTGCTCGCGCTGATGCGCGATTGCCTGCGGTTCTCGCGCACCGAGGCAATGGCCGACGGCCAGATGACCGCCGCGTTCGCCGATGCCGCGTGGCAGGCGCTGCTCGCGTGCGCACCGCTGCTCGGACTGCTGCTCGTGGCCGCGCTCGTCGCACCGCTCGCGATCGGCGGCTGGAACTTCAGTACCGAGGCGCTCGCCCCCAAGTGGGACCGGCTCGATCCGATCAGCGGGATCAAGCGGGTGTTCTCGGTGCGCGGTCTCGCCGAGCTCGCGAAAGCGCTCGCGCGGTTCGCGGTCGTGGCGCTGGTGACCTGCATCGTGCTGTGGACGCGGGCGGACGAGCTGCTGCAACTCGGTCGCGAGCCGCTGCAGCAGGCGATCGGGCATTCGCTGCGGCTGGTCGGCTTCGCGTTGCTGGCGCTGTCGGGGTCGCTCGTGCTGATCGCGTTCATCGACGTGCCGTTGACGCTCTGGCAGCACTTCCGTGGACTCCGTATGACCAAGGAGGAGGTGCGCCAGGAGCACAAGGAGACGGAAGGGAACCCGGAGCTCAAGGGGCACATCCGCAGCCGCCAGCAGGCGCTCGCGCGGCGCCGGATGATGCAGGACGTGCCGAAGGCGGACGTCATCGTCACCAACCCGACGCACTACGCGGTCGCGCTGCGCTACGACGATACGAAAATGCGTGCGCCGGTCGTGGTCGCGAAGGGCCAGGACCTGATCGCGCTCAAGATCCGCGAGGTCGCGGGCGCCCACGGCGTGCCGATCCTCGAGGCGCCGCCGCTCGCGCGGGCGCTGCACAAGCATTGCGAGCTCGGCGACGCGATCCCGGCGCAGCTCTACACGGCGGTCGCGCAGGTGCTGGCCTACGTCTACCAGTTGCGGGCCGCGCGCCGGTCGGGCGCGCCGTTGCCGGTCGCGCCGACGATCGACTACGTCGAGCCGACCTGATCGTTCGACGTCGCGCCGGGGGGCTCGTCACTTGGCGCCGTCCCGGGATTCCGGTCGGACGCGGCAGGGACGCGTCTTGCCGGCGTCTCTTCCGGGCCCGTCCGGGTGGCCACACCGTGCGGCAGGAAGCTGCGACTCGTAGGCGTCGGCCCCGGGGCAGCACGTCCCGCCGGAAACCCGTCGCCGTGGTGCGGCACGGATCTTGCTCCATACCCCCCGATGCCAACGCCAGCCACCTCCGCCACGTCCTCCACCGCCGCCGGGCTCGACTTCCGTCGCCTGCTGCGCAACGGCCTCGGCGCGCCGCTGGTGCTGCTCGCGGTGCTGGCGATGATCGTCGTGCCGCTGCCGCCGCTCGCGCTCGACGCGCTCTTTACCTTCAACATCGCGCTCTCGGTCGTCGTCGTGATGGCCGTGGTCTACGTCGCGCGGCCGCTCGACTTCGGCGCCTTCCCGATCGTGCTGCTGCTCGCGACACTGCTGCGGCTCGCGCTCAACGTCGCCTCGACCCGCGTCGTGCTGCTGCACGGCCACCAGGGCACGGCCGCGGCGGGCCACGTGATCGAGTCGTTCGGCGAGTTCGTGGTCGGCGGCAACTACGCGGTCGGCATCGTCGTCTTCGCGATCCTGACCATCATCAACTTCATCGTCGTCACCAAGGGCGCCGGCCGCATCTCCGAAGTCAGTGCGCGCTTCACCCTCGACTCGATGCCCGGCAAGCAGATGGCCATCGACGCCGACCTCGGCGCCGGGCTCATCACGCAGGAAGAGGCGCGGCTGCGTCGCGGCGAGGTCCGCGCCGAGTCCGACTTCTACGGCTCGATGGACGGCGCCAGCAAGTTCGTGCGCGGCGACGCGACCGCGGGCCTGCTGATCCTGTTCGTCAACCTGATCGGCGGCCTGCTGATCGGCACGCTGAGCCACGACCTGGCGCTCGGCGACGCGGCGCGCATCTACGCGCTGCTGACCATCGGCGACGGCCTGGTCGCGCAGATCCCGGCACTGCTGCTCTCGACCGCTCAGGCCATCATCGTCACGCGCATGTCGCGCGCCCAGGACATGGGCGGCGAACTGATGACGCAGCTCACCGGGAACCCCAAGGCGCTCGGTGTCGCCGCGGGCCTGCTCGGCCTGATGGGCCTGATCCCGGGCATGCCGAACTTCGCGTTCCTGCTGATGGCCGCCATCTGCGGCGGTGGCGCCTGGGCGCTGTCGCGCCGCGCCGAGACCGTCGCGCCGCCGGAGACGATGTTGCCCGAACCGCCGCCGATCCCCGCGGCCGAACAGCGCGAGCTGAGCTGGGACGACGTGCAGCCGGTCGACGTGATCGGCCTCGACGTCGGCTACCGGCTCGTGCCGCTCGTCGACAAGAGCCAGGGCGGCGAACTGCTCGCACGCATCAAGGGTGCGCGTCGCAAGCTGTCGCAGGACCTCGGCTTCCTCGTGCAGCCGGTCCACATCCGCGACAACCTCGAACTGGCGCCGAACGCCTATCGCATCAGCCTGGGCGGCGTCTCGGTCGGCGAGGGCGTCGCCTACCCCGACCGCGAGATGGCGATCAACCCGGGCCGCGTGTTCGGTCGCGTGCCGGGGCTCGAGACGCGCGACCCCGCGTTCGGCATGGAGGCGGTCTGGATCGAGCCGGCCCATCGCGACCAGGCACAGACGCTCGGCTACACCGTCGTCGATGCGAGCACCGTGGTCGCGACGCACCTGAGCCACCTGCTGCAGACCCACGCCCACGAACTGCTAGGCCACGAGGAGACGCAGCAGATGCTCGCCGGGCTCGCGCGCACCGCGCCGAAGCTGGTCGAAGACCTGGTGCCGCGGACGCTGCCGCTCGGCGTCGTCGTGCGCGTGCTGCAGTCGCTGCTGGCCGAACAGGTGCCACTGCGCAACCTGCGCGCAATCCTCGAATCGCTGGCCGAACACGCGCCGAAGACACAGGACGCCGCCGTGCTCGCCGCGCAGGTCCGCATCGCGCTCGGCCGCCAGATCGTGCAGGACATCGCCGGGTCGGCGGCCGAAGTGCCGGTGATCACGCTCGAACCCGACCTCGAGCAGTTGTTGCAGAGCACGGTCGCCGGCGCGCAGGGCGCCGCCGCGCAACCGACGCTGGAACCCGGCCTGGCCGAACGCCTGCAGAGCCGTCTCGCCGAGACCGCACGCCGTCAGGAAACCAACGGCGAGCCGGCCGTGCTGCTGGTGCCGCCGCAGCTGCGCGCGGCGCTGGCGCGGTTCACGCGCGCGAGCGTGCCCGGCCTGCGCGTGCTGGCCTGGAACGAGATCCCCGACAACCGACGCGTGCGCCTGGTGGCGGCGGTCGGTCGCTGAGCCGCGCGGCACCTCGCGGACGCGCACCAGGACGAACACGACGATCACGACGATGGACGCAGACACCGGCATGCACCCGATACCGAACCCTGCTGATGCACCCCACGGCGCCGCGGAGGCTGCCCCACGATGAAGATGCAGCGATACCACGCGCGCGACATGCGCCAGGCACTCGCACGGATCCGCGCCGAGCAGGGACCCGACGCGGTCATCCTGTCGACGCAACGCACGACCGACGGCGTGATCGTCTGCGCGGCCGTCGACTACGACTTCAGCGAGGCGCCCGCCGTCGCGGCCGACCCTGCAGCGGCACCGCCGCTGCCACACGTGGCCGAGGACGTGGTCGCATTGCAGCCGCCGGCGCGCGCGCCGCGCACTGCCCCGGCGAGCGTCGAAGCGGAACTGCGTCTCGGCGACGCCGACGGCGACGAGGCGGTCGTGTCGCCCGACGCGGTGCGTGCCGAGATCCGCAGCCTGCGCAAGCTGCTCGAGTCGCAGGTCGCGGCGCTCGCCTGGAACGACTTCACGCGTCGCCAGCCGCTCAAGGCGCGCGTGCTCGAGGAGCTCACCAACGTCGGCCTCGCGCGCGAGCTGTCGCTGCAGATCGTCGCCGAGCTGCCCGACGCACTCGATGCCGAGCAGGCATCGCGGCTGCCGCTTGCGCACCTGACGCGACGCGTGCCGACCGCGGCCGGCGGCGTGCTCGAGCGCGGCGGCGTGATGGCGCTGGTGGGCCCGAACGGCGTCGGCAAGACCACGACCCTCGCCAAGTTCGCGACGCGCTGGGTGCTCGAGCGCGGCCCGCGCGAGATCGCGCTCGTCTCGACCGACCGCGACCGTTTCGGCGCGCAGGAGCAGCTGCAGGCGCTCGGCCGCGTGCTCGGCGTGCCCGCGTTGATCGCCGAGGGCAGAAGCGAACTCGCCGCGACGCTCGATCGGCTGCGCGACCGTCGTCTCGTGCTGATCGACACGCCGGGGATCAACCCGCGCTCCGACCGGCTCGACCTCGAGCTCGGCGCGCTCGGCGAACTGCGCAACGACGTCGAAATCGCGCTGGTCATGGCGGCAAGTGCCCAGGCCGGTGCGCTCGAGGAGACCGCGCTGCGCTTCGGCACGCTGCGGCCCTCCCACTGCGTGCTGACCAAGGTCGACGAGGCGACGAGCCTCGGCGGCGCGCTCTCGACGCTCGTGCAGGCGGGCCTGCCGGTTTCCTGGCTCTGCGTCGGGCCGCGCGTACCCGAAGACATCGAGGCCGCCCGCGCCCACCAGGTCGTCGCGCGTGCGGTGAAGCTCGCCCGCAAGTCCGGTGCGAACGCAGACGAAGACCTGCTCGCACGCCGTTTCGGAGGATTGCTCAATGCAGCTGCATGATTCGGCCGCGCAGGCGGTCGTGGAGATCACCCCCGCGCCGCCGGGCCCCGTCCGCGTGGTCGCGATCAGCGGCGGCAAGGGCGGGGTCGGCAAGACGACCGTCGCGATCAACCTCGCGACGGCGCTGACACAGCGCGGCCAGCGCGTGATGCTGCTCGACGGCGACCTCGGCCTCGCCAACGTCGACGTCCTGCTCGGCCTTGCGCCGCGTTACACGCTCGCGCACGTGCTCGCGGGCGAACGCACGCTCGAGGAGATCATCCTCGAGACGGCCTCGGGGCTGCGCGTGGCGCCGGGCGCCTCCGGGATCGCGCGCATGGCCAACCTCGGGCCGGCGGAGCACCTCGGCCTGGTGCAGGCCTTCAGCGGCCTCGCCACGCAGCTCGACACGCTGATCGTCGACACCAGTGCCGGCATCGCTGAGGGCGTGCTGCGGTTCAGCCAGGCCGCCCAGCACGTGCTGGTCGTGCTGCGCGACGAGCCGGCGTCGATCACCGACGCCTACGCGCTGATCAAGGTGCTGAGCCGCGACCACGGCGTGCAGCGCTTCCGCGTGCTGGCGAACATGACGCGCGATCCGGGCCAGGGCGAGGCGGTGTTCCAGCGGCTGCAGCGTGTGACCCAGCGCTACCTCGAGGTGATCCTCGAGTACGTCGGCGAGGTGCCCGACGACCCGTACCTCGGCCGCGCGATCCGCGAGCAGCGTCCGGTGCTCGAGGCCTATCCGGCCAGCCGGTCCGCCGCGGCATTCAAGAAACTGGCGCGACTGACCGATACATGGCCCATACCCGCCGGACCGCGGGGCCACCTGGAGTTCTTCGTCGAACGCCTGGTGCGGCGGCCCGGCGCCGGGCTGGAGGCAGTCCAGTGAGCCGGATCGGGATGTACGCGGTGGCGAAGCCGCGCACGGAGGCGGACGTGCTGGTCGCGCGCCACGCCGAGCTCGTCAAGCGCATCGCCTATCACCTGGCGGGGCGCCTGCCGCCCCAGGTCGAGGTCGAAGACCTCGTCCAGGCGGGAATGCTCGGACTGCTCGAGGCGGCGGCGCACTTCACGTCCGACCGCGGCGCGAGCTTCGAGACGTACGCGGGGATCCGGATCCGCGGGGCGATGCTCGACGCGTTGCGCAAGCTCGACTGGGCGCCGCGCTCGGTGCACCGCAAGGCGCGGGCTGCGGCGCAGGCGTTGCGCGAAGTGGAGAACGAACTCGGCGGCGAGGCCGACGAATCGAAGGTGGCGGCGCGGCTCGGCGTGCCGGTGGCGGAGTACCAGCGCATCGTGCGCGACGCGGCGGCGTGCCGGCTGCTCTCGCTCGAGGACATGACCACGCCCGACGGGGTCGTGGTCGAGGTCCCGGCGGACCCGAGCGCGGATCCGTTCGCGGACGTGACCGACGACGCGATGCGCGACGCGCTCGTGGCGGCGATCGACCGGCTGCCGGAGCGCGAGAGGCTCGTGATGTCGCTGTACTACGAGCAGGAGCTGAACCTGAAGGAAATCGGCGCCGTGTTGGGCGTCACCGAGTCGCGGGTGTGCCAGCTGCACGGCCAGGCCCTCGGGCGGCTGCGGACGAAGCTCGCGGACTGGCGCGAGGAGGAAGACAACGCATGAGCAGAGAAAACACGAAGTTCCTGGTGGTCGACGACTTCTCGACGATGCGGCGCATCGTCAAGAACCTGCTGCACGACCTGGGCTACAGCAACGTGACCGAGGCGGACGACGGCAAGACCGCGCTGCCGATGCTGCAGTCCGGCAACTTCGAGTTCCTGATCACCGACTGGAACATGCCGGGCATGCCGGGCATCGACCTGCTGCGTGCGGTCCGTGCCGACGCGAAGCTCGCCAAGCTGCCGGTGCTGATGCTCACGGCGGAGGCGAAGCGCGAGCAGATCGTCACGGCCGCGCAGGCCGGCTGCAACGGCTACGTGATCAAGCCGTTCACGGCCGTCACGCTCAAGGAAAAGCTGGACAAGATCTTCGACGCGCTCGGCACGCCGCCCTGACGCGCGTGACTCCAGGGAGACCGATGAGCATGGCTGCCGAACGACCAAGCGTGCTGCACGAAAAATACGGTGACCGGTTCGAGGCGCTCGCCCGTGCCTACGCCGCGGGCCAGGAACTCGAGTTCGAGGCCGAGCTCGACGAGCTGCTGCGCGTGCGCGAGCGCAGCCTGTTCGTCGAGATCGGGCGGCTGTCGCGCGACCTCAATGCGGCGCTCGAGCGCTTCACGTTCGACTCGCGGATCGTCGACCTGGCCGAGAAGGACGTGCCCGACGCACGCCAGCGCCTGGCCCACGTGCTGACGATGACCGACGAAGCCGCGCACCGGACCATGGACCTCGTCGAGGGCGCTTGCCCGCTCGCCGAACGCACGCGGGCCTCGGCCGCGAGCATCGCGCCGCTCTGGGACGAGTTCCGTGCGCGACGGATCGAGGTGCGCGACTTCCGCAGCATGCTCGACCAGATCGACCGCTTCCTCGCCGACGTCCAGGTCGACGCCGAACGCATCCGCAGCAACCTGAGCGAGGTGCTGCTCGCACAGGGCTACCAAGACCTCACGGGCCAGATCATCCGCAGCGTCATGCACCTCGTCGAGGAGGTCGAACAGGCGCTCGGCAACCTCGTGCGGCTGTCCAACACCGGCGAAGGTGGCGGGTCCGTCGTGTCGCACGTGCCCACGGACGACGCCGCGACGGAGGACGTCTCGCGTCGCGGTTACGGTCCGCCGGTCCCCGGCGTCGCGCACGGCACCGTGGTCACGGGCCAGCAGGACGTCGACTCCCTGCTGTCGGGCCTGGGCCTCTGAGCCCGGGTGCCTTCGATGTCACCGCATAACCGGATCGGCCCGTGGACATCCTGAGCCTCACCGGATTCGTGCTCGGGCTCGTCGCCGTCGTCGGCGGTGCCGTGCTCAAGGGCGCCGGCGCCCATTCGCTGGTGTCGGCCGCCGCGTTCATGATCGTCGTGATCGGCACCATTGCCGCGATCTGCGTGCAGACGCCGATGGCCGTGATGCGACGCGCGCTGCAGATCTCCGTCTGGATCTTCCGGCCGCCGCAGCTCGGCCCGGACACGCTGATCCAGAAGATGGTCGAGTGGAGCAACGTCGCGCGCAAGCAGGGCCTGCTCGGGCTGGAGCCGCTGCTCGAGGCCGAGCAGGATGCGTTCCTGCGCAAGGGGTTGCAGCTCGTCGTCGACGGCAGCGAGCCGGAAACCCTGCGCAGCATCCTCGAGGTCGAGATGGGCACCCGCGAGAGCGCGGACCTGCAGGCGGCCAAGGTCTGGGAAGGCATGGGCATCTACTCGCCCACGCTCGGCATCGTCGGCGCCGTGCTCGGCCTGATGGCGGTGATGCAGAACCTGTCCGACCCGAGCAAGCTGGGGCACGGCATCGCCGCGGCGTTCACGGCCACGGTCTACGGCATCGGCCTCGCCAACCTGCTGTTCCTGCCGATGGCCAACAAGCTCAAGGTCGCGATCCACGCACGCACGCAGGCGCAGGAGATGACGATCGAGGGCCTGATCGCGATCGCGCAGGGCGAGAACCCGCGCAACATCGAGACGCGCTTGCGCGGCTACCTGCACTGAGGCCGTCCCGATGGCGCGTCGCAAGCGGCACGAGGAGCACCAGAACCACGAATCGTGGGCGATCCCCTATGCCGACCTGATGACGCTGCTGCTCGCGTTCTTCGTCGTGATGTACGCGATCTCCTCGGTCAACGAGGGCAAGTACCGCGTGCTCTCCGACTCGATCGTCGCCGCGTTCCGCGGCACGCCGATGACGCTCGAGCCGGTGCAGGCCGGCAGCAAGCAGATCGGCCAGGGCGCCGACATCTCGATGAGCATCGTGCGCCAGGTACAGGTCGAGGGGCAGCCGCGCGACCTGCTCACGCCGATCCCGCTGCGCGAGGAGAACGCCGAGCAGGGTCGCCCGGCTGCCGCGAACCAGGCGTTCGCGCAGCAGTTTTCCGACGGCGGCAGCGGAAAGACGCTCGAACAGGTCGCGGCCTCGGTCGAAGAGGCCATGCGCGAGCTGATCGACCGCGGCATGGTCGCCGTGCGGCGCAAGCGCGACACGGTCGAGGTCGAGATCCGCACCGACATCCTGTTTCCGAGCGGCCAGTCGACGCTGACGCCGTCGGCGCGCGGCATCATCGAGCGCATCGGCGACGCGCTGATCCCGTTCCCGAACGCCTTGAACGTCGAGGGGCACACCGACGACCGGCCGATCAACACGGCGCTGTTCCCGTCCAACTGGGAGCTGTCGGCGGCACGCGCCGCGAGTGTCGTGCACCTGCTGACCCAGCGCGGCATCGCGCCGGGCCGGCTGACCGTGATCGGCTACGCCGAACAGCAGCCTTTGCGCAGCAATGCCACCGCCGAGGGGCGCAACGCCAATCGCCGCGTGCTGCTCGTGATCCGCGGCACGCCGGAAGTCGACGCGGTCCAGCTCGCGGCCGCGGCCGGCCACTGACCGACCCCTCCTTCCTCGCCTCTCCCGTTCGCGGGAGAGGTCGCACGCAGTGCGGGTGAGGGCGCTTGACGGGCTGAGGGCGCGAAACGGGGGCGACGGAAACCCGCCGCCCGCACCGTGGCACGGGACGTGCACCACCCGATCCAACGTCCACTGATCGACGCCGCACCGGCGTCCGGAGTTGCGCATGATCGACTGGAGCCTGACCGCGGCCGTCGCGGTGGCCTGTCTTGCCGGGATCGCGTTGCTGTTGCTCGCCACGACGCTGTTGCGCACGGTCGCCGCGTCGCGACGTGCCAGCGAGGCGTCGCGCACGCAACACTACGAACTCTGCGAAGGGCTCGCCGAGCTGTCGGCTGCCAATGCCGCCCTGCACCGGCAGCTCGCCGAACTCGCACAGCGCGTCGAACAGGCCGGGCGTCCCCAGCCGATGCAGGCCGCTCCGGCCAGCGTCCGCGCGTACGACCTCGCGGCACGCCTGGCCGCCGGTGGCGCCGCCGCTGCCGAGCTCGTGGCCAGTTGCGGCCTGACGCCTGCCGAGGCCGAGCTCGCCGTGCTCGTGCACGGTTCGCGCTCGCCGGGCGCGACGCTCACCGCTCACTGAGCGATGCGGCCCTCGAGCGCGCCGGAATCGCCTGCATGCTGATCGCGGCTCCGCGCCGGCGGTGGTGTCCGGCCGGTGACGATCCAGGCGAACGCGAGCACCTGCGCGACCGCGACGTAGAGCGCGCGCGGAATCTCCTGGCCGAGGTCGAGCTGCGCAAGCAGTTGCGCGAGCTCGGCATCGGACTGCAGCGGCACGCCGTGCTCGCGTGCGGTCGCCAGGATCCGGTCGGCGAGCTCGCCCGAACCTTTCGCGACGACGCGCGGGGCGCCGGCCCCGTCGTACGACAGCGCCACGGCGACCGGGGCCTGCTCGAAGGCGTCCTTCATGCGTGCAGGTCCACGAGCCAGCGACCCGTGCGGCCCGGGTCGAACAGATCGCTGCGCGCGCAGGTCAGCTTGCCGACCGGCACGCCGGCCTGCTCGAGCGTCGCGCGCAGTTCGTCGCTGTGGGCGTCGAGCAGCTGTGCGAGCGCGCCCGACTCCGGTTGCAGCGTCACGCTGACGCGGCCCTCGGCCAGTGTCGCGCGGCCACGCAGTGGGCCGTGCCGTCCGAGGTCGAACGCAAACTCGATCGTCCAGATGCTGCCGGTCGCGTGCGGCGCCGGCGCCGGCTCGCGATCGATCCGCAAGCGCAGCAGGTCCGTGCCTTCGCCCGAGCGGTACGGGATCTCGACCAGCAGCGGATACGAGGCGCCGTCATGCCCGTCGAGGCTCGCGAGCTGCGTGCAAGTCACACGCGCGAGTGCCTCGCGGGTCTGCTGTGACAGTTCGCCGAGCATCGTCGGCATGTCGGGGGCCTGGGCGAGGCTGGCGCGTTCGGGCGCGATCGCGCTCAGGGTGCCGTGGCGCGAGGGCAGCGGCGCGCGGTCGGGCCCGAGCCGCGTCACCGTCGTCGTGCCGGCCTGGCCGCGCCCGAGTGTCTCCAGCAGTCGGACCAGCACCGCCTTCCAGTCCGATGGCAGTGCCGCCTGCGCGTCCCGGGCGGTTGCGCTCGCCAGCAGTGACTCGAGTCGCACGCCGGACTCGTTGACGGCGCGGGCGAGACCGTCGGCCGTGGCCAGCTGTCGTGCCTCGGGCACGGCACGCCAGACCGACTCCAGCGCCGTGCGCACGGGGGCGGGCAGCCTGGCCGCGACGTCGGGTCGTGCCGCGAGCCATTCGAGGTTGGCCAGCAGTCGCAGCGGGTTCCCTTGGCGCGGCAGTTCGCGGCGCATCGCGGCGGCCACTTCGCTGGCGCGCCCGAGCAGGGCGAGCTCGAGGTCCGGCTCGGCGCGCACGACGCGGGCCAGCAGGCGCTGTCCGGGCTGGAGGTCGGCTGTGGCGCCGCCAGGCTTGGGCGCCCAGCGCCGGCCCGCGAACAGCAGCAGCGTCTGGCTGGTGGCGCTGTCACGCACGGCCTCGATCGCGACGACCGAACCCACGGGCACGGGTGTCGCCGCCGGCAACGGGCTGCCGGTCGCGGGCGCGACGCGCGTGAGCATGGGCTCGACCTTGATCACGGCAACTCCGGATGCGGGGGCTGCCCCCTGTAACGACCGCGCGGTGCGTGTCCTTGAATCCATTGCCTTTTCATTCGCTGCGGGAAATTCGTGACGCAGGTCCTAAATCCGCTCGCCCCGCGGCCGATAACCCCGGTCAAGAACTCGACCGTCCGGCGCGGTGCAGCCCCATGAGCAACCCTTCCACGCAACCCGAATCCGACCCCACTGGCGCCGCTCCGCCGCCGCCCTGCGTCGTCGACCTCGGCGTGTCCTGCACGCTGCACGAGGCGGCGGCGCTGCGCACCGCCTGCATGGCCGCGCTGGAGTCGAAAGACCCGCTAGCGCTCGACGGGTCGCGCGTGGAGCGGGTCGACACCGCCGGGCTGCAGGTGCTCGTCGGTTTCACGATCGACTGCATGGAGCGTTCGCTCCACTTCACCTGGGCCGGTCGCTCCGAGACGCTCGTGCGCGGCATCCGGTTGCTCGGCATCGAGCCGCTGCTCGAGAGCCCGGGCGCCGCCACGCCCATGGGAGGCATGGCATGAAGCGCGTGCTGGCGGTCGACGACTCGGTCTCGATGCGCGAACTCGTGCGCGCGACGCTGACCGACGCCGGCTACGACGTCGTGAGCGCCGAGGACGGCACGCGGGCCTACCAGGCCGCGCTCGGCAGCCAGTTCGACATGGTGCTGAGCGACGTGAACATGCCGTCGATGGACGGCATCGGCCTGGTCGAGAAGCTGCGCGCACGGCCCGAGTACCGGCTCGTGCCGATCGTGATGCTGACCACGGAGTCGAGTGCCGAGATGAAAGCGCGGGCCCGTGCGGCCGGCGCCACGGGCTGGATCGTCAAGCCCTTCGATCCCGAGCGCCTGATCGGCGCCGTCAAACGCGTGCTGGCCTGAGCGGCGACGGGGAACACCGATGACACTAGACCTGGCCCAGTTCCACGAAGCCTTCTTCCAGGAGAGCTTCGAGGCGCTCGACTCGATGGAGTCGGCGCTGCTCGCGCTGAGCGCGGGCGGCACCGCCGACCCCGAGACGATCAACACGATCTTCCGCGTCGCCCACTCGATCAAGGGCGGTGCCGCCACGTTCGGTTTCAGCCGCATCACGACCGTGGCGCACACGGCCGAGACGCTGCTCGACCAGCTGCGCAGCAACAAGCGCACGGTCACGCCGCGGATCGTCGACCTGCTGCTCGGCGTCGTCGACGTCATGCGCGACATGCTGGCCTCGACACAGCAGGGCACGCGCACGGTGCCGGTGCACCTGCCCACGCTGATCGCCGACCTCGAAGCGATCATTGCCGACAACGTCGGCAACGGCGCGGTCGGCAGCGGCGGTGCTGCGCCTGTGGATCCGGCGGCCGGCCAGCCGGTGCCGGCCGCTCCCGTCGCGCCGGCCGGTGGCGACGTGGCCGGCTGGAAGATCCGTTTCGTCCCGGGTCCGCAGATGCTCGTGCACGGCAACGACCCGCTGCGCCTGCTGCAGGAACTCGAAGCGCTCGGTCCCGTGACGGCCAGCGTCGATGCGGCGCGGCTGCCGCCGCTCGCCGATCTCGACGTCGAGCAGTGCGTGCTGTCGTGGGCCGTCAGGCTCGACGCGCCGGCGACGATCGACCAGGTCCGCCAGGTGTTCGACTGGGCCGACGGCGACTGCGAGCTCGAGTTCGAACCCATCCTGCGACCGGCCCCGCTGTCGGTCGCGACGCTCGTCGTGCCGGCGCCGGTCGCGGCTCCGGTGGAGTCCGGGGCGGCTGCGCCAGCCGACGGCGCCGCCACTGCCGAGACCACGGCCCGCCACGCCGCGGCACCTGAGACCTCGATCCGCGTCAGCATCGACAAGATCGACGAGCTCATGAACACGGTCGGCGAGCTCGTGATCACGCAGTCGATGCTGTCGCAGTGCGCGACGCAGCTCGAAGGCCACACGGCCGACGAACTGCGCGGCGGCCTCGCGCAGCTCGAGCGGCAGATGCGCGCGCTGCAGGAAAGCGTCATGCGCGTGCGCATGCTGCCGATCAGCTTCGTCTTCAACCGCTTCCCGCGCATGGTGCGCGACCTCGGCCAGAAGCTCGGCAAGCACATCGAGCTCAAGCTGGTCGGCGAGCAGACGGAACTCGACAAGACCGTGCTCGAGAAGATCGGCGACCCGCTCGTGCACCTGGTCCGCAACAGCATCGACCACGGGCTCGAGTCGGCCGACAAGCGTGTCGCCGCCGGCAAGAACCCGACCGGCACGATCACGCTCAACGCCTACCACAAGGGCGGCAACGTCACCGTCGAGGTCAGCGACGACGGCGGCGGCCTCGACCGCGACAAGATCCTGCGCAAGGCGCGCGAGCGCGGGCTCGTCGGCGCCGACGAGGAACTGACCGACGAACGCATCTACAACCTGATCTTCGCACCGGGCTTCTCGACTGCCGACGTGGTGAGCGACGTGTCCGGCCGCGGCGTCGGCATGGACGTCGTCCGTCGCAACATCACCGAGCTCGGCGGCCACATCCAGGTGCTGTCGGAACCCGGACAGGGCACGACCGTGCGCGTGCGGCTGCCGCTGACGCTCGCGATCCTCGACGGCCAGCTCGTGCGCGTCGGCGAGGAGACCTACGTCGTGCCGCTCGTGGCGATCGTCGAGACGATCCAGGTCAAGGCCGACCGCGTCAGCTCGATCGCGGGCCAGGCCGAGGTGTTCCGGCTGCGCGACGACTACCTGCCGATCGTGCGGCTCTACGACCTGTTCGGCATCGAGCCGCGCACGACCAACCTGCTCGAGGGCCTGCTGATGATCGTCGAGGCCGACGGTCGCCGCGTGGGCCTCTTCGTCGACGACCTGCTCGCGCAGCAGCAGGTCGTGATCAAGAGCCTGGAGACGAACTTCCGGCAGGTGCCGGGACTCGCGGGCGCCACGATGCTCGGGGACGGGCACGTCGCGCTGATCATCGACGTCCCCGGCCTGATCATGAGCGTCGAGCACGGCTCCCACCGCGCGCCGTTGCTCGCACAGGCGGCGGCCGCCTGAGCCGCGCCCAGAGGAGAACCCTGTGAACGAATCCGCACTGCAGGCCGTCGGCGACGCGTCCGGCCAGAGCCAGTACCTCACGTTCCGTCTCGCGACCGAGGAGTACGGCATCGAGATCCTGAGCGTGCAGGAGATCAAGGGCTGGACCGGCGCCACGCCGCTGCCCGAATCGCCGCCGTACCTGCTCGGCGTGATCAACCTGCGCGGCAGCGTCGTGCCGATCGTCGACCTGCGAAAGCGCTTCGGCCTGGCGCAGGCCGAGTTCGGGCCGACGACGGTCGTGATCGTGGCGCGTGTCGACCGGCCGGACGGTGCGCGCATCGCCGGTTTCGTCGTCGACGCCGTCTGCGAGGTCTACACCGTCGGTGACACCGACCGTCGCCCGATTCCCGAGGCCGTGACCGGCCAGAAGGAGTTCGTGCAGGGCCTCGCGACCGTCGAGGACAAGATGATCATCCTGCTCGACATCGAGCGCCTGCTGACGCAGGCGATCGTCGGTGCAGGTGGCGTGGCACAGGCCGCCTGACCCGGGGCGTCGTCCATGCAGTGGTCCAGCGCAGCGCCCTCACGCCTCGAGGCGTGTCGCGTCGCGGACTTCGTGCCGCGACGTCCGGCGGTGCCTGCCGTTGACGGATCCAGAACCAGAAAGAAGAACGAAACAATCCAGGGGCTGCGACGCGCGGGGCGGTCCGAGTGTGGGGAGCAACTGACATGAGATTTGTCCGTAACCTGAAGATCGGCATGAAGATGCGGCTGGTCATGCTGGCCCAGCTGATCCCGATCCTGTCGCTGGCGACGCTCTATACGATCACGACCGTGCGGGAGTTCGACAGCGTCGAGCGCCAGGACGGCGGCATCGAATACGTCGTCGACGCGCGCCATCTGATCGAGGACATCGGCCGCCACCGCGTGGCGGTCAACAGGCTCAAGGGCGGCGACCCGACCGCCGCGACGGAAGCGAGCGCCGCGCGCGCCGGTGTCGAGAAGTCGATCGCCGCGCTGCAGGCCCTGACGACCGCCGACGGCGACCGCTATGGCATGAAGCGCGAGATCGAGGCGTTCGCCGGGCTCTGGCGCGACGTCGGGTCGAACTGGCAAGCCGACACGACCGAACAGTCGATGGCGCGGCACAGCCAGGCGATCAACGCGGCGCATGGGCTCGTGCCCATCGTCGGCGAGCGCTCGGGGCTCCAGCTCGAGGACGATCCCGAGACGTTCCACCTGATGGAAGTCGCCACCGAGCGCACGCCACGACTGATGGTGACACTGCTCGAGGCGCGCGGCATGGCCGTCGATGCGGCGGAAAAGGAAGTGGTGCCGCCCGAGCAGCGTGACGCCATCGTCATCGCGATGGGCCAGATCCGCACGGAGGTGGAGCGTCTGCACGTCGCGGTCGAGGGCGTGGCGAAGTACAACCCGGATGTCGCCGCCGACATCAAGGAAGACCTCTCCTCGCTGGAAACGGCCGCGAAGGCCTTCACGGACATCGGCCTCAGGGCCGCAGACACCGTCGTCTCGAAGGAAGACGTGCGCGGATTTGCCGCGGCTGCCGTCGGCAAGAGCTACGAGCTCTTCGACGTGAGCGAGGGGCGGCTCCAGCAGCGCTTCCACGACCGCCTGCTCGACCTGCGATGGGAGTCCGGCATTTCCTACGCGATCATCGCGCTCGCCATGCTCGCGGCGATCCTGCTCTCGTTCTACATCGAGCGCCTGATCGCGCGATCGCTCAACCGCGCGGTCGACGTGTTCAAGGCGATCGACGAGGGCAAGCTCGACAGCGAGATCGAAATCGAGTGCCGGGACGAGACCGGCGCCGTGCTCGAAGCACTCGGCCAGACGCAGAAGCGGCTCAAGGACAACCTCGACGCCGAGCACGCACGCGTCGATGCCGAACGCGTGGTGGCCGCGGCGAACACGCGCGTCAAGCAGTCGCTCGATGCGGTTTCGGCGCCGGTGCTGCTGGCCGACATCGACTACAACATCATCTACCTGAACCGCGCGATGCAGGCGCTGTTCGCGGACATCCGCGACGACCTGCGTCAGGTGCTGCCGCACTTCGACCCGACGGCGCTCGTGGGTGCGAACATGGACGTGTTCCACCGCAACCCGTCGCACCAGCGTCAGCTGCTCGACGGCCTGACCGGCACGCACACGAGCAACCACCAGGTGGGCCCTCTGTCGCTGCGGCTCACGCACACGCCGGTGTTCGACGAGCATGGTCGGCGCATCGGTACCGCGATGGAGTGGATCAACCGCACGCAGGAAGTCGCGGCCGAGAAGGAAGTCGCGTCGATCGTCGAGGAAGCGCTCGGCGGCGACCTGTCGCACCGCGTGCCGACGGAGGGCAAGACGGGCTTCTTCGCCAACCTCGCCGCCGGCATGAACACGCTGCTCGACAACTTCGGCGCGGTGGTGTCCTCGATCAAGGGCTCGGCCCTCGAAGTGCAGACCGGTGCCGAGGAAATCAGCAGGGGCAACACCTCGCTGTCGCAGCGCACCGAGGAACAGGCCTCGAGCCTCGAGGAGACCGCCTCCTCGATGGAGGAGATGACCTCGACCGTCAAGCAGACCGCCGACAACGCGATGCAGGCGAACCAGCTCGCGATGGCGGCGCGCACGCAGGCCGAGAAGGGCGGCGCGGTGGTCGGTCGCGCGGTCTCGGCGATGAGCGGCATCAACGCGGCCTCGCGCAAGATCGCC
>DATMIB010000237.1:0-28503 GCA_035554635.1 Steroidobacteraceae bacterium | reverse complement strand
AACCCGCCCCAGAGCGAGGTGCGCACGGCGAAGTGCAGCGCGAAATCGTTGCCGGTGGCGATGCCGTAGCCGAAGCCCGCGAGTGCCACGAGCTGCACGCACAGCGCGATCAGCACCACGACCGCGTGCGAGACGACCTGGGGTGCGCCCAGCAGCACGCGGAACAGCGCGACGACGGCCACGAGCAGCGCGAGGCCTGCAGCGACGCAGCCGCCGACCAGCCAGCCCAGGCCTGCGACCGTGCCGATCAACCACAGCACCGTGCCGGTCGCGAACAACGCCGCCGTCGCCACGTATTCCGTGCGTGTCACCGCAGGCCCGTTCATCCAGCGCGGGAACACCGTGAACAGGAACCCGAAGAACAGCGTCGGGAACACCGCGAACAGCATCAGGAACGAGTGCGCCCAGATCGGCGCGGGCTGCAGCACGAGTGCGAACAGCGGCACGCCGTGGTAGCGCGCACAGATATGCAGCGCCCACCAGGCAGTGCCGAGCAGCAGCCCGAGCAGTCCGGTGAAGAAGAGCGTGCGATGCGGAGCCGCGAGCAGCGGCAGGCCGGGCGCAGGCGTCTGCGCGGGCGCGGAAGGCGGAGGAGTGGAGTTCATTCGTGGAGGGACAGTTGCAGGACGTGCCGGTTCAGTGCTGACTGCGATGGGTACAGGTCGGTCGGTAGGCATGGTCGAGGCTCCGGAGATGATTTTCCAGCTCCCACAAACAAGAACAGCGGGCGCCCTTGCGAGCGCCCGCTGCCCAGGACGAGAGGCTTAGCGCCCCGAACCAGCCGTAGCCTTGGCTTCGGCCGGCGTCCCCACCGCCACGGTGTCCTGCTTCTTCTTGCCGACGAAGAGCCGGAAGATGAAGAGCGCGAGGAGGCCGACGCCGACGCTGAAGATCACGTCGCCGGGCATGCGCATCCAGACCAGGGTCTGCATCAGCGGCTGCTGCAGGAACTCCGCCGAGCGCGCGTACCAGAAGCCCTCACTGACGGCGGCGTAGACCTGCATCAGGCCGACCGGCGCGAGCGAGAACACTGCCATCGCCGCGAGGCCGCCGTTGAGCGTCCAGAACGCGCCCTTGAGCAGCTTGTCGTCCCAGAAGCCCGTGCGGGCGAGACCGCGCATGCAGAACAGCATCAGGCCGATGCCGAGCATGCCGTACACGCCGAAGAGCGCGGTGTGGCCGTGCAGCGGCGTCGTGTTGAGGCCCTGCATGTAGTACAGCGCGAGCGGCGGGTTGATCAGGAAGCCGAAGAGGCCCGCACCGACCAGGTTCCAGAACGCGACCGACACGAAGAACAGGATCGGCCAGCGATAGGCGGCGATCCAGGGCTTCGCCTTGCTGTGCTTGTAGTTCTCGTAGGCCTCGAATCCGATCAGCACGAGCGGGACGACTTCGAGCGCGGAGAACGCGGCGCCGAACGCGAGCACCGAGGTCGGCGTGCCGGTCCAGTACAGGTGGTGCAGCGTGCCGAGCACGCCGCCCGACAGGAACACGACCGTCGCGAACAGCACGGCGTTGGCCGCCGACTTGCCGCGTACCAGGCCGAGCTTCGTGAACAGGAAGGCGATCACCGCGGTCGCGAAGACCTCGAAGAAGCCCTCGACCCACAGGTGCACGACCCACCAGCGCCAGTACTCGACCATCGCCATGTGCGTGTTGCGGCCCCACATGAGCCCCGCGCCGTAGAACAGGCCGATCGCGACCGTCGACAGGAACAGCAGCATCGTGATCGAACGGCTGTCGTCGCGGCGCTGCAGCGCCGGCCACAGCGCGCGGCCGACCAGCACGAGCCACAGGATCAGGCCGATGAACAGGAAGATCTGCCAGAAGCGGCCGATGTCCGTGTATTCATAGCCCATGTGGCCGAACCAGAAGTTGGTCGCGAGGCCCATCTTCTGCATCACGGCGAACCACTGGCCGCCGAGCGCGCCGACCACGATCACGAGCAGGCAGGTGAACAGGAAGTTGACGCCGAGGCGCTGGAACTTTGGTTCGTGGCCGGAGATCGCCGGGGCAATGTAGAGGCCCGTGGCGAGCCAGGCGGTCGCGATCCAGAGCACCGCGAGCTGCAGGTGCCAGCTGCGCGTGACCGAGTACGGCAGGATGTCGGCGAGCGGGATGCCGTAGAACGACTGGCCTTCGACGGCGTAGTGCGCGGTGATGCCGCCGAGCACGACCTGCAGCACGATCAGGGCAGTGACGACCCAGAAGTACTTGGCCGTCGCCTTCATCGACGGTGTCGGCTTGAGCGACTTGAGCGGGTCGCTGTCGGGCACGACCGGGTGCGGTTCCTTGCCCTGCACCGAGGCGTGGTACCAGACCAGCGCGCCGATGCCGGCGAGCATGATGAAGATGCTGACGAACGTCCACATGAACGTCGGCGCGGTCGGAACGTTGCCCACGAGCGGCTCCGACGGCCAGTTGCTCGTGTAGGTCACGTCGTCGTTCGGGCGGTTCGTGGTCGTCGACCAGGACGTCCAGAAGAAGAAAGCGGTGAGCGCCTGACGACGCGCGGGGTCCGCCACCGTGTTCTGCTTCATCGCGTACTGCGAGCGCAGCGTGTTGAGCTCGAGGTCCGAGCCGAACAGCGAGTCGTAGTGCTTGGCAACTTCCGCGATGACCGCGGCGCGGTCCTCCGACACCGTCACGACGCCCGTGGCGGGGTCGTAGGTGTTGGCGCGGATCTCTTCTCGCAGCTTGGCCTGCAGTGCGCCCTGCTGCGCGGCGTCGAGCGAGTCATACGACTTGCCGTGCTCGCGCTTGGCCCACAGGTCCATCAGCCCGACCGCCTCGCGGTGCAGCCAGTCGGCCGACCAGTCCGGCGCCACGTACGCGCCGTGGCCCCAGATCGAGCCGAGCTGGTGTCCACCGACGGTCTGCCAGACCTGGCGGCCGGTCTCGATGTCGTCGTTGGTGAACACGGTGGTGCCCGTCGTGGTCTGCACGGCGGACGGAACGGGCGGTGCGGAGAGGTAAATCTCCCGCCCGAGGAAGAGGAGGGTGCCGAAGGACAGCACCATGATGGCTGCCAGCACCTTCCACAGATTGCGGGTCTCGGTCATTTTTTCAAACTCCAGTGGCGGCCCGCGGTCGTGCCGCGGCTTGGCGCGAATGGTGGGATCGGCGCCACCCGGCCGCCTTGACCGAGATCAATTGCGTTCGCAGCGCGACTAGGTATTGACCGCAGGCCGTCCGGCGGGGCCGGTTCGCGGCCGCTGCGAACGCTCATCGCCCGCCCACGTGGCGGCCGTGACGCCGCCCGGCGGCGCCGATATGCTCGACCCGTCGCCGAGCGGCCATGCGGGGTCCGAAGGTCATGAACGGTGGATACGCGGACGCGCTGGTCGTCTTCGGCATCACCGGCGATCTCGCCTACAAAAAGATCATTCCGGCGCTCGAGAACCTCGAGCGACGCGGTCGGCTGCCACCGGTCGTCGTCGGTGTCGCCCGCGGCGGCTCCACGGCGCAGTCCGTGCTCGAGCGCATGCGCGCGAGCCTCGCCGAGCACGGTGACGGCACCGATCCGGACGCCTGGCAGCGGCTCGTGGGCAAGTATCGTCACGTCGACGGCGACTACCGCGCCGAAACGACGTTCGTGGCGCTGCGGCAGGCCCTCGATGGCGCGCAGCGACCCTGCCACTACCTCGCGATCCCGCCGAGCCTGTTCGTCCCCGTCGCCGAGAACCTGGGCGCCTCGGGCTGCGCCTCGAACGCACGTGTCATCGTCGAAAAGCCGCTCGGTCGCGACCTCGCGAGCGCGAAGTCGATCAATCGCGCGCTGCAGCGCGTGTTCGACGAACCCTCGATCTTCCGCATCGACCATTTCCTCGGCAAGGAGCCGGTGCAGAACCTGCTCTATTTCCGTTTCGCCAACACGTTCGTCGAGCCGATCTGGAACCGCACCTACGTCGAGCAGGTGCAGGTGACGATGGCCGAGGACTTCGGCGTCGAGGGCCGCGGCCGTCTCTACGAGGAACTCGGCGCGGTGCGCGACGTCGTGCAGAACCACCTGCTGCAGGTGCTCTCGATCCTCGCGATGGAGCCGCCGATCGGCACCGATGCCGAGGCGATGCGCGACGAGAAAATGAAGGTGCTGCGGGCCGTGCGCGCGCCGGACCGGCACGACATCGTCCGCGGCCAGTATGCGGGGTATCGCACCGAGGCCGGCGTCGCGCCGACTTCGGACGTGGAAACCTATGCGGCGCTGCGCTTCGACATCGATTCGTGGCGCTGGGCCGGCGTGCCGTTCTTCGTCCGCACAGGCAAGCGACTCCCGGTCACCGCGACCGAAGTGCTCGCGACGTTGCGCCGGCCGCCGCAACGGCTGTTCGACGAGCCGCTGCCGCCACGGGCCAACTACCTGCGCTTCCGGCTCGGGCCGGACCGCGTCGCGATCGCGCTCGGCGCCCGCACCAAGGTGGCCGGCGAGGCGATGATCGGGCACGAGACGGAACTGTTCGCCTGCAACTCGCAGACCGACGCGATGCTGCCCTACGAGCGGCTGCTCGGCGACGCATTGCGCGGCGACGCGACGCTCTTCGCGCGCCAGGACGCGGTCGAGCTGGCGTGGAGCATCGTCGATCGCCTGCTCGCCGCCGGGCCGCAGTCGGAGCGGTACGAATCCGGCACCTGGGGCCCCGCGGCCGCCACGCGGATGGTCGAGCGGTACGGCGGCTGGTACGACCCGCCGGCGGATCCGCGCGCGGTGACGCCGTGCACTTGATGCTCAGCGCGCGGCCTGCGCGCGCAGTCGCCCGGGGCGACTAATCGCGTCTGCGCACGGCGTGTCCGCCGAAGGCCTGCCGCATGCGTGCGAGCAGCCGGTGCGCATAGCCACCGCGCCCCTGGCTCGTGAACCGTTGCATCAACGCGAGCGTCGTCACCGGCATCGGCACGCCGAGTTCGATCGCCTCGTGCGCCGTCCAGCGACCCTCGCCGGAGTCCGCCACGAACGGCTCGATCGCCTCGAGCGCCGCGTCGTCGCGCATGAACTCCGCGGTCAGGTCGAGCAGCCAGGAGCGGATCACCGTGCCGTGACGCCAGGCTTCGGCAATCCCCGGGACGTCGAGCCCGAGTTCGGTCTTCGCCTGCAGCAGCGCGAAGCCCTCGGCGTACGCCTGCATCATCCCGTACTCGATGCCGTTGTGGACCATCTTGGCGAAATGCCCGGCGCCGGCGTGGCCGCAGTGCACCCAGCCGCGGTCGGGCGCCGGGGCCAGCGCACGCAGCACTGGCTCCAGCGTGCGCACCGCCTCGTCGGTGCCGCCGACCATGAGGCCGTAACCGTTCTCGAGCCCCCAGACGCCGCCCGACACGCCGCAATCGACGAACCGCACGTCGCGTGCCGCGAGCTCCTGCGCGTGACGCTGGCTGTCGCGGTACATCGCATTCGCACCGTCGACGACGAGATCGCCCCTGTTCAGCAGCGGCACGAGACGCTGCAGGATGTCCTCGGTGGGTGCGCCGGCCGGCAGCATGAGCCAGACGATGCGCGGCGCAGGCAGGCGCTCGACCAGCGCCTCGAGCGTGGCGACCGTCGGCGCGCGCGGCTCGTCAGCGAGTGTCGCGCGCGCGGCCTCGACGAGATCCCAGCCGACCACCGTGTGGCCGGCGCGTGCGAGGCGACGACTCATGTTGCCGCCCATGCGGCCGAGCCCGACCATCCCGAGCGTGACGATGTCGTCCATGCTTGCCTCGCGTGCCTCTGTCACGGCGATGGTGGCGTGGCGGCTCACGTCGCACAAGGGCTACTCGCCGATGGCTGCGCCCTCGCGTTGCAGAAGCCTTCGCACGTTGCGCAGCGTCGCGAACGTTGCCTGCAGCGCGTCGGCATCCACGGCACCCGCGAGCCGCTGCATCAGTGCACGGTCCCGCGACTCGTGCCGGCGAAGCAGGTCGCGACCGGCAGCGCTCAGGCTGGCCGCAGGGTGGCCGGTGACCATGTCCGGTGACTGCAGGTCCACGCAGCCGCGCACCTGCAGGCGCCGCAACGTCTCGAGCATCTGCGACCGGGGCACGAGCGCGGTCCGTGCCAGCGAGTCGACGTCGACCGGCTGCCGCTCGCGACCGAGCAATGCGAGCAGCGCGCATTCCTGCGTCGTCAGGCCGAGCGTGGTGCAACCGGCGCCCGCCGCCTCGTCGAATGCCTGGTGGACGCGCCGCGTCTCGATCAGCAGTCGTTCCAGGGGCATGTTCATGCGAAGACCTCCCGGCGTTCCATGGGTGTTGCAAAGCCACGCCAGAGGAGCCAGCCGATCAGCAGCAGCTGGCTGATGCCCATCGGCATGAACAGTTGCATGAGCGTGGGTCGTCCCAGGAGCGGCACGACCGCGCCGGCGATGACACACGCCGACGTCAACGCGCCGAGCGCACCGAGCCAGCGCGGGATCAGGCGGAAGCGGCCCAGTGCTGTGTAGAGCAGCAGCAGCGCGACACCGGACTCGAGCAGGTGCAGGTAGTGCAGCGTATTGCGCAGGCCGCGCAGTGCGGCGCGCGAAGGCTCGTAGAGTGCAGCCGCATCGCCCGCCGCCGCCTGCTGATAGGCCTGGCTCACCGCCACCATCGCACGCAGCGCCGAGCCTTCGGCGCAAGTGAGCACGAGACCCACGCCGGCCAGCACCAGGTAGCCCATGGCGATCGCACGGGCATGACGTGCGAGCACGCCGGACACCGCCAGAGCGAAGCCGACCGAGCACAAGGCCCCGGCGAACGACAGCAGTACCGCCGCATTCACGGCGGCCGCATGGGCGGCCGCGTTGACCAGAAACCCCGGCTCGGCCGAAATCGCCGGCGCGAGCAGCCTGAAGTTGACGACCGGCGCCGCAATCATCTGTGCGAGCAGCAGCGCGGCCGCGACGCGACCGATCGTCCGCGGGTCGTGCGTGTCGTTCATCGGGCACCTCCCGTGGCTGCGGCGGGGATGCCGTCCGCGTCGCGCAGCCGCCATCGGGCGTCGTCGAGGCCGCGGCCGAGCAGCCACAGGCACAGCGCGACTTCGCCGACGAACGCCGGCAGCAGGATCGCGGGGAACAGCTGGCTCGCGAGCGCCGGCGACAGCAGCACCGCGAAGCTGTTGACGAGGTAGCAGGCGCCTGCCAGTTGCATGAGCCAGCCGATCGTCGCGGGCATGAAGCCGGATTTGCGGATCAGCCAGCCCCAGCACAGACAGACGCCGCCGAAGAACACCAGGCTGAAGCCGAAGCCGTATTCGTGCATGCGCACGAAAAAGTACGCCAGTGCGTGCCGCTGCTCTGGCGGCAGGGCCGCGAGCGCGATGCCGGGGCGGTCGGCCAGCACGAGCGGGGCGACGAGCATGAGGCGTACGACGACCTCCACCGCGATCGAGACGACGTTGAACATTGCCGCGAGTTGCGCGACCGGCCGGTTCACGCGTCGCAGCAGCGTGTAGAGGATCAGGTTCACGACCACCGCGAGTGCCAGGTAGGCGACCTGGCCGGCCACGCTGGCTCGCCACAGCGTTTCCGCTGCAGCGACATTGAGCGCCGTGGCGGTGGCGTCGCCCGCGACGACCAGCGGGTCGCGTACGAAGACCTCGCTCGCCACGCCGACGACGATGATGAACAGGTAGAACACGCCGGCGAGCCGCGCGTAGGCGACCGGCGATCGTTCGATGGCATTCTGCATGTCCACTCCCTGCGTCCCGACGCATTCCGCTTGCGTCGCTGGCGGCCACTATCGCGGCGTCGCGTCGCGCGGGCGAGTGGCGTGCGACCGGACGTCCTTGGGGCGGCGCGACCGGCGGCGTTGCCGGACGAAACGCGGAATGGGACCGCCCGCCGGGCACCGTCCGGGCATCGACCGGTCGCCGGGTTGGCTATAGTCCGGCGCCATGGCCACTGCAGACATCAAGCCGGCGCCGTCACGCGGACTCGCCCGTGCGCTGAACTGGCGTCGCGTGCGGACGACGTTGATCGCCTCCGTGCTGCTGGGCGCCTTCTTTTCGTTGCCGATGGAAACGGCAACATGGATCGTCGTGTTCCGCGCGCTCGTGATCGGGTTCTGCGCGATGCTCGCGTTCGGGCTGTTCGAGCAGTGGCCCGTGCGCGAGCCGAAGCGCGTGCCACGCTGGGTGCTGCAGCTGCTCGGCATCGTCGTCGCGGTGCCGCCCGCGACCTTGCTCGCCTACTGGCTCACGACCGGCGGTCATCCCAATTTCGACGTCGAGCAGAAGCGCGTCGTCGGCTACATGATCCTGACGTTCGCCGGGATCTTCTTCGGGCCCTGGATCGCACTCGGCGCGATGCTGCGCGAGCGCGACGCCTTCGCGAAAACCCTGCAGCTCCAGTTCGAGCTCGAACGCAGCGAACTCGAGCGCAAGGCCGTCGATGCGCGGCTGCGCCTGCTGCAGGCACAGGTCGAGCCTCACTTCCTGTTCAACACGCTCGCGAACGTGCAGGCGCTGGTCGACTCGGGTTCGCCGCAGGCCTCGGCCGTGCTCAAGAGCCTGATCGCCTACCTGCGTGCGGCCGTGCCACGGCTGCACGAACCCACGACGACGCTCGGCCAGGAAGTGGACCTCGTGCAGGCCTACCTCGAAGTCATGCACATGCGCATGCCCGACCGGCTCCGGTTCGGCCTGCACGTCGAGCCTTCGGCGCTGCGCCTGCAATGCCCGCCTATGACGCTGCTGACGCTGGTCGAGAATGCCGTGCGCCACGGCATCGACCCGGCCGAGGACGGCGGCAGCATCGAAGTGCTCGTGCACCGGCGCGACGGACGCTGCCACGTCCGTGTCACCGACACCGGCGTCGGCATGGGCGCGCCGGGCACGGGCCTCGGCACCGGTCTCGCGACGCTGCGCGAGCGGCTGCAACTTGTGTTCGGCGCCGATGCGAGCCTGCGGCTGTCGCAGTGGCAGCCGCGCGGCGTCAGTGTCGAGCTCGAGTTTCCGGCCCGGGAGGCCAGCGCATGAGTGCCGAGGCACCGACTGCCCTGATCGCCGACGACGAGCCGCTGCTGCGCGAATCGCTCGAGCGACTGCTCGCGCAGGCGTGGCCCTCGTTGCGCATCGTCGCGCGTGCCCGCAACGGTCGCGAGGCGGTCGACCAGTTCGAGACCCTGGCCCCGGACGTCTGTTTTCTAGACGTGCACATGCCTGGCATGACCGGCGTGGAGGCGGCGCGCCACATCGGTCGCCGCGCGCACCTCGTATTCGTGACGGCGTTCGACCAGTACGCGGTGCAGGCCTTCGCCCAGGGCGTGCTCGACTACCTCGTGAAACCGGTAGAGCCGGCGCGATTGGCCGAGACGGTGCGGCGTCTCGAGGAGCGCCTGCAGGCGGCGCGGCCCGCGACCAACACCGAGGACCTGCTGCGACGGCTCGCAGCGGAGTTGCAGAAGACGCCCCAGCCGCCACCGCTGCGATGGCTGCGCGCATCGGTCGGTGCGTCGCTGCGGCTGATCGCCGTGGATGCCATCGATTACCTGCGCGCCGAGGACAAGTACACGACGGTGGCCTGGCGGGACGAGGCCGGCCAGCCACGCGAGGCGGTCATCCGCACGCCGCTCAAGGAGTTGCTGGGACAACTCGACGCATCGCGTTTCGTGCAGGTGCATCGCAGCGTCGTGGTCAACCTCGGTGCGATCGCCGAGGTGGTGCGGCACGAGAACGACACGGCCGAGATCGTGCTCAGGGGGCGGCCGGAGAGTCTGCCCGTCAGCCGGACGTTCCTGCCGCGATTCCGGCAGATGTAGGCAGGGTCATCGTTTCGGTTCGCTGTCCGGCGTGGCCACCGCCGCATCGCTGCTGTCGAGTCCCATATCGAGCCAGTCGTCGCCGAAAATTTCGACCGGGTGTTGCGCGCGGTCGGTGCCGTTGCCACAGGCCAGGTCGTCGGCCGGGCAGTACTTGTCGCAACCCCAGCAGATGCGCTCGGGATGCCCTGGGTGCAGCGGCAGTTTCTTGGGCACGTCGTACCTCGCTTCGATCGAAGCGTGCGCCAGCGCACGTTTCCCGTGCAATTCGACACCTTCCGCGCCGCGGTCGCCAGCACATCGATCCAATTCCGATGCAACGGATGCACTTTCATCGGTTTGCCGCAGCGGCGTCACGGCCATTTCACCACCGCTTTCGTTTTCAATGCGCCACCCCACGGCAGGCTGCCGCGCGGATGCCGCAATTCGGCGCAAGACGCACTGGATGGCGGCTACACGGATCGTTGAAGGAGATCGTCATGGGATTCGTCATCATCTCGCTGTTCGTCGTTTCTGCGATCGCTGGCGCGGCGGGCATCGGGCGCCTCGAGCTGCGCGGCTGAGTTTCGATACGGGCCGCACAGCATCGGCGCTGCGCGGCCCATCGTAGGCGTGCGCTGACATAGACAGCCGAACGAGCATGGGACCATGCTGTCCCCATGCATGCCGTCACGCCACCGCCGCCGGTCTGGCCGCTACAACTGAGCCTCCTGCTCGGCGCGTATGCGCTGCTTGGCGGCCTGACCTCGCTCTCGGGCTGGGCCTTTGACCTGCCGGACCTCGCCGCCTGGTTCGACTACGGCATCACGATCCAGCCGAACGGCGCGCTGTGCAGCGCGCTGACCGGGCTCTGCGTCTGTCTGCTGGCATTCGGTTGGCGTGGGCTCGCGGCCGCCGTCGGCAGCGTCGTCTGGCTGACCGGTTCGCTCACGCTGCTGCAGTGGATCTTCGGAATCGATTTCGGCATCGACGCGCCGCTTACGTTCGGTCGTGAATGGGGGCGCGTGGCCGCCGTGTATCCGGGCCGCATGGGCCTCCCGGCAAGCACCTCGTTCACCCTGCTCGGAGTTGCGCTGGTTGCGACGGCCATCGGGCCTCGGCGCTGGCGCCGCCGTGCGCCGCGCGTCGCCATGGTCACGTTCGGCATCGGCGTGCTGTCGATCACCGGGCAGCTCTACGGCGCCGACCTGCTGCATACCGTGCCCCGCGTGACCGCAATCTCGATGCAGACGGCGACGTTCATCCTCGCCGCGTCGGCCGGCGTCATCGCCTTGCAGCCGTCGACGCGCCCGATGCGCTGGCTCGTGAGCCAGACCGCGGTCGGAGTGATCGCGCGCCGGGCCGTGCCCGTCGTGGTGCTGGCGCCGATCGCCATCGGGTGGCTGCGCCTCGAAGGCGAGCGCCTCGGTTTCTACGACACGGCCTTTGGCACGGCGCTGCTCGTGCTGATACTGATCGCGCTGCTCGGCCTCGTGCTCTGGCGCGGGCTCGATGCGATCGCGCGCCACGAGGCTGCCCTGTACTCGGCCGAGCAGCGCGTGCAGCTCGCGATCACGGCGGGCGACGCGGCGACCTGGGACCTCGATCTCGTCACCGGTGGCAGCGTGCGTTCGGACAGCTATTACACGCTGTTGGGTTACGACCCTGCGACGGCCGCGCAGGCCACCGACCTGCACTGGACGTCGTCGATCCTGCCCGAGGACCTGCCGGCCGTGCTGGCCGAATGGCAGCGCGCGCGCGTCGATCGCAACCTGTTCCGGATGGAGTACCGCACGCGCCGGGCCGACGATTCGACCATGTGGGTGCGCTCGGCCGGACGCTTTCTTTACGACGAGTCGGGCGACCCGGTGCGCTTCGTCGGCGTGTACGTCGACATCAGCGACGAGCGCCACGCGATCGAGCAGTTACGTGTCGCGGACCGCCGCAAGGACGAATTCCTGGCGATGCTCGCGCACGAGTTGCGCAACCCGCTCGCGCCGCTGCGCAATGCCGCGACGCTGCTCAAGGCCAAGGGGCCGCCGACGCCGGAACTGCAATGGGCACGCGAGGTGATCGATCGCCAGGTGCAGCAGATGACCCGGCTGATCGACGACCTGCTCGACACGAGCCGTATCCGCAGCGGCAAGATCGAGCTGCGCCGGGGCAGGATCGAGCTCGTCGACGTGGTGAACGGCGCGGTCGAGGCGAGCCGGCCGCTGATCGACCAGTCGGGGCACGAACTCGCGGTCGAGTTGCCGCCGGCGTCGGTGCCGCTGCAGGGTGATCTCGTGCGTCTCTCCCAGGTGTTCTGCAACCTGCTCAACAATGCGGCCCGCTACACGCCGCGCGGCGGCCACATCCAGCTCCGCGCCGTGTGCATCGGAACACAGGTCGAGGTGTGCGTCCGCGACGACGGCATCGGCATCCCGGCCGGCATGCTGCCGCGCGTGTTCGAGATGTTCACGCAGGTGGACCGGTCGCTCGAGCGCACGCGTGGCGGTCTCGGCCTCGGGCTCACGCTGGTCAAGCAGCTCGTGGAGCTGCACGGAGGTGAAGTCGAGGCCCGCAGTGCCGGGGCCGGTCGCGGATCCGAGTTCGTCGTTCGCCTGCCGCTGGCCGCGGAAACGGCAGCCCCCTGTGTGCGTGCGCCCGACACGGCAGCGACGCCGGTGTCGCGCGCCGGAGTGCCCGCCCGCGTACTGGTCGTCGATGACAACGAGGATGCCGCGAGCAGCCTCGCCGCGCTGCTGCGTGTCGTCGGGCACGAGGTCTGGACGGCCCACGACGGGCTCGACGGCCTGCGCGTGGCGCGCGAACGCCGGCCGGACGTGGTGCTGCTGGACCTGGGGATGCCGAAGCTCAACGGCTTCGAGGTGGCCACGGCGATCCGCCGGGAGCCGTGGGGACGCGAGGTGTTGCTGGTGGCGTTGACGGGTTGGGGCCAGGCGCGGGACCGGGAGCGGTCGCGGTCCGCCGGGTTCGACGAGCACCTGGTGAAGCCGGTGGCGCTCGAGCAGCTGCAGCCCTTGTTCGAACGCGTCCGCGCCCGCGAAACCGTCAGCTCTCCCGCGTGAGGCTCTTCACCTCTCCCGCGAGGGCGGGAGAGGTCGCGCGCAGCGCGGGTGAGGGCTCTAAATGGCCTTGCTGAAGCGCTGGCCCGACGCCTGGGCGCTCGTCAGGTAGGCGTCGAACACCATGGCCAGGTGACGCAGCAACAACCGGCCGGCCGGTGTCACGCGCAGGCCCGGCTCGACGAACTCGGCGAGGCCGTCGGCGACCAGCGGTTCGAGCGCCACGAGTTCCTTCGCGAAATATTCGTGGAAGTCGATGCCGTGGCGCTTCGCGGTGGCGGCGTAGTCGAGCACGCCGTAGCACATGATCTGCTGGATCACGTCGCGACGGATGATGTCGTCGCGCGTCATCGCATAGCCGCGATGCACGGGCAGTTCGCCGCGGTCGAGCGCGCCGTAATACTCCGGCAGCGTCTTCAGGTTCTGGATGTAGTTGTCGCCGACCTTGCCGATCGAGCTCACGCCGAGGCCGATCAGGTCGAGGTAACCGCGCGTCGAGTAACCCTGGAAGTTGCGGTGCAGCGTGCCGTTGCCCTGCGCGATCACGAGCTCGTCGTCCGGCAGCGCGAAGTGGTCCATGCCGATATAGACGTAGCCGGCGGCGAGCAGCTTCTCGATCGTGAGGCCGAGCAGCTTGAGCCGCGTCTCCGGCGTCGCGAGGTCTTCGACCTTGATCTGCTTCTGCGGCTTGAAGATCTGCGGCATGTGCGCGTAGCCGTAGACCGCGAAGCGGTTCGGCCGGGCGGTCAGCACGGTGTCGAGCGTCTTCGAGAAACCTTCGACCGACTGCTTCGGCAGGCCGTAGATCAGGTCGACGCTGACCGAGTTGAAGCCGAACTCACGCGCCTCGTCGATCAGCCGCAGCGTGTCGGGCACCGACTGGATGCGGTTGACCGCTTCCTGCACGGCCGGGTCGAAGTCCTGCACGCCGAGGCTGCAGCGGTTGAAGCCGACGCGGTAGAGGTCGCGCAGCGTGTCGCTCGTGATCGTGCGCGGGTCGAGCTCGATCGAGAACTCGCGGTCGGGGTGCGACGACAGCGTGAAGTGCTGGCCGAGCTTGCCGATCAGCGTGTCGATTTCCTGCGACGTCAGGAACGTGGGCGTGCCGCCACCGAAGTGCAGCTGCTCGACGACGCGCGAGCGGTCGTAGAGCGCACCCTGCATCTCCACTTCCTTGTGCAGGCGGTAGAGGTAGGCCTCGGCCTTTTCGTGGTTGCGCGTGATGACCTTGGTGCAACCGCAGTAGAAGCACGGGCTCGAGCAGAAGGGGATGTGCACGTACAGCGACAGCTGGCGCGGCTGCGCGTCCTGGTTGCTCGCGGCCGCCACGCCCCGGTATTCCGGCAGCCTGAACTTGTCGCTGAACTGGACCGCGGTGGGGTAGGACGTGTAGCGCGGGCCCGAGCGGTCGTAGCGTCGGACGAGGTCTTCATCGAACCGGATCTGGTGCGAATTCATCTGCCTTCCTGCGAGCCTGGGGCACGGGCGGAGGCCGCCCTGCCCGTGTGCGGGGACGTATTCAGGGGCGAGACTGTGTCCAAGCCGGCGGCTCGTTGCAAGACGCACATACCGCAGCCGTTTCGGTGCCGCTCCAAGGGGCTGCGGCCGACGTCCCGCCGCGCCGATCCGGTAAAATCGCCCGACTTTTTGCCGGAGGTTCCCGCCTTGACCAGTTCCGCCGTTGCCAGCCCCGCCCCGATCGAGACCGACGCCCTGATCATCGGAGCCGGCCCGGCCGGGTTGTTCCAGGTGTTCGAACTGGGCCTGCTCGGGATCAAGGCGCACATCGTCGACACGCTCAAGCACCCGGGCGGCCAGTGCGCCGAACTCTACCCGGACAAGCCGATTTACGACATCCCGGCGCTGCCGGTCTGCGGCGCGCAGGAACTGGTCGACCGGCTCATGAAGCAGATCGAGCCGATGCACCCCGAGTTCCACTTCGGCGAGGAAGTGAGCGAACTGCACCGGCAGGAGGACGGCCGGTTCCTGCTGCGCACGTCCGCCGACACCACCTTCCTCGCCAAGACGGTCGTGATCGCCGCGGGCCTCGGCTCGTTCCAGCCGCGCCGTCTCGGCGTCGAAGGTTGCGACGCGTTCGAGGACCGGCAGGTCCACTACAAGGTCCGCAGCGCGGCCGAGTTCCACGGCCAGCGGCTCGTGATCTTCGGCGGCGGCGATTCCGCGCTCGACTGGGTCATCGACCTGAACGGCAAGGCCAGGAGCATCGTGCACGTACACCGTCGCAACGAGTTCCGCGCCGCGCCCGCCTCCGTGGCGCGCATGAAGGAGCTGGTCGCGGCCGGTCGCATGGAATACGTCGAGGGCATCGCCGCGGGCATCGGCACCGAGGGCGACCGGCTCACGAGCGTCACGATCAAGCGTACCGACGGCCAGCTGCAGACCGTCGAGACGGACCACGTGCTCGCGTTCTTCGGCCTGCACCCGAAGCTCGGCCCGATCGCCGACTGGGGTTTCGAGCTCGAGAAGAAGGCGCTCAAGGTCGTCACGGCGAAGTTCCAGACCAGCGTCCCGGGCATTTTCGCGATCGGCGACATCAACACCTACCCGGGCAAGAAGAAGCTGATCCTGAGCGGCTTCCACGAGGCGGCGCTTGCGGCGTTCGCGATCGCCGAGCACCTGAACCCGGCGAAGAAGGTGCACCTGCAGTACACGACGACCAGTCCGATCATGCAGAAGCGGCTCGGTGTCAACGAGTGACGGAGCGCGCGTGAACCAGGTCCTGGCCGACGTCCTGCGGCTGCTCGACCTCGAGCGGCTGGAGATCAACCTGTTCCGCGGCGAAAGCCGCGACATCGGCAGCCCGCAGGTGTTCGGCGGACAGGTGCTCGGCCAGGCACTGATGGCGGCGACGCGCACCGTGGACCCGGCGCGCGTCGTCCACTCGCTGCATGCGTACTTCCTGCGACGCGGCGACTTCAACGCACCGATCGTCTACGAGGTCGACCGCAGCCGCGACGGCGCGAGCTTCACGAGCCGTCGAGTCGTCGCGATCCAGCACGGCCAGCAGATCTTCCACCTGTCGGCGTCGTTCCAATTGCCCGAGGACGGGCCGGACCACCAGGCGGCGCCGCCCGAGGTGACGCCGCCCGAGGAACTGCCGGACCTGACCGAGTCCATGCGGCGACATCTCGACCGGCTGCCCGAACAGCATCGTCGTTACTGGGAGCTGCCGCGTCCGTTCGAATTCCGGTCGGTCGAGGCGGGGGCCGACGGCCAGCCACAACCGGGCGTTCGCCACGTGTGGTTCCGGCTCGTCGATCGCCTGCCGTGCGACGATGCAGTCATGCAGCGCTGCCTGCTGGCGTATGTCTCCGACCACCACCTGCTCGAAACGGCGACGCTGCCGCACGGCCTGTCCTATCAGGCGGGCGACGTGCAGCTCGCGAGCATCGACCACGCGATGTGGTTCCACCGCCCGATCGCGCTCGACCAGTGGCACCTGTACGCGCTCGTGAGCCCGAGCAGTTCCGGGGCGCGTGGCCTCGCGTTCGGTCGGATCTTCGACCGCGCGGGGCGGCTGGTCGCGAGCACGGCGCAGGAAGGGCTGATGCGTCGGAAGACGGTGGTCGGCGGCTAGCTCGCCGCGTGACGCCGGCGGCGTGATGCGAAGCATCTGATCGATTGATCGCGGCGCGAAGTCTGGCCGGCCTGGTTCGCCCGCGAATTCACGGTGTCACTTCGCGTCAGTCACCTGAACCAGGCGAAGAACTTGACCGCCAGTGCGGCGAATCGGTCGCCGTGCCGCAGCGCAAGAATCACGCACACCACGACTGTTACTGCGGCCAGCAGCGCGATCGACGTGACGCTGTCGCATTCGGCCGCAAACCTCACGACCAGCGAGGCCGCGACCAGCAGGCCGATCAATGCTCCGCATCCGACGCGAGCGGCGGCTTCTGCTCGATTGTCAGTTGATGGCATCAAAGAGACTCCATCGCGGGAGGGCCGGCCACAGTCGTCGGCCTGATGCCTGCGCTAGCCGCCGGCCGCCACCGACTCACTTGATCTCGAGTTCGAACCGCACGCGATCGCCTTCGGCGCCGACTTTGCCGTCGCGCGCCAGGAACACGCGCTCCGGCGCGAGCCCGGTGTTGGTCAGCAGCGCCTTCTGTATAGCCTCGCCGCGCGCTTGGCCGAGCCGTTCGAGCTCACCCGGCAACGGCGTCGCACGTTTGCGTGCCTCGGCCTCGAGCCAGTCAAGTGAAGCCTGCAGCGCCTGTGCCTTGCGCTCCTTGCGGGGCAGGTCCTCGGCGGGGGCGGGCGGTTCGGGAATCTGTGGCGCCGTGCCGGCCAACTGCCGATACAGGGCTGTCAGCACCTCGAGACGGCGCTCGGGTTCGAGCGTGTCGAAATCCGGCAAAGGCGGCGCGTCCGCCGCGCGCTTCTTGCCGCCCCCCAGCACGGTCGTCATGGCCCTGGCGCGTTCCTGCTCGTAGCGGGCTTGGGCGAGCGCCTGGCCGTCGCGCTCGGCGTCGACGCCGATGGGAACCTCGAGCCGCAGGTCCGGCTTCGGCGCGAGGCTGCGGCCGAGCTGCGCGAGCCCTTCGGCCGTGGTCGCCTCGACGGTGGCCTGACCCGGCGCGAAGTCGATGAACTGCGCTTCCTCCGCGCCCTTGAACAACGCGCCGAGCGCCTTGAATGGCGCCGTGACGACCTTGGTCATCAGGTTCTTGATGACCTGCCAGACGATCGGTCCGATGCGGAAGGACGGGTCGTCGAGCGTGCCCGACACCGGGATGTCGAGGTCGATGACGCCGTCGGAGTCCTTGAGCAGCGAGGTCGCGAACTTCACCGGCAGCGTGGCCTCGCCCTTGGCCGCGGTGGCTTCGCCCCATTCCAGCTGATCGATCCGCACGCGGTGCTGCGCGTTGAGCCGCCGCGCCTCGATCGTGTAGTGCAGGTCGGTCGTGAGCTTGCCCTTGGCGATGTTGTAACCCGCGAACTTGCCAGAGTACGGGTTGAACACCGGCAGCGATATGTTCTGGAACTTGAGCCCGATATCGGTGTAGCGATCGTACGCGAACGGCTGCACGGTGCCGTTGATGTTGACGGGCGAGAACTCGCCGACGTTGCCGTCGAGGTCGACGGTGGCGCGCGAGTTCGGGTCGCTGGAGAGGCCCGAGACGCGTCCGCCCAGCGACTGGATCGCCGCGGCGAAATTCGGTTGCACGCTGTAGTCCGCGAAATCCATCGTGCCACCGGTCACGGTGACTTCGCGGATGCGGATCGGCATGCCCGTTTCCTTGAGCGCCGGGGCCGGCGCGGCGGCCGCCTTGGCACGCGCCTTCGCCGCCGCATCAGCGGCCTTCTTCTCGGCCCGGACTTCGGCGCGCGTCTTCTTGCGCGCCGCCTCCGCGGTCTTCGCGGCCGCCGCAGCTTTGGCTTCCGCCGCCGCCGCCGCCGTGCCGGCAGGATCGAACACCGCCGAGGCATTGAGGATGCCATCGGAACTCACGATCACGCGTGCAAACGGTTTGACGACCCGGACGCGATCGATGCTGAGCGCGTCGGGCGCCATCGCATACGAGAGCTTGCGCACCTCCACGCGTTCGAAGTTGAGGAAGTCCTGTTCGAGTGCATTGTCGATCGAGCGAAAGCCGGCGAGGCTGCCATCGCCCGTGAAGCTGAGTTCAGGCTCGCCGGTGCCCGCCGGACCCATCGCGAACCGGCCCTTCGCAGCGAGCGTGCCGGCGCGGATCGTAAGGTCGGTCGTGCCGTTCACGTACGGCTGCAGGTCCTTGACCTTGAACCCGACGACGTCGACGTCGAGCTGCAACGCACCAGTGTCGGGCACGAGTTCGCCGGAGCCGGCGAACTTCGCGCCGCCGTTGATCGTGGTTGCGACCTCGATCGGCAAGGGGCGTGTCAGGTCGAGGCTCATGCCACGCAGGGTGACGTCGAGCGGCGTCAGCGCGAATCGCGCGGTCGGGCGTACGGTGCGGTCCTGGAAATCGAGCGCACCCGATTTGACGGTGACGGTCGCGATCGCGAGTGTCCAGTCCGGGCCGGTTCCGGTCGACTCCGGCGTCGCTGCGGTCGCGGGCGGTGCCGCATCCGACGTGGGCGGTGCCGCAGTCGGCGTGGCAGACGCTGGCCCCGGTGCCGCGGCGTCGTTGCCCGACGACGCAAACAGACGGTCGGTGTTCAGCTGGCCGTCCGCGGCGAGCCACAGTCGGGCCTTGAGGCTGTCGAAGGTCAATGCGCCCACGTTCACGGTGTTGGCCGGCATCGCCAACCTCGTGTCGGAGACGACGAGCGAGGGGACCTCGATCCAGTCCTCCTCGACGCCACGGGCGCGCAAGGCGGTGTCCGTCACCTTGATTTGCGGCAGCGTAACGTCGAGCGTGAACGTCTCGCCGAGCTTGATCGCGTAAGTGCCGTCGAGGTCGATGTGGCCGCGCGGCAGCTGGAACGGGAGTGTCTCGCCGAGGAACTCGGCGACGCCGGGCACCAGCAGGTCCGCGACGTGGAACTCGCCTTCGGAAGCGATCTCCGGTTCGAGCGCGAAGCGGCCACGCCATTCGAATGTCTCCTCCTGGCGACTGCGCGCCGTCAAGCCGAAGCCGCCGCCCTCGGGCGTGGTGCGGAAATCCTGCAGCGTGAACGTGACCGGCTCGAAGTGCCGCTCGACCGGGTGTCGACGCAGGTTGTTGAGCAGCTGGACGATGCCGTCGCTCAGCGCGAAGTGCTGGATCCACACGGCCGGCAGCGGCCCTTCCTCTTCCTCGGCGTCTTCCGGTGGCGCGAGGTCCGCGAGGTTGACGGAGCCGTCGGCATGGATGACGGTGCGCACGTACGGCACGTCGACCGCGACTTCGCGGAACACGAAGGCGCGCTCCCAGATCGAGGAAACCTGGAAATCGACGAACAGGCGCTGGAAGCCGAGCATCGGCTTGCCGTCGCGGTCGGGCAGCGAGAGGTCGCGCACCTCGGCCTGCAGCTTGAACGGGTGGATCCGGACTTCGCCGATGGCGAGTTCGCGGCCATAGGTTTCGCGGACGTACTCGATCGCCTGGCTGCGCACCAGCCGCGGCGCCAGCTTGAATCCGAGCAACGCATACAGGCCGACCAGCAGCACGACGCCACCGACGGCCCAGACCCATTTCGAACGCATCCACGCAGTCATGATCGATCAACCCGTCGAATAAGTGCCGACCGCGGCCGGCGCGGCGGCACTGTAGCCACTTCGGTGCGGCAGGGACAAGCGCGACCCCGCCCGTGCGGACCGATCTGCGGCGATCAGTCGGGAAAGAGCTTGCCCGGGTTCAGGATGTTGCGCGGGTCGAGCGCCTGCTTGATCGCACGCATCGACGCGTAGGCGACCGGATCCTCGTAGCGCTGCAACAGGTCGCGCTTGAGCCGGCCGATGCCGTGCTCGGCGCTGATGCTGCCGCCAAAGGCGTGGACACAGTCGTGCACGGCCGTGTTGACCGCCTCCTGCAACGCGAGGAATGCCGCGCGGTCGGTGCTGCCGGCCGGTTCGCTCAGGTTGAAATGCAGGTTGCCGTCGCCGACGTGCCCGTAGGCGACCAGCCGCGCGCGCGGCGCGACCTGCGCGACCGCCGCCGAGGCGCGGTCGACGAACTCGGGAAGCGCCGCCACCGGCACCGAGACGTCGTGCTTGATGCTGGCGCCTTCGTGCCGCTGCGCCTCGGGCACGGATTCGCGCAGCTTCCAGAGTGCGTCACGCTGCGCACCGGAGGCCGCGATGGTCGCGTCGAGCACGAGGCCCTCGTCGAGCGCGGCCGAGAGTGCGGCTTCGAGCAGGTCCCGCAACGTCGGGTCTTGGCGCGCCGTGGCGACCTCGCACAGCACGTACGCCGGCTGTGCGGTGCCGAGCGGGTCCGATACGCCCGGCACGTGCCGGGTCGCGAACTCGACCGCGATGCGCGGCAGGTATTCGAAGCTCGTGACGCAGTCGCCGGTTGCCTCGCGCAATCGCGCGAGCAATGCCACAGCGGCACGCATGTCCGGCACGGCCAGGAACGCGGTCTCGACCGTGCGCGGCACCGGGAACAGCTTGAGGCTCGCGGCCGTGATCACGCCGAGCGTGCCCTCGGCGCCGACGAACAGGTGGCGCAGGTCGTAGCCGGTGTTGTCCTTGCGCAGGCTGCTCAAGCCGTGCAGCACGCTGCCGTCGGCCAGTACGACCTCGAGGCCGAGCACGAGGTCGCGCGCGACCCCGTACCGCACGGCGGCGAGGCCGCCCGCGTTGGTCGAGAGATTGCCGCCGATCTGGCAACTGCCCTCGGAGCCGAGCGACAGCGGGAAATAGCGGTCCGCGGCGAGCGCGGCGGCCTGGACATCGGCGAGCACGCAGCCGGCCTCGACCACGATCGAATGATTCGCCGCGTCGAGCGCGCGCACGCGGTTCATGCGGTGCAGCGACAGCACGATCTCGTTGCCGGCGTCACTCGGCGTCGCGCCACCGCAATAGCTGGTGTTGCCGCCGTGCGGCACCACCCCGACACCGGCGTCGTGGCAGATTGCGAGCACCGCCGACACCTCGGCCGTGTCGCGCGGGCAGGCGACCAGCGGCGTGCGGCCGCGGTAGAGGCCGCGGAAATCGCTCAGGTACTTGTCGACCGCGTCGGGCGCTTCGAGCGTGCCGCCCGGGCCGAGCGCCTGGCGGATCCGGTCGAGCGTGGCAGTGGAGGGTGGTACGGGCACGGTGATCACCGGTGCCAGTGTAGCCGGGAAGGCGGCGCGACCGGCAGCCCGGGCGGCGGCAGGTGTCCCGGCGTGCCGTCGCGGAGCGGGGCGGTGAACCCCGTCCGCGACGACGTGGACAGGCAGCTCAGGCCGTCTTCGGCGCAGTGATCTTCGCGATCACGATCGAGGCGACGACCGCGAGCGCGAGCACGCCGATCGACATCACGGCGTTGGTGAGCATCGACGGCGCGAGCAGCAGCACCAGCGCGAAGCCGAGCATCATGAAGCCCGAGATCAGCTTGAGCAGCCGGCCCTCGGACTCGCTGAGCTTGCGTGCGCCCATCGTCTTGGTGAAGACGACCACGATGACCAGCAGCGGGATCACGTAGATCACGTTGTAGATCGCGAGCCAGCCGTAGTACTGCCAGGTCGAGAGATCGTGCGCCTTGGTCAGCGTCAGCGTGTAGACCATCGGGAAGCCTGCGGTGCAGAGCAGTTCGTACGAGTTCGCCACGATCGCGAGCAGCACGGTGCCGAGCAGCATCGGGCCCATGTTGCCGGTCGTCACGACCTCACGCATGCGCTTGAACAGGCCCGGTTTCGCGGCGTCGGGGATCGACAGGCTCGGGCCGGCCTTGAACCAGAAATAGTCCTTGATGTTGAGCACGGCCACGAGCAACGCGATCAGGCCCGCGATGAACGTGATCACGCGCAGTTCGCCCGCGATCAGGAACACGTTGAGCCACGCGGCCATGAACACGAAGTAGACGAGCCCGGAGAAGACGACGAACGTGCCGCCGACGATCGCCATGCGCGTGCGGCTCTTCGCGTGCACGAGCAGGCTCAACAGGAACAGCAGCACGAAGAACGCGCAGGGGTTGAACGCGTCCATGCCCGCGAGCACGACGGTCAGCACCGGCAGCGACAGCGCCTTGGCGTCGACGGAGCCCACCAACGGCAGGTTGACCGTGGTGCCGGCGTTGCGTTCCGCGGCAGACATGTCGGTGGTGGCGCCGCCGACGGCACCGTCGGCGGTGGCGGCGGCGTCCGGCGCGTCCGGGTTGGCGAGGCGCCGGTCACGACAGGCCGTGAGCGCGTCCGCGAGCTGCTTGCCGGTGGTTTCGGCCGTGTCGTAGCCGATCACGACCTGGCGGCAGAAGACGAAGCCCGGCGTGGAAAGCGCCTCGACGCCCAGCGACTGGGCCGTGTCGAAGTAGAACCGTGCATTCGCCCGGTTGTCCTTGACCGAATACCGCTTGACCTCGAGCCAGGGGTTGTCGCGCTCGAGCTCGGCCAGGAACGGCTTCGCGGCCTGGCAGTGCGGGCAGGTCGGGGAGAAGAAGTAGTAGAGCCGCACGGTCGGCGTGCCGTCGGCCGCGGTCCCGTACCAGAACTCGTTCGTCTTCGGGTCGCCGGTGGCGGCCAGCGTCGCCCCCGAAAAAAGGAACGTGGCCAGCAGGATCAGCAGACGCATGACGGACATTCGCTTGAAACCCGGGGCAGCCTGAAATGGCGCGAATTCTACCGAGTGGGGCGGCCGGACCGCTCAGTTCTTCTACCGATGCCCGCGCGGGAACTTACTTGAGGTTTTGCAGTCGCCCGGCTGGCGCGGCGACACGGGGCGCCTCGGCGGGCGGGGTCGTGATCAGCCAGTCCGGGTTGGGCAATTCGCTGAAGATCTCGCGCAAGGCCTCGCCCCAGCGTTCGCGGATGCGCTGGAAGTAGGGGTTGGTCGCATCGATGTCGACGTGGCTGCTGACGCGACACTCGTCGCGACGCACGATCACGAGGTCGAGCGGCAAGCCGACCGAGAGGTTCGAGCGGATCGTCGAATCCATCGAGATCAGCGCGCACTTGGCCGCCTCGCTGAGCGGCATGCTGCGACGGACGATGCGGTCGATGATCGGCTTGCCGTACTTCGACTCGCCGATCTGGAAATAGGTCGTGTCGGCCGTGGCCTCGACGAAATTGCCCGCGGCGTAGATGTGGAAGAGTCGTGGCGCTTCGCCCTTGATCTGTCCGCCCAGGATGAACGAGGCGTTGAACTCGACGCCCTGCACGCGCAGTGCCTCGGCGTCACGGTGGTGCATTTCGCGCAGGGCCGCGCCGACACAGCGCGCCGCCTCGAACAGGTTGGCGCAGTTGTGCAGATTGGTTTCGCCCTGCTGCGAGGCGATGCGCTCCGCGAGCAGGCTGATCACGCCTTGCGTGATCGCGAGGTTGCCGGCCGACTGCAGCACCAGCACGCGGTCGCCCTTGCGCTCGAAGATCGTGGTCTTGCGGAACGTGTTGATCTGGTCGACGCCCGCGTTCGTGCGCGAATCCGACAGGAACACGAGACCCGTGTCGAGCAGCATCGAGACGCAGTAGGTCATGGCGTGGTCGTCGTCTTCCCGGTGACGTCGAAGCGAAGGATGGTAGGCCCGTACGAGGGCCCCCGCAAAGGCTCGCAGGGACCGCAATCACTGTTGCTGATGCCCGGGCCCTTGGGAAGCGTTCAGGCTGCCAAATGGGGCCAATCTGACCGCGACACTGAGCGTCTCGCGACCGCCGCCGCGACGCACGCCCCGCACGGGCGCAGCATCGAGGTAGTCACGGCCCAGGGCCAGGCGGCAGTGTGCCGGCCCCGCGAGCTGGCCGTGGGTCACGTCGACGCTGAGCCAGCCCTCGTCCGGGCCGAGCCAGGCGTCGGCCCAGGCGTGGCTCGCCACCTCGCCGGTGCCCCCCGTGTACAGGTAGCCGCTCACGTAGCGCGCGGGCACGCCCGCCGCGCGGCAGCAGGCGAGGTAGACGTGGGCCTGGTCCTGGCACACGCCACTGCCCAGTTCGACAGCCTCGATCGCCGCATGGCTCACGTCGGTCACGCCCGGCTCGTACTGCACGGCCTGCTGCACGCCCGCGACGAGGTCCAGCAACGTCGCGCGCGTCGGCGGGTGCCTTCCGAGGTGACGGTCCGCGATCGTGCGGATGACGCTGTCCGCACGCGTGAGGGGTGTGGGGCCGAGGAACGCCAAGGGCGACAACTCGCCCGCCAGCGATTGCAGGCGGTCGCTGTCGTCGCCGGCCGATGTCACTTCGACGACGCCCTCGACGGCGATGCGCAGTTCGTCGTGCGGCGATTCCACGGTCACCACGTGCGTGACGTTGCCGTACGGGTCGACCTGCTCGAGGCGCTCGCCCGGTGTGGCGATGCGCCAGGACAGCACGCGCTGACCCGGCTCCGACCGCGGCGTGAGCTTGAGCGACTGGATGCTGTAGCTCACCGTCTCCTCGTAGCGGTAGCGAGTCTCGTGCCGGATGTGCATGTGCATGTGGCGACTCCTACTACGCGATCAGGCTGGTGTGCCGTGACCGAGGAATTCCCGGCCGATGCGGTCACCCACGTCCGCACTGCGTGAGAGCACGTCACGCAGGAAGGGCTCGACGCCGGTCTCCCCGAGCGTCTCGCGCGTGCCGAAACGCAGCAGCGCGTGCAGCACGCCGGCGCGGCGCTGCGTCTCGCCCGACTGCGTATTGGCGACCAGGTCGAGGTTGGCGCAGACGAGCTCGGCCGCGCGCAGCAGCGAGCGCGGAATCGCGGGGTGGAACGCCGCGAACTCGACGACCCGCAGCGGCGTGACCGCGTCGCGCGAAACGCGGCGAAAGATCTCATAGGCCGAAAGCGCCCGCAGCAGCACGCTCCACGGCAGGTAATCGGTGGCTACCGGTGCGCCCGTGGCATCGCCCGCCTCGCAGGCAAGACGTACCTGCAGCAGCCGCACGACGCCGTCCATGCGTTCGAGGAACGTGCCGATCTGCATGAAGTGATAGCCCTCGTCGCGCAGCATCGAGCCCACGACGACGCCGCGCGCGAGGTGCGAGCGGTACTTCACCCACTCGATGAATTCCGCGACGTTGCGCGCAGAGAACCGCGTGGGTGCATTCGCGCGGGCCTCGAGCCAGGTCGCGTTGAACGTCTCCCACATGTCGGAGGAAATCGAGCCGCGCACCGCGCGCGCGTTCTCGCGTGCCGCGCGCAGGCAGCTCAGGATGCTCGATGGATTGGCGCGGTCGAACGCGAGGTAGTCGATCACGCGATGCTGGCCGCTCGTCTCGTCGAAGCGCGCGGCGTAATCCTCGTCGAGCCCCAGCGCCTGCAGCGTGTGACGCCAGCCGCGGTCGCCGGCCGCGAGTTCGGCCGGCAGCAGCGACAACCGGTACTGCACGTCGAGCGTGCGCGCGAGGTTCTCGGCGCGTTCGGCGTAGCGTCCGAGCCAGTACACGTGGTCGGCGGTGCGGCTCAGCACGCGTCAGTCCTCCAGCACCCAGGTGTCCTTCGTGCCGCCGCCCTGCGACGAATTCACGACCAGCGAGCCGGCGCGCAACGCCACGCGCGTGAGCCCGCCGGGCACGATCGTGACGTCACGACCCGACAGCACGAACGGCCGCAGGTCGATGTGACGCGGGGCGATGCCCTGTTCGACGAAGGTCGGGCAGGTCGACAACGCGAGCGTCGGCTGCGCGATGTACTTCTCCGGCGCCGCGAGGATGCGCAGCCGGAAGTCCTCGCGTTCGGCCTCCGACGCCGTCGGCCCGATCAGCATGCCGTAGCCGCCCGCGCCGTGGACTTCCTTGACCACGAGCTCGTCGAGGTGCGCGAGCGCGTAGGCGAGGTCGTCGGGGCGACGCAGGATGCGCGTCGGCACGTTGGCGAGCAGCGGTTCCTGGCCGAGGTAGAAGCGCACCATCTCCGGCACGTAGGGATAGATCGACTTGTCGTCGGCGATGCCGGTGCCGATCGCATTCGCGACGGTCACGCGTCCGGCGCGGCAGGCGGACATCAGCCCCGGGACGCCGAGCACCGAGTCCGGTCGGAACACCAGCGGGTCGAGGAAGTCGTCGTCGATGCGGCGGTAGATCACGTCGACGCGTTGCGGGCCGCGCGTCGTGCGCATGTAGACGAAGCCGTCGCGCACGAACAGGTCGGCACCCTCGACGAGTTCGACGCCCATCTGCTGTGCGAGGAAGGCGTGCTCGAAATAGGCGCTGTTGTGCGCGCCCGGCGTCAGCAGCACCGCGACCGGGTCGGCCGTGCCGGCCGGGGCGGCCTGGCGCAGCGTGTCGAGCAGCCTGTCGGGGTACTGCTCGACCGGCGCGACGCGGTTGAGCGCGAACAGCTCGGGGAACAGCCGCATCATCATCTTGCGGTCCTCGAGCATGTAGGAGACGCCCGAGGGCACGCGCAGGTTGTCCTCGAGCACGTAGAACTCGCCGGCGCCGGCGCGCACGACGTCGATGCCCGCAATGTGCGCGTAGACGTGGCCGGGCACTTCGAACCCCTGCATTTCGGGCCGGTACTGCGGATTGCAGTACACCTGCTCGGGCTGGAGCAGCCCTGCGCGCAGGATCTCCTGGTCGTGATAGATGTCGGCGAGGAAGGCGTTGAGTGCCTGCACGCGCTGGCGCAATCCCGCGGCGAGCTTGCGCCACTCGTCGGCGGCAAGGATCCGCGGCACCACGTCGAACGGGATCAGGCGCTCGTTGCCGTCCTGTTCACCGTACACCGCGAACGTGATGCCGACGCGGTGGAACAGGCTGTCGGCCTCGGCGCGCTTCTGGCGCAGCGAGTCCTCGGCCTGCCGGATCAGCCAGTCGGAGTAGTGCGCGTACGGCGGACGCACGCGCCCGTCGGCGGAATACATCTCGTCGAACGCGGTGGCGACCGGGGGCGGCCGGTCCATGGGCGTCGTCGTGGCCATCCCGACGCTTCAAGCGAGAATCGTGCCAGCCCGAAACGACCCTTTGCGGGTGCGGGTGCGCCCGGCCGGTGCATCGCGGCCGAACGCGAGTGCGCGACGACCCGGATTGGTGCGTCGTCGCGCGCTGCCCGAGGGGCGCCGGTTTCTTTCAGTACCGGCCGTGCGTCTTGTACAGGTAGTTCGTCAGTTCGACCGTCTGCATCGACAGCCGCCGCTGGATGTCGTGCACGACGCGCACGATCGCCCGCATGATGCGGTAGACGAGGTGCGGGTCGCGGTCGAGCATCGCCTCGAGGTCGCCGCGGCTCAGGCCGAGCACGCGTGTCTCGCCCATGGCCACGAGCGACGCGAAGCGCGTCGCGCCGTCGAGGAACGAGAGCTCGCCGACGACGTCCCCGGGCCGCATCACGTTGAGTGTGAGCTCGTTGTCGGTGCCGACCGCCTTGATCACGCCGAGGCTGCCGCCCACGACGATGTAGAGGTGGTCGTCGGAGGCGCCTTCACGCACCAGCACGTCGCCCGGTTGCAGGTCGCGCACGGTCACCGTGGCCGCGAGCGTCCGGCATTGCTCCGGGGTCAGTTCGGTCGCGATCTTCGACTTGCTCAGGCCTTCGACGATGGCGGCGTCGGTCATGGGTCGGGGCTCCCCGTTGGACAATGGCTGGATACGCGCGCGGCGGCGCAGGACGACGATAGTAGGCCAAACCCGCGCCGTTCGCCCGCACCGGTCGCGTCGTGCCACGGACCCCGACGGCGCGACATGCGGCGACGACGCGGCCGAGTTCGTGCGTGCGCTCGTGCCCGGGCTCACGCCGTGAGCCCGAGCTGCCGGACGATGCGCGCATCGCTCGGCTCGCGGAGGCCTGCAACATGAACGTCGATGCCTGGTTGGAGTTCGTGCACGACCCGCTGGCACTCGTCACGCTCGCCTACCTGCTCGGCTGCGGTGTCGCCGCCGTCTGCGCGCTCGCGTGGGAGCCGGTGCGGCGTCGCCGACTGCGCCGCCACGTGCACGGCGTGGCGGCGTCGTGAAGGCGTTTTACGCGCCGCGTGTCGCGGGCGTCTTGATGCTTGCGTAGGCGGCGAGTGCGTCGCGGCGGCTCGAACCCAGGTCGACGACCGGCCGCGGGTAGTCTTCGTCGAGCGTCACGCCGGCGGCCGCGAGCACGTCGGCGGGCGCCTGCGACGGCCGATGGATCCACGCGTCGGGCAGCGCGGCGAGTTCCGGCAACCAGCGGCGCACGTAGACGCGTCGCGGGTCGTGGCGTTCGGCCTGCGCGACCGGATTGAAGATCCGGAAAAACGGTGCGGCGTCGGCGCCGCAGCCGGCC
>DATMIB010000236.1:0-2496 GCA_035554635.1 Steroidobacteraceae bacterium | reverse complement strand
CTGCACGTCGAGGCTGCGTTCGGCGCTCCGTGCGAGGTGCATCCTGGCGGCAAAGGCGTCGAGGCCGTCCGGCAGCGCGACGATGCCCGATCGGCCCGGATTTGCCGCGACCTGCACGGCAATCGACGGTTCGAGACGAGTCGGCTCGGGCCCGATCGCGGCAGTGTCGCGAGTCGACGTTTCTGTTCCAGGCACCATGCGCGCCAGTATCGACGATCGCATGGACGCCGGGACAGGGCGAGATGGCCGAGCCGCCTGCCGTGGACGCCGGATGCGCTAGCGCGTCCCCTCGCCGGTCACCGGCTGCGTCCGCACGGAGGTGGCGATCACGACGTGCAGCGTCGCGGTCTTGGTGCCGGCGCTGGTCGGCTTGAAGAGGACGTTGAGCCCGCAGCCTTCGCCCACGGCCAGCAGCGGCCCGCACCTGTGCCACACGCTGAAAATGCCACGGTCCGCGCCTTCCACTCTGACTGTCGTGATCGGAAGGTTGAACCGCGACCGGTTGCGCAGCCAGAAGGTCTTGCGGGTCGAGGAGCCGATCGCTTGCGGGCCGAAGTCCAGCGACACCGGCCACAGCGTGTACCGCACCACGACGGGCTTGCGTTCGTGCAGAAAGACATTGAACTGGGTATCGGCCACGCGTTGTTCGTCCGTCAGCAAGTCGATGCTCCAATCGGAAAACGCGACGTAGCGTCCATCGCCACTGATCATCGCGTCGCTGGTGTCGCCATACGTCAGTTCGCCCGCGGACGTCACGCTCGCCTGCGCAAACACCCCGTTGAGGCGGTCCTTGACGTAGACGTCGCGGCCGAACGTGTCGGTCGGGTCGAACGCCTCCATGGTGCAGAACGCCACGTATCGGCCGTCGTCGGAGATCGACGGCGTGGAGGCATAGCTCGCCCGGGACGATACCGGGAAGGGACCACTGATCAGTTCGGTGGTGTCGAGCTCGCGATCGCGCAGGTAGACATCGTTGCTGCTGTCGACGTCGTCCGCGGTCAGGCGGGCAGGGGTCTCGAACAGCACATAGCGGCCGGTGGCGTTCAGTACCACCGAGTTCCAGTAGACGTTGCCGTACGACGCCTGCTCGCCGTGGGGCCCGACGCTGATGCGCTCGGTCAGCCCGAGCGCGCGGTCGCGAACGAAACCATCGGTCGTGCCGTTGGTGTCCCCGGCCACGAGGTTCGAAGCTTCCGAGGCGAAACCGACGTACCGGCCGTCCTGGCTCACGCTCGGTCCCCAGAAGCTCTCGCCGTCGCCTTGCCCCCCGGAGGAACTGACGCTGACGCGTTCGGTCGTGCCGCGGAGACGGTCGCGCACGAACACATCGCCCGCGGCATTGGTGTCGTTCGGCACCAGGTTCGAGCCGCGCGACGCGAAGACGATGAAGCGACCGTCCGCGCTCGGTGCGCCGGTGAACGAGTCGTCGTTGGAGAGCACCTCCTGGGACGACAGGCTGACCAGCTCCGTCACCTGCGTGACCAGGTCCTGCACGAAAATGTGCAGCCGACCGTCCTGCACGCCTGCGACCAGGTTCGTCGCCCGGGACCTGAAGACGACATGGCGACCATCGGCGCTGATCTTCGGCCATTCGACCGCCGCATTCGCGGCTTCGCCGTGGGCGCCGACCCCGACGCGCCAGGTTCGAAGCCCGACCGTGTCCCTGGCATATGCCTGCCATTCGGGCGCCACCGGCTGAGGCACGAGCGCTTCACCCGTGGTCTCCGCCATGAACGCCACCCAGCGGCCGTCGGAACTGATCGAGGTCGCGATGGCGTTGTGGGTCGCCTTGCCCGTCGGCGACACGCTGGCGAGGCGCGTATCGCCCGGTTCCGCGTAGGCGCGACCGGCCACGATCGATGCGGCCGCGACTGCAGCGCAGACGAGCAGCGCGGCGCACGCACGCGCGTTGCAGGTTCGATGCGGGGTTCGCATGGCAAGCTCCTTTTGCACTGCGAATGCAGGCGTGTGCGGACGCACGTGTCGGCAGGCAGAGTCTCCGCCGGCAGCCAGGCGCCCGGAAGTGCGCCACGCGCAGGTGACTCGCGCATTGGCGAAGCGGAGGCGGCGCCATGCGCGAATGGGCTGTCGATAGTTCCGGATATGCCCTGGTCACAGTCGAGCGCGGGCGGGCGATCGCCTGCGCTGTGAGCGAGGCGCCGGCAACGACGCCGCTTGGGCGCCATGTCACGCCACGAACAGCTTGCGGTCGCGCTCCTTGACGTGGCCGACACGGTAGTACCGTTCGAACCACGGCTTCTCGCCCGCGGCCGGGGGCTTTTTCAGCCGCAGTTCCGTCGGCGCGTCGTCGCGCTGCATGTTGACCCGGAAATGGAAGTGGTCGAACAGCTTGAGCGCTTCGATCGCATAGGCGATCGCGACCTTGCGGTCGGCGATCCGCAGCAGGTGATCGCCGTTGCTCGTCTCGCCGCCAGAGGCCATGTTCGACGAGCCGGTGAAGACCACCGGGTGCTCGCCGTTGAAGTCGAGCACGAC
>DATMIB010000235.1:0-5848 GCA_035554635.1 Steroidobacteraceae bacterium | reverse complement strand
GCACTGACCGGCACGCGTGCCGAGACCAGCGGCCCCACGGCACGCACCTTCGTCGCGCCGAGCGCCTCGAGCGCACGGACGAGCGCGGCACCGTCGCCGCTGGCCATTGCATCGATACCCACCATGCCGCCCTCGACGCGCAGCGACTGGCGTCGGCTGCCGAGCGCTTGTGGCGCCGCGCTGGCGCTGCCTGTGGCGAGATAGCGTTTGTAGAGATGCTCCAGTCGCGGACCGATCTTCGCGTTCGGTGACCGCTTGATGCTGGCCAGCATCGCGTCCGGGCTCTCCGGAACGGGCTCGGCGAGCACCGGGCCCGCGGCGAGCGCCCCAAGCGCACTCGCACTTACAAGAAGAATACGCATCGACCTGGTCATGGGCTCTCCTCTCGTACGCAGTGGTACGACGTTCCATGGATTTCCAGCCCCCCGCCGGCCTATGCACGTCCTGTGCAATCTTCGGCGCGCACGCGGTGTGGACGAACGGTAGTCAGCTGCGGTGACGCGGGCAAGTACGACCGCAAAATAAAGTCGATGCTGCCGCTTCGCTTGGGTCCTGCGCGTCCGGGAGCGGCGAAGCCAACGGCGTGGTGGCGTCGGAAACGACGAGGCCCCTGGCGCGCTCTCCGTTGTCGACGGAAAGCGCGACCAGGGGCCTCGTGGATGCGTGTCAGCCCTCGAACGCCATGTAGACGAACCGCGCCACGAACAGGGCCGCAAGCGCGAACAGCAGCCAGTCGGCACGACTGACGCGGCGGCCGGCGATCTTCAGCACCGTGTACGCGATCACGCCGATCGACAGGCCGTTCGCGATCGAGAACGTCAGCGGGATCGTGACCAGCGTCAGGAACGCGGGGATCCCGATCATCGGATCGTCCCAGTCGATCTCGATCAGCGGCGCCATCATCATGCCGCCGACGAGGATCAGCGCCGGCGCGGTGGCCGCCGCCGGAATCACCTGCGCCCACGGGGCGACGAACAGGGTTGCGAGGAACAGCAGGCCGACGACGACCGCCGTCAGGCCGGTGCGCCCGCCCGCCGAAACGCCCGAGGCGCTCTCGATGTAGCTCACCACGGTGGAGGTGCCGGCCAGCGAACCCACGACCGTGGCGCTGGCGTCGGCGAACAGGATCCGGTTCAGGCGCGGGATCGTGCCGTCCGGTTGCACCAGCCCCGCCTTCTTGCTCACGGCGACGAGCGTGCCGACGTTGTCGAACAGGTCGACGAACAGGAAGACGAAGAGGATTTCCAGCAGCGCCAGGCCGAAGCCGTGACCGCCGATGCCGAGCGCGGCCGGGATGTCGAGCTGGAACGCGGTACCGGTCATCTGCTCGACGTCGTAAGGCTGCGGCGACCACGCCGCAAGGCCCAGGATCCAGCCGAGCACGGCGGTCGCGACGATGCCGATCAGGATCGCACCGCGCACTTTCAGCACGGTCAGGATCGACAGGATCGCCAGCCCCAGCAGCGCGAGTTGCGTCGCCGGCGCGTGGACGTCGCCCAACCCGACGAGGGTGGCGGGGTTCGTGACGACGAGACCCGCGCCGCGCAGGCCGATGAACGCAATGAAGATGCCGATGCCGGCGGCGATCGCCGAGAACAGCGCTCGAGGGATGGCGCTGACGATCAGTTGTCGTACGCCGGCGAACGTCAGCACCAGGAACAGGATGCCCGAGATGAAGACGAGGCCCAGCGCCGTCTGCCACGGCACACCCATGCCCTGCACGACGGTGAAGGCGAAGTAAGCGTTGAGGCCCATGCCCGGCGCGAGCGCGATCGGGTAGTTGGCGATGAGGCCCATCATCAGACAGCCGATGCCCGCGGCGAGGCAGGTCGCGGCTGCGACACCTGCGGCCGGCATGCCGGTCGTGCTGAGGATCGACGGGTTGACCAGGACGATGTACGCCATGGTCAGGAAGGTCGTGAACCCGGCCAGTACTTCGGTCTGGACGCTGGTTCCGCGCGCATTGAGCTGGAAAGTGCGATCTAGAAACGTCATCGGGTGGCCTGCGGCAGGATGTCGGCTTGCCGACGGACCATCCGCCTGCAACCAAAATCAGCGCGCGACTCTAGTCGAACTCGTCGGCCGCCACCATCGTGTGTGATCGCGTCGTGCGTGGATAGGTTCTAAACCGCTGTCGCGTCGTGGACACACCCCGGCAACGGGGTGACCGGGCGTCGGTACTAACGTATTGCGCCCGCGACGCGGATTGGCAGGATGCGCGCCAGAACGCGCCCGGTGAGCGCGATTGGACAAACATGAATCTCAGAATTGCACTGCTGCTGGGTCTGTCTTTCGCCGGTGCGTTCAGCGCCGGCGCCGTTCACGCGCAGGACGTGGCACCTGCGGCCACCGACGCGTCCGCGGATTCCAAGTTCATCTACTGGTCCGACAACAGCCTCACGGCGCTGGCCTATGGGTCGGGCTTCAAGGTGGATCCGGAGGAGCAGTCGACCGTCACGTACGAGCACGTTCACGGCTCGAAGATCGGCGACCTGTTCATCTTCGTCGACGCGATCCAGTTTCACGGCACCCCCAACGGCGCCGACGACAGCACCTGGTACGGCGAGATCAGCCCGCGGTTGAGCCTCGGCAAGACGCTCGGCAAGGACCTGTCGTTCTCGCTCGTCAAGGACACGCTGATCGCCGCCACGTACGAGCGCGGCGAGAACGCCGACACGGCCGAGGCGGCACTGCTCGGCGTCGGCTTCGACATCGACGCGCAGAAGGCTGGATTCAGCTACCTCCAGCTGAACGTGTACGGCCGTAACGAGCTCACCGAGGGTGCGAGGGGCGGCATGCACGACGTGCAGGTCACCATGGTCGCGGCCCGGCCGTTCACGATCGGCAAGGCGAAATTCCTCGCCGACGGCTATTTCGACTGGGTGCTCGGCCTCGGCTCCGAGGACTGGAACTACCACCTCAACCCGCAGGTGTCGGTCGACGTCGGCAACATCTGGGGCGCGCCCAACAAGTTCTTCGTGGGCGCCGAGATCGACTTCTGGTGGAACAAGTACCAGATCGTCAATTCGCCGGCGTTCGACACGAACCAGTCCGCCGTCAGCCTGATGTTCAAGTACCACCTCTGACCGGTGACGACCGTCGGCCTGTGATCGGGATCCGGTCACGGGCCGACTCTCGGCGGCGGAATGTCCGCTGCCGTGTGGCGGTTGGCCTCAAGTGCCCGCGAATCCGCGGTGGAATCGACCTCGACGGTCGGTCCCGCCAGCGGACAGGCCTCGATCCGGCGCTTCGGTCCGCTTCCGAAGCCAGTCTCGGCCTCTTTCCGCACCCCAGAGCCAGTCCAGCGCGGATACAGCAGCCACGCCGGGATGGGTACAGCACCACCCCAGCGCGCAGAAACGCAGCAGCCACGCGGCTTTTCGCCCCGGACCGCACCGGGCCGGAGGTAAATCCCGCCAGCCTGCCCGGCTCTTGATTACAATTCGCGCCCCCGGTTCCTGATTCCCTGACCCATGAGGAACGATGTGAGTCAAGCGCAACACGACCTTCAGTTGAAAGTTTGGAAAGAGCTCGCCATCAGCAAGCAGATCCTGATGCGGGCAGCAACGGACGCCCTCAAGCTCAACCCGGAGTGCACCCAGGAAGAGCTCAAGGAAGCACTGGAAGGTGCGTTGAAGAAGGTCGCCAAGGCGGACTCCGATCTCTTCAACTCGAAGGAAGAGGCGAAGGTCGCCATCACTGCGCTCGAGCAGAAGCTCGCCGCGAGCGAGCAGGCCCTGGCCGCGATCCAGAAGGAAGCTGCCGAGGCACAAGCCGCACACGAACGCGCGGTCCAGCAGCTCGCGAACGTGCGCGCCGCCGCCGCAACGGATCTGCAGAAGGTCAAGGAGCGACTCGCCGAGCGCGAACAGTCGCTCAAGGCGATCAACGCCGCACTGGCCGACACGCCGGAAAACGTCCTGAAGAAGCTGAACACGCTCAAGAAGCAGAAGCAGGAAGAAGCGGATTCGCGTCGCCAGGTCGAGGCCGCGCTGAATACCCTGCGCGCCGAAAAGCAGAAGCAGGATGTGAAGACGGCGGACGTGCAGCGTAATTGCACGACGCTGGTGGAACGCTATCGCGACCTGCATGCACTGTCGCTGAAGCTGCATGAGCAGCTCCAGCCGCTGGTCGAGGATGCGAAGAGCCTGTCGGCGGTGCCCGAGCTGGACACGAAGTTGCTCGAGGCCATCGAGCAGCCGACGACGGACAAGACTTCCAAGCAGCCTGCCCGCCCGGGCCGCGCCGCTTCGCGCTGAGCACGACCGCGTCCGGCTCCACCAGCCGGGCGCGGCACCAGCCCACCCGCCACGCGGCGTGCCAGCCGCCTGGCATTCTGTACAGCTGCCGCTCGATCGCCGGGACGCCCATGTTGCGTGCGGCGAAGGGCGCGGCCGCGCAAGCCTGCGTCGTTCACAAACCGCGTACACTCCCCCTGCCTCGTGACCACCGGCACGGCGCATCGTGGCGCCCGGCCACGAGGGGCACCGACGTCGCCGCCAATCAGCAACGAGAGAGGGAGTCCGGCATGCGTATCGCACTCATCGTGGCCTGCCTGTCGATGACCGTACTGCTCCAGGCCTGCGTGACCCCTGCGGAGCCGCCCGCCACCGACCTGCCGCGCGTCGATGCCAACGGTGACGGCATCGTCACGCGCGCGGAGGCAGGGGCCTATCCGCGGCTGGCGACGCATTTCGATGCCGCGGACACCAACCGCGACGGTCGCCTCGAAGGCGCGGAAGTCGACGCCGGTCGCGAGCTCGCGCGACGCGAAGCGCGGTCCGCCATTCGGGAGCGCTGGGCCGCGGCCGACAAGGACGGCGACGGCGCAATCTCGCAGGCGGAGGCCAACGAGTCGCTGCCGCGGCTGGCGAAGCGCTTCGGCGAGTTCGACGCCAACGGTGACGGCAAGATCTCACGCGACGAGTTGCACGGCTTCGTCCTGGAGCCATAGGGACGCGACGCGGGGCGAGGAGCAGCCATGGCCGAATCGAGGATGATCGCGCTCGGCACGTCGCTGCCGGCGTTTGCGCTCACCGACACCGTGAGCGGCAAGACCGTGACGAGCTCCGGTTATGCGGGCCAGCCGCTGCTCGTCGCGTTCATCTGCAATCATTGCCCGTACGTCGTCCACATCGCAGACGCGCTCGCCGCCTTCGCAAACGACTACCGGGCTCGCGGGCTGGCGATCGTCGCCATCAGTTCGAACGACGTCACCACCTACCCGCAGGACGGCCCCGTCCCGATGGCCGCATTTGCCGCGCAGAAGGGCTTCACGTTTCCGTACCTGTACGACGAGACACAGCAGGTGGCGCAGGCCTACCACGCTGCGTGCACGCCGGATCTCTTCCTGTTCGACCGTGCCGGCAAGCTCGCCTACCGCGGCCAGTTCGATTCGTCGCGACCGAACAAGGGCTCGGCCACCGGTGAGGACCTGCGCGCCGCCGCGGATGCCGTGCTGGCTGGGCATGCGCCGCCCGCGGAGCAGACGCCGAGCATGGGCTGCTCCATCAAGTGGAAGGCCGGCGTCACGCCGACGTGAGCGAATCGGCTTAGTTGGCGCTGCCGCCACCCGCTCGGGCCGTCGGCACGCTTCCCCTACTCCGTCTTGACGGCCTTGCCCGGCGCCGGCAGTTGCGCCAGGTACGCGGCGACGGCCCGCTTGTCCTCGGCCGAGAGGTTGCCGAGGATCGCCGGCATCGCCGGGTTGGAGTTGCCGCGCTGGCCGGTGAGGATGAGGTCGATCTCGCGCAACAGGTAGCTGTAGTGCTGCGACGCGAGCATGGGATAGAACAGCTCCGCGCGGCCCTCGCCATGCTCGCCATGGCACCCCACACAGTACGTCGCG
>DATMIB010000234.1:0-33361 GCA_035554635.1 Steroidobacteraceae bacterium | reverse complement strand
TGTAGCCATCGCCGATCAGCAGCAGGTCGACCTTGTCGCGGGCCGGGCCGTGCGTCTCCACGGCGACCGGCGCGAGCGCCGGGGCCGGTGCCTGGTCGACGAACATGTCGGTCGTGTCGAGCTGTGTCTCCCAGACGGGCTGGAAGACCTGCTGCGCATCGCGCTTGAAGATCTTCACCGTCACCACGCCGGGCTTGGCCGGTGCTGGGAATCGCACCGACTCGTGGAACGTGCGGTGGCGCTCGCGGGCCTCGTCGGTCGACATCCATTCGCCGAACACCGATGCGTAGCCGCGGGCCTGCAGCACGTTGCCGGCAGCGTCGCGCACCTCGTAGCGGTAGACACCGGACTGGCCGTCGTCGGCGGGCTTGTCGACGTTGCCGGGCCACGGCAGGGGCTCGCGGCGCAGCCGGTCGACCGCGAAAATCTCGGTCTGCGGGCCGCCGGTGTGGAAATAGTCGAGACGGTACGTGGCGGGTGCCGTCGACGGTTCACCCTCGGCCCAGGCCGTCGACGCGAGCACGAGGCCCGCGAGCAGCGGGAGCAATCGATTCATCGTTTGTTCGCCTGTTTGCGACGCGGACGCGGCGTCGTTGCGGAGGATTCGGAGGCCGGGGCGGGTGCCGCGGCAGTCGGGTCCTTTCGCGCCGCGGGCGCAGCCTTGCGCCGCGTGCGTCGCCTGGACCCGTCGAGTCGCGCGAGCGCGCGTTGTTCGCGCGCCTGCAACTCCGTCTCGACCCGTCGCAGCTGGGTCATGAACAGCTGCGCGACGCGCGACAGCGCCCGCTTGCGCGTATAGAACAGGCCGTAGCTAAGGTGCAGCCACGGCGCGCCGAAACGCAGCAGAGCGATCTTGCGCGCGCGCAGGTCGGACTCGAGCGCCACCAGCGGCGCGATGCCGACTGCGTCGCCCCCGGCCACCACGTTGCGCGCGACCGAGAAGCTGTTGACCAGCAGGTTCGGCGTGAGGTCACCCGTTTCCCGGTCGATGCGCGCGTGCGGCATGAGCTTGCCGATGTGGCCCGCGATGCGCTGCGGCAGCCGCGGCGCGACCAGCGGAAACACGAGGATGGTCTCGAGCGAGTGCTCCTTCGCCGCCGCGAGCGGGTGGCCCTGGCGCACGAAGAAGAACACGCGGTGCTCGGCGACCGGCTCGATCGCGAGCCGCGTCGGGTGGCGTTCGGCGCTCGTGGTGTCGGCTACGGCGAACTCGATCCGGCCAGCGAGCACCTCGCGCGCAAGCGCATCGAAATCGCTGGTTTCCACGTGCACGCGCAGCCGTGAGTTCGCCGACGCCATGCGCCCGAGCGCCGCGCCGAGCGGCAGTTCCGCGGCGAAGAGGTCGGTGCCGAAGTGGAGCTCGGGCGCCTGCAGCCCCGCGAGTTCCTCGAGGTCGCGCGTGAAGTCGCGGGCCTGGGTGAAGATCCGCGTCGCGTGGTCGAGCATGAGCCGCCCGGCTTCGCCGGGCTTGAGCGCACGCGTGGCCTTGTCGACGAGCTTCGTGCTGAGACCGGACGAATCGAGCGCAAGCACGCGGCGTGCGAGCGTCTCGGGGTCGAGGCCGAGTGTCCGGGCGACCCGCGCGAGGTCCGCGGCCGGGACCATCGCGACGAGGTCGAGCAATCCTGGCTTTTTCCCCATGCCCGGCAACGCTAACAGAGGCCGGTCGTGCTGCCCAGACGGGGAAGTGCCTCGGCCGCGGGCGGCCGGGGTGGGTGGGGCGTATGATGCCGCGGTGACGTCGCAGTCCACTCCCCGCACCCTGTTGATCACCGGCGCATCGGCCGGCATCGGTGCCGCCCTCGCGCTGGAATTCGCACGACGCGGCTACGGCCTCGCGCTCGCCGCGCGGCGGGTCGAGAAGCTCGAGACGATGCTGCCGGTGCTGCGGGCGGCCGGCGCGGCGAACGCGATCGTGATCCCGCTCGACGTGGCCGACACCGACGCCATCGCACCCGCGGTGCAGCGCGCCGCGCGTGAGCTCGGCCGCCTCGACGTCGTCGTCGCCAACGCCGGCGTCGCCCACGTCACGCCGGCCGGCAAGGGGCGCCTGGCGCAGATCCGCGAAACCATCGAGGTCGACCTGATCGGTGCGATCGCGACGATCGAGGCCGCGCTGCCGATCCTGCGCGCACAGGGCGGCGGCCAGGTCGTGGGCATCACCTCGGTGGCGGGCGCCAAGGGACTGCCCGGCTTCGGCGCCTACAGCGCGAGCAAGGCCGGCCTGCACCGCTACCTGCAGAGCCTGCGTGGCGAAGTGCGCGGCACCGGCATCGCGGTCACCGAACTCGCGCCGGGTTACATCGACACCGACATAAATCGCGGCCTCGGCGCGCGACCGTTCGTGATCCCGGTCGAGCGTGGCGCCGCGATCATGGCGCGCATGATCGAACGCCGTGTCGGCATGCGCTGGGTGCCGGTGTGGCCGTGGACCGTGCTGGTGGCGGTGCTCAAGCTGTTGCCGACGGCGTGGGTGGCGCCGCGCCAGAAACGAGCGTAGGCGCGTCACGCGCCGCGAGGGGAGTACGTCGACGATGGATTTCGAACATTCACCGCGCGTGCGCGAACTGCAGGCGCGGCTGCAGCGGTTCATGGACGAGCAGGTCTACCCGGCCGAGCCGCGCTTTTTCGCCGAGATCGCCGAGAACCGCGCCCGCGGCAACGCCTGGGTACCGACGCGCGTCATGGAGGAACTCAAGGCCGCCGCGCGCGCCGCCGGGCTCTGGAACCTGTTCCTGCCGGAGTCGGAGCATGGCGCCGGGCTGACCAACCTCGAGTACGCGCCGCTCGCCGAAATCACCGGTCGCTCGCACATCGCGCCCGAGGCGCTCAACTGTTCCGCGCCCGACACCGGCAACATGGAAGTGCTGGTCCGTTACGGCGACGAGGCGCAGAAGAGGCGCTGGCTTGCGCCGCTGCTCGCGGGCGAGATCCGCTCGGGCTTCGCGATGACCGAGCCCGCGGTGGCTTCGTCCGACGCCACCAACATCGGCGCGAGCATCGTGCGCGAGGGCGACGAGTACGTGATCAACGGCCGCAAGTGGTGGACGTCGGGCGCCTCCGATCCGCGCTGCAAGGTCCTGATCTTCATGGGCAAGACGAGCCCGGACAACCCGGACCGCCACCGCCAGCAGTCGATGATCCTCGTGCCGATGGACACGCCGGGTGTGCGCGTCGTCCGCCACGTGCCCGTGTTCGGCTACCTCGACGAGCCGCACGGCCATCCGGAAGTCGACTTCGAGAACGTGCGCGTGCCGGTGTCGAACCTGCTGCTCGGCGAAGGCCGCGGCTTCGAGATCGCGCAGGGCCGTCTCGGCCCGGGTCGGATCCACCATTGCATGCGCCTGCTCGGCGCGGCCGAGCGTGCGCTCGAGGCGATGTGCCAGCGGGCGGTCTCGCGCACGGCTTTCCAGAAGCGGCTGGCGGAGCAGGGCGTCTGGCGCGAGCGCATCGCCGAGGCGCGCATGCAGCTCGACCAGGCGCGGCTGCTGACGCTGCACGCAGCCTGGAAGATGGACGTGGCCGGCAACAAGGCGGCGCAGAAGGAAATCGCGATGATCAAGGTCGTGGCGCCCAACGTCGCCTGCCGCATCGTCGACGACGCGATCCAGCTGTTCGGCGGCGCGGGCGTCACCGACGATTTCGGCCTCGGCTGGGCCTACGCCTCGGCGCGCACGTTGCGCATCGCGGACGGGCCGGACGAGGTCCATCGCAACCACATCGCCAAGCTCGAGCTGGCGCGTCACCTGCCGCGCTGAGGACGACCATGGATTTCGCGGGCAAGGTGGCCTTGATCACGGGCGGTGGACGCGGCATCGGTCGCGCCCTCGGTCACGAGCTGCGTCGACGCGGCGCGGCCGGCATCGTCGTGGCCGACCTCGACGGCACACTCGCGGCGCAGACCGCGGCGTCGTTCGACGGGCTCGGCGTCCAGTGCGACGTCGCGAGCGAGGCCGCGGTGCAGGCGGCAGTGGCCGCGGGCCTCGCGCGCTACGGGCGCATCGACCTGCTGGTCTCGAACGCGGGGTTCGGTGTCACCGAGCTCGACCTCGACGACGCGCTGTCGACGCCGAACGAACTCTGGGCCCGCATGTGGCAGGTCCATGTCATGGCCCACGTGTACGCGTGCCGCGCGGTGCTGCCGGGCATGCTCGAGCGCGGCGAGGGCTGCCTGCTCAACGTGGCTTCGGCCGCGGGACTGCTGAGCCAGGTCGGCGACACCGCCTACAGCGCCACCAAGCACGCCGCAGTCGGGCTCGCGGAATCGCTTGCGATCACCTACGCCGAGCGGGGCATCCGCGTCGCAGTGGCCTGTCCGCAGTACGTCGCTACGGCCGTGACCGGGCTCGACGAAGCGTTGGCGCCCGGCAGCGTGCCGGGCGTGCTCGGTGTCGACGTGGCGGCCACCGCGATCGTCGACGGCCTCGCGCGCGACGAGTTCCTGATCCTCACGCACCCCGAGGTGCGGGGGTTCCTGCAGAAGAAAGCCGCCGACTACGATCGCTGGCTCGCCGGCATGCGTCGCATCCGGGCCGGGCTGCGCACGGCGAGCGGCTTCCTCCGGGTGAAGCGACGGGGTGGGTGATGGCTGTTTGCAGCTGGTTCGGTGGCGGCGCAGCGCGCGGTGCTAGACTCGATCCGTCTGGAAGGCAGAGGACATGGGGCATGCGGCAGCTGCGCGGAGAAGACGCCCAGTTCGTGTATGCGGAATCGGGGCACGCCAATTCCAACATCACGCTGATCTCGATCTACGACCCCTCGACTGCGCTCGAGGGTCGCGTGCGGTTCAAGGGCCTGCTCAAGCACGTCGAGAGCCGGCTGCACCTGTCGCCGATCTTTCGCCAGAAGCTGTTGCGCGTGCCGCTCGAGCTCGACTTCCCGTACTGGATCGAGGACGAGACCTTCGACCTCGAGTACCACGTGCGTCACATCGCGCTGCCGAAGCCCGGCGACTGGCGCCAGTTCTGCATCCAGGCCTCGCGCATCCACGCGCGCCCGCTCGACCTGACGCGGCCGCTGTGGGAGCTGTACCTGGTCGAAGGCCTCGATTCGCTGCTGAACCTGCCGAAAGACAGCTTCGCGCTGCTGGCCAAGATCCATCACGCCGCGATCGACTTCCGCGGCGGCGCGGAAATCATGACGCTGCTGCACGACACGACGCCGACCCCGCCGGCGCCCGAGCCCGTGGAGCCGTGGTTCCCCGAGTCGCCGCCGGGGTCGATCTCGCTGCTGACCCGGGCGCTGATCAACAACATCGTGCGTCCGCTCATGTTCGCCGGCCCGCTCACGCGAGCGCTCGGCAAGGTGACGCCCGCGGTGCTCGGGTCGCTCGGCGACCTCTGGTTCGGCAACGAGCGCATGCCGGTCACGCGGTTCAACTCCGAGGTGTCGCCGCACCGCGTGTTCGAGACGCGACGCTTCACGATCGACGAGTTCAAGCGCGTCCGCGCGCTCGTGCCCGGCGCGACGATCAACGACGCCGTGCTCGCGGTCTGTGGCGGTGCCCTGCGGCGCTACCTGACGGCGCACGAAGAGCTGCCCGAAGGAGGGCTGATTTCGCTCGCGCCGGTGTCGGTCCGCTCGGACATCGTCGCCGAAGGCGCGCCGGGCCTGAGCCTGATGCGTGTCGCGCTCGGCACCGAGATCGACGACCCGGTCAAGCGGCTCCGTTCGATCCAGAAGCACACCTCGTCGAAGGAAGAGATCGAGCAGGCCGTCGGTGCCAAGGAACTCACCGACTTCACCAAGCACGCCCCGGCTGCGACACTCGCGTTGTCGGCGCGGTTGATCGCAGGTTCCTCGCTCGACGGCGGCAAGCACGAGCCGCTCGCCGGCTGCTCGATCATGAACGTGCCGGGGCCCGCGATCCCGCTGTACTTCGACGGTGCGCGCATGACGTACTGCTCGGCGATCATGCCGATCTCGGACGGCATGGGGCTCGTCTTCGCCGTGACCAGCTACGACGGCATGGTGTTCATCTCGCTCACCTCGTGCCGCGACCAGTTGCCCGACCCGGAGTTCTTCGCGCAGTGCGTGCGCGACAGCTTCCAGGAGTTGCTGGCGCTGGCCGACCAGCCGAAGAAGCGGAGCAAGGTGCGACGGGTGCGCAAGGCCGTCGGCGCCAAGCGCAAGAAGGGCGCGTCGAAGCGCAAGGCGGCCTGAGGAAGTGGCCAGTGGCGGGTGGCCAGCGAGAAGAGTCTAGAGTTAGAGTTCAGTCGGAATCGGCCAATGGTCGCCTGGCGTCGGCGCAACAGCGCCTCCGACCAGACTCTGAACTCTAGACTCTCAACTCCTCCTGCTCTGGCTAGCCGCTAACCGCCGGCCACTAACCACTTCATTCCAGGTAGATGACCGCGGTGCCGCTCGCCGACACCATGAGCATGCTCGCCCCCTGGCCGAGCACCTCGTAGTCGAGGTCGATGCCGACGACGGCGTTCGCGCCGAGCGCGCGAGCCCGTTCCTGCAGCTCCTGCAGCGCGATCTCGCGCGCCCGCTGCAGCTCGCGTTCGTAGGTGGCCGAGCGCCCGCCGACGATGTCGCGCACACCCGCGAACAGGTCCTTGAAAATGTTGGCGCCCATGATGGCTTCGCCTGCGACCACGCCGAGGTAGCGAGCGATCTTCTTGCCGTCGATGGTCGGGGTCGTCGTGGTGATCATGCGGCACTCCAGGGGTGCGGCGCGGCCAGTGGCGCCGCACCGCGCCCGACGCCTCACGGCGTCACGATGTTGAACCAGAAGGAGAACGTGTCGAGCAGGCCGAAGAACTCGGCGACCGCCGCCTGGCGTCCGTCGACCTTGACGTCGCCGGCCTTGATCGCGTCGGCCATCGTGACTTCGCCGAGCTGGATCCGTGTCAGCGTAGTCTTCGTCATGGCCATGGTGGCGTCCGGCGCGGCGCCGAACCGCGGCGAGTAACGCAGCACCCCGTTTTCGATCGCGAGCCCGTAGCGTTGCTCGAGGTCGGTGAAGTCGACGTTGAGCGCCAGCCTCTTGCCCGCGGCCTTGTCGCCGTTCAGACGCACGCCGAGGTATTCGAACAGCATCTCCGGTGTCATCGCACGGATGGTGTCCGGCGTTGCGGTCACGGCGCCGCCGGCCGACGGCACGCCGTTCCTGAGTTCGAACGCGCCCTGCAGGTAGACCGAGCGCCACGGCCCGGACTCGGCCTGGTAACCCATCTGTTCGTACGCGTCGGCGAGCAGCGCCCGCGCCGCGACGTCCTCGGGGTTCGCGAAGACCGCGTGCTTCATGGCCATCGCGACCCAGCGGTACTCGCCCCTGTCGAAGTCCGCGCGCGCCTTTTGCAGCACGGCGGCCTGGCCGCCCATGTACTCGACGTACTTGGCGGCGGCTTCCGTCGGCGGCAGTTCATCGAGGGTCGACGGGTTCGCGTCATAGAACCCCATGTAGCGCTGGTAGACCGCGCGCGTGTTGTGCTTGATCGAACCGTAGTAGCCGCGGTTGTACCAGGCCTGCGCCAGTTCCGGCGGCAGCTTGATCATGTTGGAGAGTTCGAGGCCGGTGTAGCCCTGGTTCATCAACCGCACCGACTGGTCGTGCACGTACCTGTAGAGCGCGCTCTGCTTGCGCAGGAACGTGACGATGCGCGCGTTGTCCCACATCGGCCAGTGGTGGCTGCCGAACTCGCTCTGCATGTCCTTGCCCCACAGCTCCAGCGTCTCGTCGAGGTAACGAGCCCAGACCAGCGGGTCGCGCACCTTCGCGCCGCGCAAGGTCAGCACGTTGTGCAGCGTGTGGTTGGCGTTCTCGGCCATCCAGATGCTCTTGAACTGCGGGAACCAGACGTTCATTTCCGCCGGGGCTTCGGTGCCCGGCGTCATCTGGAAGACCATCTGCACGCCGTCGACCGTCATCGTCGTGCCGGTCTTGCTGACGGTATCGGTCGGCGCAATGAGTCCCACGGTACCGCTCGAGGTGGTCTGGCCGAGACCGCCGTTGACGCTGCCCTGCGCATTGCGCGGCAGCAGCGCGCCGTACATGTAGATCGCGCGGCGTGCCATCGCGTTGCCGGCGATCACGTTCTCGCTGACCGACTCCTCGAGGAAATGCTCGGGCGCGATGATCCTGACCTTGCCCGACTGGACGTCCGCCTCATCGACGATGCCGCGCACCCCGCCGTAATGATCGACGTGCGAGTGGCTGTACACCACCGCGACGACGGGACGTTTGCCGAGGTTCTTCGTGACCAGCTCCAGCGCCGCCTGCGCCGTCTCGGCCGATATCAGCGGGTCGCCGACGATCCAGCCGGTGTCGCCCTGGATGAAGGTGACGTTCGAGAGGTCGTAACCGCGGACCTGGTAGACGCGGTCGGTGACCTTGAACAGGCCGTAGTGCATGTTGAGCTGGGCGTTGCGCCACAGGCTCGGATTGACGGTGTCGGGGGCCGGTGTGTCGGGCCCGATGTACGTCTTGTAAGCCTCGAGGTCCCAGACCGCGTTGCCCTTGACGTTCCTGATCGTCAGCGGCGCAGGCGCCTCGATCAGGCCGCGTCGCGCGTCTTCGAAGTCCTGCCTGTCGTTGAACGGCAACGATTCGAGGACCTTCCGGTTGGCTGCAATGGTCGCGGCGGAGGCGGGCTTGGGCGCCAGCAGCGACGAGTCGTCCGTCGCCGGTGCGGCGCCCGCCGCGAGCGCGAGTCCTCCCGCGGTGACGACGGCGAGCAGCCCCGCCAGGGTTCGTCGCGGGAGCGACGTCGCTCGATGCTCCCGGATCGACCTGCCGTCCTTGTGCATACTCGTCTCCCGATGTGACGCGGTGGGCATGCCTCGATGCAAGCCGACGACAGGGCCGTACCGCGACGTCGCGACAGCGTCGCAACGTCACGCGAGGCGCGGGGAAACGAAAACTACGCGGAAGATTGGATTCAGTCTACGGTGCTGCGCGGGGTGTGCTGCAAACGTGACAGAGCGACGGCGCAGACCAGCTGGCGCGGCCGCCGAGGAAACGGCCAGCGATGGAATCAGCCGGGGACGGCAGCGCCGCGGCGCAGGCCCTGCGGCGGGCCGAGGTAGCGCGCGGCGCGACGATAGAGGTCGCCGACCCAGCCGTCGGGGTCGAACGGCTGCCAGTCGTCTTCCGGCTGTGCCAGCCGGTTGGCGAGGATCCACATCACCGCGGCATTGAAGCCGAGGCCGACGTGGCTGCCCGGCACCCAGATGTTCTCGTGCCGGTCGTCGTCCGTGTCGTCGATGCGCGCGGAGTCGGGCGGCACGACGCCGTCGGTCATCGAAAAGAGGCAGGTCGAGGGCACGGGCGGCGGGGCGCGCAGCACCTTCGCGCGCACGTTCGCCAGGTGCGCGACCGGGCCCATCGGGTGCGCGAGGTAGCGATAGATCGCCTTGACCAGGAACGGCACCTGGAACTCGTTGACCGAGAAGCGCATCGGGCTGCCGAGCGAGACGACGCTGCGCACGCATTCGGGTGCGGTGTGCGCGGCATAGAACGCGTAGACGCCGCCGAGGCTCCAGCCCACCAGGCTCACCTTGCGCCGGTGGCGGTGGTGCATGTAGCGCAGCTTCTGTTCGAGCGCGTGGCTGAACTTGAGCTTGAAGCCCGTGTTCTGGCCGAGGCCCCAGGTCTCGACGTGGTAGCCGCGCGAGCGCAGGAACGTGCTCAGGCCGATCAGTGTCGAGTCACCGGCGGTAAACCCGGGCACCAGCAGCACCGGGTGGCCGTCGCCCTGCGGGGTCTGGCTCAGAACGGGGTAGAGCGCCGGCAGCAGGGCCATCTCGAGCAGGGCGCGCCCCTCGAGCATCGTCCACAACGCCCGCGGCGGTTGCGGCATCCGCGAACCGTTGGTCTTCGCCCCTCTGTTCCCGGTCACGTCGGTCTTCTGCTCTAAGTCTTGTTTGAATGCAGCGCAGCAATCTTAGCAGGACGGCGGTACGTTGCGGCCAGTCGGGCGACTAGGCAAGCTGCTGGCCCCTGTATCGCAGCCAGACCGGCAGTTTCGGGAGTTTCAATGCTGCTTCGTACCCGTACCTGGACGTTCCTTGCCATCTCGATGCTCAGCGTGAACGGTATTGCGCACGCCGTCGAGCGGTCGGAGGTCCCCGAAAAATACCAGTGGGATCTGTCGGCGCTGTTCGCCGACGAAAACGCGTGGGTGGCGGCCAAGCAGCAGTTCGTCGAGGCGGTGCCGCGGGTCGCGGCCTACCAGGGCCGGCTCGGCGAGTCGGCCGGCAGCCTGCTGGAGGCGATGACGGCCTGGGAGCAGGCAAGCCGGCAGCTCGAGCGGCTCTACGCCTACGCCGGCCAGCGCTACAGCGAGGACACGCGCGTGGGCCGCACGCTGCAGATGCAGCAGGAAGTCTCGCAGGCGTACTCGCAGTTCCAGGCGGCCACCGCGTTCATGCGGCCCGAACTGATCGCCACCGGGCGCGCGAAGATCGACGCCTACCTGGCGGCCGAGCCGAAGCTTGCGCCGTACCGCATGTATTTCGACGACGTGCTGCGTGCGAGCCCGCACACGCTCGGCCCGGCCGAGGAAAAGGTGTTCGCACGCATGTTGATGCTGGGCGAGGCGGGCGGCACGGTGCAGTCCGTGCTGCGCAGCGCCGACATGCCCTTTCCCGAGGTGACGTTCTCCAGCGGCGAGAAGGTGCGGCTCGACGCGTCGGCCTACGAGAAGTACCGCGCCTCGCCGAACAAGGCCGATCGCGACCTCGCGTTCCGCGAATTCTGGACCGCGTACGGCAAGTTCGCCCGCACCTATGCCGCGACGCTAGACGCCAACGTCCAGGCGCATGTCGCCTACAAGGACGTGCGCAAGTTCCCGACCGCGCTCGACGCAGCGCTGTTCGACTACAACATCCCGCGCAGCGTCTACGAGCAACTGCTCGCCGACGTGCACGCGAACCTGCCGACACTGCACCGCTACCTGAAGCTGCGGCAGAAGATCATGGGGCTCGGCCAGCTCGGCTACGAAGACCTGTACGCCCCGATCGTGCAGAAGGTCGACCTGCAGTACACGCCCGAGCAGGCGATGCAGCTGACGCTCGACGCCTTCGCGCCGTTCGGCACCGACTACGTCGGGGCGCTGCGCCAGGGCTACGCCGACCGCTGGGTCGACTTCATGCCCAGCACCGGCAAGGAAGGCGGCGCCTACAGCAACACCGTCTACGGCGTGCACCCGTACCAGCTGATGAATTTCAACGGCGCCTGGGTGGACGTCTCCACGCTCGCGCACGAAAGCGGCCACTCGATGCACTCGTTCCTGTCGAACGCGAAGCAGCCGTGGGCGACCGCGAACTACTCGATCTTCGTCGCCGAGGTCGCCTCCACGCTCAACGAGAACCTGCTGCTGCACCATGCGCTCGACCAGACCAAGGACGACCGCACGCGGCTGTTCCTGCTGTCGAGCTACCTCGACAGCATGCGCACGACGCTGTTCCGCCAGACGCTGTTCGCCGAGTTCGAGCTGCGGATCCACGAGATGGTCGAGAAGGGCGAGCCGCTCACGGGCGACGCGCTCAGCAAGCTCTACCTCGACCTGTTGCGCCAGTACTACGGCCACGCCGCGGGTGTCGTGCAGGTCGACGAGAAGTACGGCGCCGAATGGGCCTTCATCCCGCACTTCTACCGCAACTTTTACGTGTACCAGTACGCGACCAGCATGATCGGCGGCATGCAGCTTGCCGATGGCATCATCGGCAAGCCGGCGCGAAAGTCGGGGGCGTGGAAGAAGAACCGCGACGCCTACCTGCGGATGCTGTCCTCGGGTTCGTCGAAGTACCCGATCGAGCTGCTCAAGGACGCCGGCGTCGACATGACGACCTCGGGGCCGTTCGACGCCGCGATGCGCGAGATGAACGCGATCATGGACGAGATCGAGCGCATCTACGCCAGGGGCAACCTCAAGTGAGCAGCAGCGCTCGCGCCCCGCGGCGCCAGGCGGCGGGCCAGAGGGCAGGCAAGACCGGTGCGGCGTCGGGCAAGTCGGCGTATGCCGGGCTCACCCAGCTCGGCGCGACGACGGTGCAGCCGCAGTCGCCGGAGCAGGCGGTGCTCGAGCGCGTGCCGAACCCGCACCCGCGCAAGCTCTACCTCGCGCGGTTCGTCGCGCCGGAGTTCACCTCGCTGTGCCCGATCACCGGCCAGCCGGATTTCGCGCACCTCGTGATCGACTATGCACCGGCCAGATGGCTGGTCGAGAGCAAGTCGCTCAAGCTGTTCCTGGCAAGCTTCCGCAACCACGGCGCGTTCCACGAGGATTGCACGCTCGCGGTGGCCGGCCGCCTGGTCGACCTGCTCGAGCCGCGCTGGCTGCGCATCGGCGGCTACTGGTACCCGCGCGGCGGCTTGCCCATCGACGTGTTCTGGCAGACCGGCCGGCCGCCGGCCGAGCTCTGGATTCCGGAGCAGGGCGTGCCGCCGTATCGCGGCCGCGGCTGACTCTTCACGTACCTCTCCCGCTCGCGGGAGAGGTCGACCGCAGGTCGGGTGAGGGCTGCGGGGTGACGGTTGCGGGACGTGAGGGGACGCGCAGCGCAAGAATCGACGCAGAACGAACAAGAGGGAACAAGAACGATGGGCACCAGAAGATCGAAGACGGGCACCGCATTCGTGGCCGCACTGACGTTGACGCTGGTCGCAGGCGTGGCGGCCGCCCAAGGCGCGCCGCCGGCCGACGCTGCGGCCGCTCGGCCTTCGTCGCCGGTCAAGCCGGCGCGCGAAACCGCCGCGAAGCGCGCGGCCGTCAATGCGGTCGACCGACACGCGGCCGAACTCACCGGCCTGTCCGATCGCATCTGGGCCTATGCCGAGACCGCATTGCGCGAACACAAGTCGGCCGCCGCGCTCGCCGACTACGCCGAACAGCAAGGCTTCAAGGTCGAACGTGGCGTGGCCGGCATGCCGACGGCGTTCGTCGCAACCTACGGCTCGGGCCGACCGGTCATCGGCGTCATGGGTGAGTACGACGCGTTGCCGGGCATTTCGCAGAAGGCGAGCCCGGTCAAGGAAGCGCTCGAGACGGGCGCCGGCGGCCACGGCTGCGGCCACAACCTGTTCGGTGCCGCGAGCCTCGGCGCGGCGCTCGCGATCAAGGAGCAGATCGCCGCGGGCAAGCTCGACGGCACGATCCGGTTCTATGGCACGCCGGCCGAGGAAAACTACGGCGGCAAGATCTACATGGCCCGCGAGGGGTTGTTCGACGGGGTCGACGTCGTGCTCGCCTGGCACCCGAGCGACGAGACGCAGGCGGACATGGTCTCGAGCCAGGCCATGGTCGACCTGATGGTCGAGTTCCAGGGCAAGGCCGCGCACGCCGCGGGTGACCCGTGGAACGGCCGCAGCGCGCTCGACGCGGCCGAGCTCTTCACGCACGGCATCAACCAGATGCGCGAACACGTCAAGCCGACCTCGCGCATGCACTACACGATCCCGGCCGCGGGCGACGTGCCGAACGTCGTGCCCGAGCACGCCAAGGTCTGGCTCTGGCTGCGCGACTGGGAGCGCGACGAGGTCGAAGGCCTGCTCGCGCGCACGCGCAAGCTCGCCGAGGGCGCGGCGACGATGACCGGGACGGCGGCGACCGTGCACGTGCAGGGTGGCTCCTGGAACATGCTGGTCAACGAGACCGGCGAGCGGTTGCTGCATTCGAACCTGCTGTGGCTCGGCCCGATCGTCTACACCGAGGCCGAACAGGCCTTCGCACGGCAGATCCAGCAGGCGACCGGCGTGCCCGAGGCCGGCATGTTCGGCGGCATCAAGCCGCTCGAGGGCCAGGTCGCCGAAGGCGGCTCGACCGACGTCGCCGACGTCAGCTGGATCGCGCCGACGCTGCACGTGTCGGTCGCCACGTCGCCCAAGGACGCGCCGTGGCACGCGTGGCCCGTGGTCGCGACCGGTGGCATGTCGATCGGCCACAAGGGCCTCGTGCAGGCGTCGAAGGTGCTCGCGGCCACGATGGTCGACCTGTACGAGCAGCCGCGCACGCTCGCCGCGATCCAGGCGGAGTTCAAGGCGAAGAAGGGCGACACCGCGTACAAAGCCTACGTGCCGGACGGCCCGCCGCCGGTGCCGGAAGGCTGAGCCTCGACGTGCTATAGTCGCGCCTCTCCAATGGTGGCTCGCGTCGGATCCCTCGCGACGGCCAGCCGTGAACCCCGCCAGGCCCGGAAGGGAGCAACGGTAACGGCCACGCCGGGTGCCGGGGGTATTCTGGCGCGGGCCGCCGCCTTACGCTGGGGCTGCCCTCCCAGCCCACCAGAGGCCGACGACCACCGATGAGTTACCTCGTCCTCGCCCGCAAATGGCGTCCGCGGTCGTTCGACCAGCTGGTGGGCCAGGACCACGTCCGCCGTGCTCTCACGAACGCGCTCGACTCGGGACGCATCCACCACGCATTCCTGTTCACCGGGACGCGCGGCGTGGGCAAGACGACGATCGCGCGCATCTTCGCGAAGTCGCTCAACTGCGAAACGGGTATTTCCTCGACACCGTGTGGCAAGTGCGCAACCTGTGTCGACATCGACGCGGGCCGCTTCGTCGACCTGCTCGAAGTCGACGCCGCCTCGCGCACCAAGGTCGACGACACGCGCGAGCTGCTCGACAACGTGCAGTACGCGCCGGCACGCGGCCGCTACAAGGTCTACCTGATCGACGAAGTGCACATGCTCTCGACGCACTCCTTCAACGCGCTGCTGAAGACGCTCGAGGAGCCGCCGCCGCACGTCAAGTTCCTGCTCGCGACGACCGACCCGCAGAAGCTGCCGGTCACGGTGCTGTCGCGCTGCCTGCAGTTCCACCTGCGCCGGCTGCCGTTGCCGCTGATCTACGACCGGCTCGCGATGATCTCCGAGGCGGAACAGGTCGAGTTCGAGCCGGCGGCGCTGCGCGCGGTGGCCCGCGGTGCCGAAGGCAGCATGCGCGACGCTCTCTCGCTGCTCGACCAGGTGCTCGCCTTTGGCGGCGGCAAGGCCCTCGAGGCCGAAGTGCGTGCGTTGCTCGGCACGCTCGACCGCAAGCACGTGCAGGGCATCGTCACGGCGCTCGCGGACAAGGACGGTGCCGCGCTGATGCGCCAGGCCGCGCACCTCGACGAGCGTGCGCCTGACTACCATCAGGCCCTCGGCGAGCTGTCGGGCGCGATCCAGCGCATGGCGCTGCTGCAGGCGCTGCCGGACTTGCCGCCGGGCGAGGACGAAGACGAGGACGCGGTGCTGCGCGAACTCGCCACGAAGTTCGCACCCGAAGACCTGCAGTTGCTGTACCAGATCGCGGTCATGGCGCGACGCGACCTCGACTTTGCGCCCGACGCACGCGCCGGGTTCGAAATGGCGCTGTTGCGCATGCTGGCCTTCCGCCCCCAGACGAGCCCGCCACCGTCCGGTGCAGGCGGAGGGAGCGGCGGTGCGCGTGCTGCAGCGTTGGCCGCGGCCGGCGCGGGGGGCGGTACACGCACAGCACCGTCGCCCGTACGTTCGTCGGCCGCGAGTGGGGGCGGTCCCGCTTCGCCTGCGGTCGCGCGCGCGGGTGCAACCGCCGGGGCCGTGTCGGTCCGCAGTGCCCCGCCACCGTGGGAGGACGATGCGTCACCCGCGAGTGCGCGAGCCGCAACCGCACCGTCGACGCTTACGGCGAGTCCAGATCCCGCGCCCGTTCGCGCCGCTCCGGCCTCGGCCGCAACGGAGGCGCCGGTCGATGGCTGGTCTGCGCTGGTCACGCAGCTCGGGCTGCAGGGCCCGACGCGGCAGTTCGCGGCGCACTGCGTGCTGCTCGAGCGCAAGCCTGGCCTCGTGCGCCTGCAGCTCGACTCGGCCGGCGAGGCATTCCGGCGCCCGCAGATCGAACAGCGCATCGCGCAACTGTTGGGCGAGCACTTCGGCGAGCCGACCCGGCTCGAGATCGTGCTGGCCGAACGCGACGACGGGCTCATGACCCCGGCAAAACGCGAGGCGATGGCCAGCGAGGACCGGCAGCGGGCCGCGGAGCTGTCGATCGACAGCGACCCGGCCGTGCGCGCGATGCGCGAAGTCTTCGGCGCGACGATCCGGCCGGGATCGGTCAAGCCGCTGTCCTGAGCAGCCACGGCGGCGGACTGCAGGATCGATGCCCGCGTGGCGCGGTCACTGCGACGACATTCTCTTCTTCAGTTCTGTTTTTTCGAGAGGGCGACGAGATGAAAGGCGGCATTGGCAACATGATGAAGCAGGCGCAGATGCTGCAGGCCAACATGCAGAAGGCGCAGGCCGAGATCGCGCTGATGGAAGTGACCGGCGAGGCCGGTGGCGGCATGGTCAAGGTCGTCATGACCGGCAAGCACGAGGCGCGTCGCGTGCAGATCGACCCGTCGGTGCCGCTCGACGACCGCGAGATGCTCGAGGACCTCGTCGCCGCGGCCATCAACGACGCGGCGCAGCGGGTCGAAAAGGAGACGCAGCAGCGCATGTCCTCGCTGATGGGCGGCATGAACCTGCCGGCCGGGCTCAAGCTGCCTTTCTGAGCTGCTCGGTCGCGCGCCCGTGCTCTATCCACCGTCCCTGAGTCGCCTGATCGACGCCTTGCGCTGCCTGCCCGGCGTCGGGCCGAAGTCGGCGCAGCGCATGGCCTTCCACCTGCTCGAGCGCGACCGCAACGGCGGCCGCGAGATCGCGGGCGCCGTGGCCGGGGCGATGGATACGCTCGGGCATTGCCGGCGCTGTCGCATGTTCGCCGAGGGCGAACTGTGCCCGGTCTGTGCGTCGACCACGCGTGATGCCTCGCTGCTCTGCGTCGTCGAGTCGCCGGCCGACGTCGTCGCGATCGAGCAGACGGCGAGCTATCGCGGGTTGTACTTCGTGCTGATGGGCCACCTTTCCCCGCTCGACGGCGTCGGCCCGCAGGAAATCGGGATCGACGCGTTCGAGCGTCTGCTCGGTGAGGGCGAAGTCCGTGAGGTGATCCTCGCGACCAACCCGACGGTGGAAGGGGAGGCGACCGCTCATTTCCTCGCCGACGTCGCGGCAAGGCACCGCCTGCGTGCGTCGCGCATCGCACACGGCGTGCCGGTCGGCGGCGAACTCGAATACGTCGACGGCGGCACGCTCGCCCACGCGCTGGCCGGGCGCCAGGCGCTCTGAACTCTCCCGCCTCTCCGGTGAGCGGGCGCGCAGTGGTCGCACTGACCGCGTTCGCGATGATCGCGTTCGCCTGCAATTCGCTGTTCTGTCGCGTCGCGTTGCGCGAGACCGCGATCGATGCGACGACGTTCACCTCGATCCGGCTCGTGTCCGGCGCACTGATGTTGTGGCTGATCGTCCAGGTACGACAGGGCAGGGCGCTGGCCCCCGTGCGCGGCGACTGGCCGTCGGCGTTCGCGCTCTTCGTGTACGCGGCGGGATTTTCGTTCGCATACCGCGAGCTCGCCGCGTCGACGGGCGCGCTGCTGTTGTTCGGGGCAGTGCAGACGACCATGATCGGCTACAGCCTGCGCCGGGGCGAAAGCCTCCGCGTGACCCAGCTCGCCGGCCTGCTGCTCGCGCTCGGGGGGCTGGTCGGCCTGCTGCTTCCCGGCCTGTCGGCGCCGCCGGTCGGCGGCTCGCTGCTGATGCTGACCGCCGGTGTCGCCTGGGGCGTGTACTCCCTGCGTGGCAAGACGCAAGGAAGCCCGCTGCAGGTCACGGCCGGAAACTTCCTGCGGACCGTGCCGATCACGCTGGCGCTGAGCGCGGCGATGCTTCCGCTTGGATCGATCGATCCGGCCGGCGTCGTGTATGCAGTGCTTTCCGGGGCGCTGGCTTCCGGCGTCGGCTATGCGCTGTGGTACGCGGTGCTGCCTTCGATTCGCGCGACGACGGCAGCAACGGTGCAGCTCAGCGTGCCGCCGCTTGCGGCACTCGGCGGCATCGCGTTCCTGGGCGAGACCATGACCTGGCGCCTGTTGCTCGCGACCGCCGCGATCCTCGGCGGCATTGCGATGGTGACGCTGGCGCCGAAGAAGAAATAACCCCCGCCGCCGCCCTCACCCGCGCGTTGCGCGACCTCTCCTGCGCGCGGGAGAGGTGAAGGCTACTTCTTCGGCACGCGCTCGTTGGCGAGGAACAGCCAGGTCTCGACCACCGTGTCGGGGTTGAGCGACATGCTCTCGATGCCCTGCTCGAGCAGCCAGCGTGCGAGGTCGGGGTGGTCGGACGGGCCCTGGCCGCAGATGCCGATGTACTTGCCGGCGTCGCGGCAGGCCTTGATCGCCATCGCGAGCAGCGCCTTGACCGAGTCGTCGCGTTCGTCGAACAGCTTGGCGATGATCGCCGAGTCGCGGTCGAGCCCGAGCGTGAGCTGCGTCATGTCGTTCGAGCCGATGGACATGCCGTCGAAGTGCTCGAGGAAGCGCTCGGCGAGCAGTGCGTTCGACGGGATCTCGCACATCATGATGACCTTGAGGCCGTTCTCGCCACGCTTCAAGCCATTGGCCTCGAGCAGCGCGACGACCTGTTGCGCCTCGGCCAGCGTGCGCACGAACGGCACCATGACCCAGACGTTGGTGAGCCCCATCTGCTCGCGCACGCGCTTCAGCGCGCGGCACTCGAGCTCGAAGCAGGGCCGGAAGCCCTCGTCGACGTAACGCGAGGCGCCGCGGAACCCGAGCATCGGGTTTTCCTCGACCGGCTCGTACTGGCGGCCGCCGATCAGGTTGGCGTACTCGTTCGACTTGAAGTCGGACAGGCGCACGATGACGGGTTCCGGCGCGAACGCCGCGGCGATGGTGCCGACGCCCTCGCAGAGCTTTTCGACGTAAAACTCGACCGGATCGGAGTAGCCGGCCATCTGGCGGCGGATCGTGTCCTTGAGGTCGGGCTCGAGCTTGTCGAACTCGAGCAGCGCCTTCGGGTGCACGCCGATCATGCGGTTGATGATGAACTCGAGCCGCGCGAGGCCGACGCCCTTGTTCGGGATGCCGGCGAAGTCGAACGCGCGGTCGGGGTTGCCGACGTTCATCATGATCTTGACGGACAGCGGCGGCAGGTTGTCGAGCTCGATCTGTGCCTGCGAGAACTCGAGCTGGCCGTCGTAGATGTAGCCCGTGTCACCCTCGGCGCACGACACCGTGACCGGCTGGCCTTCGGCGATCCTGCGCGTGGCGTCGCCACAGCCGACGACCGCGGGGATGCCGAGCTCGCGCGCGATGATCGCCGCGTGGCAGGTGCGGCCGCCGCGGTTCGTGACGATCGCGGAGGCGCGCTTCATGACCGGTTCCCAGTCCGGGTCGGTCATGTCGGCGACCAGCACGTCGCCGGTCTCGACGCGCGCCATTTCCTTGATGTCCTTGATCACGCGCGCCGGGCCCGCGCCGATGCGCTGGCCGATGCTGCGCCCGCTCGCGAGCACCTTGCCCTTCTGCTTGAGCGTGTAGCGCTGGATCGTGCGGCCGGCGCGGCTCTGCACCGTCTCCGGCCGCGCCTGCAGCACGTAGATCTTGCCGGTGTCGCCGTCCTTGCCCCACTCGATGTCCATCGGGCAGCCATAGTGCTGCTCGATCACGAGCGCCTGCTGCGCGAGTTCGAGGATGTCGGCGTCGGTGAGGCAGAAGCGCATGCGCTCGTCTTCGGGCACGTCGACCGTGAGCACGCGCTTGTGCGCCTGGTCGGCCGTCGCGTAGACCATCTTGATGGCCTTGGCGCCGAGCGTGCGGCGCAGGATCGGCTGGTGGCCGGACCGCAGCGACGGCTTGTAGACGTAGAACTCGTCCGGGTTGACCGCGCCCTGCACGACCGTTTCGCCGAGGCCGTAGGAGGCCGTGATGAACACGACGTCGCGGAAGCCCGAGTCGGTGTCGAGCGTGAACATGACGCCGCTCGCGCCGACGTCGCTGCGCACCATGTACTGGACGCCGGCCGACAACGCGACCTGCGAATGGTCGAAGCCCTGGTGCACGCGGTAGGAGATCGCGCGGTCGTTGAACAGCGAGGCGAAGACCTCGTGCACGGCCTTGACCACGCTGTCCGCGCCGCGGACGTTGAGCAGCGTCTCCTGCTGCCCGGCGAACGAGGCCTCGGGCAGGTCCTCGGCGGTCGCCGACGAACGCACCGCGACGGCCACGTCCTCGCGGCCTTCGCACATGCGCGTGTAACCCTCGACGATCTCCTGCTGCAGGCGCGCAGGGAAGGGCGTGGACAGGATCCAGTCGCGGATCCGCGCGCCGGTCTCGGCGAGCTTCGCCACGTCGTCGACGTCGAGCGCGTCGAGCTCCTGCTTGATGCGGTCGGCGAGCCCCTCGTGCGCGAGGAAGTCGCGGTAGGCATCGGCCGTGGTGGCGAAGCCATCCGGCACCGTGACGCCGAGCGCCGCGAGGTTGGAGATCATCTCGCCGAGAGACGAGTTCTTGCCGCCGACCACGGCGACGTCGTGCCGGCCGAGCCTGGCAAACGGAAGCGTATACGCTCGCATCGCGCGCCCCTTGCTACATCAACTTGGGAGATGGAACACTGCGCGGGAGATCCGCGCTACAGGAACCGCCGAGCAGATGACGCGCCGAACGGTATTTTTCGTTTCCGACCAGACCGGCGTGACAGCCGAAACGATGGGACACAGCCTGCTCACGCAATTCGAAGGCCTGGAATTCCGACAGGTGACTCTGCCATTTATCGCCACCGTTGACAAGGCAGCAGAAGCCGTCAGGAAGATCAACGCGACCGCGCACGAAGACGGCCTGCGACCCATCGTTTTCAGCACGCTGGTGAAGGACGACCTGCGCCGCGTAGTCAAGGGCAGCAACGGGCTGTTCCTCGATTTTTTCGACGCTTTCCTCGGTCCGCTCGAGGGCGAGCTCGAGGTCAAGTCGAGCGAACGCGCCGGCCGTGCGCACGGCATCGCCGACCAGCTCGTCTACAGCACGCGCATCGACGCGACCAACTTCGCGCTCGCGGCCGACGACGGCGCGGTTTCGGCCGACTATGAGCGCGCCGACGTGATCCTGATCGGCGTGTCGCGCTCGGGCAAGACGCCGACGTGCATCTACATGGCCATGCAGTACGGCGTGTACGCGGCCAATTACCCGTTCACGGAGGACGACTTCGACTCCAAGCAGTTGCCGGCGGCCGTCCGCGCCCACACGCGCAAGCTGTTCGGCCTCACGATCGGGCCGACGCGCCTGCAGCAGATCCGCAACGAGCGTCGCCCGGGCAGCCGCTACGCCTCGATCAGTCAATGCGAATTCGAGGTGCGCAGCGCCGAGAACATGTTCCAGCGCCACGGCCTGCCGAGCATCGACACGACCGAGTGTTCGATCGAGGAAATCGCGAGCCGGATCATCGACCGCATGGGCATCGAGCGGCGTCTGCGGCCCTGAAAAACCCTGTGCTATAGTCGGTCGCATGTTGCTCGACCACCTCTGCATCACGTCCTGGCGCGCCCGGCCGGTGAGCTTCGTGAGCCTGATGTCGCTCTACGAAAGCAACTACCTGCGCCTGAAGATGCTCGTCGGCGACGTCCGCGGCCACGCCGGCCGGCAGGTCTCGCGGGTCGAGGGCGATTGCGACCTGCACTTCGAAGTGCTGGAGCACGCGCCGTACACGTCGATGGTGCGCCTGACGTACCGGTTCGAGGACCCGAGCGGCACGCTCGACGATCCGGACCTCGAACTGCGCGTCTACCACGACGCACGCCTCGCCGAAGTCAGCGCGTGTGGCCGCTGGGTCCGCCACGAGAGCCTCGAGCACGTCCGCGCCGGCATCCCGGCGCAGCTCGGCGAGCGCTGGCTGCGCAACACGCTGCTCAACAAGTGGCTCGACTACTGCGTCGAGCGCGGCCACGGTTTCGCGCTGCCTGCGCGCGCCGGGTTGCATGCGATTGCCGGATAACCTGCGTCGGCTGGCGTACCGCGTCGCCGGACGCGAACCCACCGTCGAGGACGAGAGGCTGGTCGCATTGTTCCGCAACCGTGCGGAACTCAAGAAGGAGCTCAACGCGCTCGACGACGAGCGGCACCGCCTGCTCGACCGGCTCAAGCTGCAGGAAGGCTCGACCATGCGCGTCGAAGAGCAGCTCGCCGCCCTCGAGCAGTACCTCGGCCGGCCCGAGGAGGGCTACAAGAGCCTCGCCTATTTCCAGCTCAAGGCGTTGTGGCGCACGGCGTCGAGGCGCCTCGAGTCGTTCAGCGCCGAGCTCGCGCGCCAGCAGAAGGACCGCGAGCGCAAGTCGCAGCTGTCCGCGCACGAACGCGACAAGCGCGAGCGCATCGCGCTGCTCGAGCGCGAGCTCATCGAGGCGCGCGTGCTCGCCGAACAGCTGCAGGCGGAACAGAAGCTCGCGCGGCAGCGGCTCGGGCAGCTCACTGGTTTCTGGAACTACTTCCGGCGTCGCAAGCTCGTCGACGGCATCGTCGCGCGCGGGCAGCGCATCGAAGCCGCCACTTCGCAGGTCACGGAGCTGAGCGGCCAGGTCCAGGCGATCGCGAACGAACCGCCGCCGCTGTTCGAGGGCCTGAGCGTCGAGGGGCGCCGCGCCATCAACCTGGCGGTCGTCGCCTACGCGGAAATGCTGTACGACCGCCTGTCGCGCGACGACCTCGCCGAGCTGTCGCGCCACAGCATGCTGAAGCGCGTGTTCGACACGCACTACGGCGATTCCGCCGCGTGCCAGGTGCTGATGCTGAAGACGGCGCAGGCCGCGGCCGAGGTCGAGCGCATGGTCGACGACCTCGCCGAGGTCAAGACGCGCGCGGACCGCATGCGACGCACGGCGACGTACCGCACCGACGCGGAAGTCGTGCCGGTTGCCGATTCGATCGCGCCAGCGCCGGTGGCCGGCGCCCGCCGCTCGCCGCCGAACGTGCTGCTCGACGAGTACTGGGACCTGTACCGCGCGATCGTGCGCTGACGCGGCGCGACGAAACGGGTCGGCCTCGCGATCGCCCTAAGCCGTCGGCGGCGGGTTGCGACCGCTGCGCACGATCAGCCGCGAGCCACGCTGCAGGGTCAGGTAGGTCCACACCCAGTGGATCACCACCGTGAGCCGGTTGCGGAACCCGGCCAGGAACACGACGTGCACCGCGAGCCAGGTGAACCAGGCGAGCACGCCGGCCCAGCGCAGCTTGCGCACTTCGACGACCGCGTGGTGACGCGTGACCGTGGCCATCTGGCCGCGATCGAAATAGCTGAACGGCTTGCGCGGCTTGCCGGCCAGGTCGCGTCGCAGCTGGCGTGCGACGTGGTTGCCCTGCTGCAACGCGACGCCGCCCACGGCCGGCAACGCGTCGGTCTTGCCCTCGGGGCGGTAGTGGGCCTGGTCGCCGATCACGAACACTTCCGGGTGTTCCGGCAGCGAGCAATCCGGCTCGACCTTGACGCGGCCGATGCCGTCGCGCTCGGCGGGCAGGCATTCGCCGAGCGGCGAGCTCTTCACGCCGGCCGCCCAGATGACGTTGGCGGCGGGCACGAATTCCTCGCCGAGGAACACGCCGCGCTCGGTGATGTCGGTGACCTTGGCGTTGACACGCACCTCGACGCCGCGACGCCGCAGTTCCTGCTTGGCGCTCTCCGACAACGACGGGTCGAACATCGGCATGAGCCGCGGGCCGGCCTCGATCAGCAGCACGCGGGCCTCGCGCGGGTTGATGCGGCGGAAATCGTGCGCGAGGGCGTCCTGCGCCAGCTCCATCAGCGCGCCGGCGAGTTCGACGCCCGTCGGGCCGCCACCGACGACGATGAACGTCAGCTGGCGCGCGTGCTCCCGGAAGTCGTCGATCGCCTCGGCGTACTCGTACGCCTCGAGCACGCGCTCGCGGATCAGCGCGGCGTCGGCCAGCGTCTTGAGCGGCGGGGCGTGGCGCTCCCACTCGTTGCGGCCGAAATAGCTCGCCTCGAGCCCCGCGGCCACGACGAGCGTGTCGTAGACAACCTCGCCGATCGAGGTCCTGACCACGCGACGCGTGGCGTCGACGCCCGTGACCTCGGCCTGCAACACGCGCACGTTCTTGGCGTGTCGCAGCATGAAGCGGATGGGCGTCGCGATGTCGGGCGAGCCGAGCGCGGCGGTGGCGACCTGGTAGAGCAGCGGCTGGAACTGGTAGTGGTTCTGCCGGTCGAGCAGCGTGATGTCGTAACCGGGATGGTTGGCGAGGCGCTTGGCTACGGTCGTGCCGCCGATGCCGCCGCCGATGATGACCAAGCGGCGCGGGGCTGGGGAAGCGTTCATCAGGTCAAAGTCTCCGAGGCCCGTGCGCATGCGCACGGGGCGCGTCGATCGATGCGAAGTACGTTGCGGGTCGCCGGTGTATCGGTCGGGTTCAGGCCATCGCCTTCGAGGCGCCGCGCAGGCGGTTGCGCGGGGGCGGCATTATAGGGGATTTGCCGCGTCACGCGGCCCGCTTCGTCGCCGGACATGCGGGTTTTCCGCAATGACCGCGGCCGGCGGCCGGCCAGGGGCCCGGGCTCATCCGGCGAGCCTGCGGGCCCCCCATAATTGGCGACCTTCCCGCAGGACCAGAGCATGACCGCCACGACGCACCCCGCCGGACAGCTGCTGCTCGAGCCGTCGACCCGTGTCACCTGCCCGCAGTGCGAGCACGAGTTCAGCCTGGCCGACGGTTTCGCCCGCAAGTCGCTCGAATCGCTCGAGCAGGCGAGCTCGGGCGCGCTGACGGCATTGCGCGAGGAGGCCCGGGCGCTCGAGGAGCGGCGGGCGCGGGAGCGTGCGTCGCAGAACGAGGCGCTGCTGCGCGAACGCCTGCAGGACCTGCAGGGCGTGCTGGATGCGCAACGCAAGCAGCACGACGAGGCACTCGCGCGCATGCAGGAAGTCGAGCGCGCCGGGGCCGAGAAGCGGGAAGCCGCGCTGCGGGCTGCGCTCGGCCAGCGCGAGACGGAACTGCAGCAGGCCGAGGCGCAACGCGCGGCACTCGACGCGAAGGCACGCGCGCTCGCGGAGCAGGAGGCCAACCTCGCCCAGGCGGTCGAACGGCGCGCCGTGGCGCGCGCGGAGGAATTGGGGGGCGCTGCACGAGCGGAGCTCGAAGCCCGCCTGCAGGCGCAACAGGCGCAGCTCGCCCAGTACCGCGAAGTCGAATTGCAGCTGCGACGCGAACGCGAGCTGCTCGAAGCGAAGCAGCAGCAGCTCGAAGTGGACGTGCAGCGTCGTCTCGACGCCGAGCGGACCCGCATCGCCGAGACGGCCCGGGCGGCGGAGTCGGAGCGGGCGAAACTGCGCGAGGCCGAGTTGCAGAAGAAGCTCGATGCCACGCTCGACAAGCTCGGCGACACGCAGCGGCAGCTCGAACAGGGATCGCAGCAGCTGCAGGGCGAGGTGCTGGAGCTGATCCTGGAGGAGGAGCTCACGGCGGCATTCCCGTTCGACACCGTGAGCGAGGTCAAGAAGGGCGCGCGCGGGGCGGACGCCCTGCAGCGCGTCGCGACGCGGATGGGCCAGCAGGCGGGCATCATCCTGTGGGAGGCCAAGCGCGCGCAGAAGTGGAGCGCGCAGTGGGCACCGAAGCTCAAGGAGGACATGCGCGAGGCGGGCGCCGAGGTCGGCGTGATCGTCACGACCTGCTTCCCGCCGGACTGGCCTTCCGGCCAGCCGTTCGGCGCGTACGAGGACGTCTGGCTGACCGGGCCGGGGCCGGCCATCGCGCTGGCCTCGGCACTGCGGGCCGGCCTGCTCGATGCCTACAAGGCGCGGCTCGCGGCGGCCAACAAGGACGAGAAGATGGAAGCGGTGTACGACTACCTGACCTCGCCGCAGTTCGCGCACAAGCTGCGCGCCGTCTACGACTCGTTCAAGAAGATGCGCGAGGAACTCGACAGCGAGCGCACCACGCTGCAGCAGCGCTGGAAACGGCGCGAAAAGCAGATCCAGCTGGCGACCAACCAGCTGATCGCGATCGCGGGCGACGTGCAGGGGCTCGCGCAGCAGGAACTGCCCCAGCTCGAGCTCGAGCAGAAGGCGCTCGAGGAGCCTGCGGCGGAATACGAAGCCGACGAGGAGTAGGGCGGGCGCGGCTGTCAGCGGCCCGTCGAGGAAGCGGAACCTCCGCTGCCCGCGTGGCCGCGACGGCGATAGAGGCGGCGACGTTCACGCGCCTCGCGACGCCACTGGCGAATCGCGAACACGACCACGCCGAACGCGACGAGGATCATCCCCAGCCCGACCAGCAGCACGACCAGCGTCGCGGGATCGCCGTCAGCGAATGCAAACGGCTCCGCCTGAGCGGCGAGCGGTAAAGCGAGCAATGCGACGAGCGGCAAGCCGCGACGTCGCGGGGCGATGGGCATCGGCAAGACGTCCCTCTCGAGCCTGGCACTGGTTGCAGACGGCTTCGGGACGCCACGACGCAAGCGCGCGTCGCGGTCTGCATGGAACGATGCGCCCCACGCGAGAGACAGTCGCGGTCGGCATTAGTTCTGCGTCGCGACGCAGATCGCCGCGACACGGGTTCGGCACGTTGCGCTCGTTCAGCTGCGCGCGACGGGTTCGGCCACTGCGGAGCCGGCAGCATCGGTGGCGAGCGGTTCCGGCCCCTCACGCCCGAACACGCGCTGGCGCCAGAGGTTCAGGTCGTCGAACCAGACGTAGAACATCGGCACGATCAGCAGTGAAATCACGGACGAGAACGCGAGCCCGCCGATGATCGCGCGCGCCATCGGGTAATAGGCCGGGCCCTCGCCGCCGCCGCCGATCTGCGCGTCGCCGACGGCGAGCGGCGTCAGGCCGAGCAGCGTCGTCAGCGTCGTCATCATGATCGGGCGCAGGCGGTCGCGACCGGCCTGCAGGATCGCGTCGTGCCGCGGCAGGCCCGCGTGACGCAGGTCGATCACGTGCGCGATCAGCACGATGCCGATGTTGACGACCACGCCGATCAGCACCATGAAGCCGATCATCGCCATCATCGTGATGGTCGTGCCCGTGAGCGCCAGGAACCAGATCGAGCCCACGATCGCGAACACGATCGAGGTGATGATCGAGAGCGGGTAGAGCGCCGACTCGAACAGCGAGGCCATGACCAGGAAGATCAGCACGACCGCGAGCAGCATGTTCTGCGTCATGGTCTGCACGGCCTTGTCGTTTTCCTCGAGGCCGCGCCCGAACTTCCAGCTGTAGCCCGGCGGCAGCGGGTAGTCGTCCATGATGGGCTCGACCCGCTTGCGCGCCTCGTCCATCGTCGTGCCTTCGGCCAGGTTGGCGTTGATCACGACCGTGGTCAGCCGGTTGAGCCGGCGGATCTCGCGGTCGCTCGGCTGCACGTTGAAGTCGGCCACCGCACCGAGCTCGATGCGCGAACCGTCCGGCAGCATCACCGGCACGCGGGCGAGGTCCTCGACCGACTGGCGGTCGGATTCGCGGAAGGCGAGGCGCATGGTCAGCTCGCGTTCCGAGGTGCGCAGTTCGGGCAGGCGGTCGCCGCGCATCGCACCGGCGACCGTCAGCGCGACGTCCTGTGTCGTGAGCCCGAGCTGCGAAGCGCGATCGCGGTTGACGATCACCTGCACTTCCTGCTCGCCCGTGCCGGCCTCGGAGCGGACCGCCTCGAGCCCCTCGACCGAGGACAGCCGGTGCGCGACTTCCCGCGAGATCTCGGCGAGGCGTTCGGTCGATTCGCCGGCCAGCTGCAGGCTGAACGACGTCGCGCCGCCGGCGCCCTCGTCGAACGTGAAGTTCGGCTGGCCGATGATGATCTCGGGCATGCCCTCGAGCACGCGTTTCATGACCTCTTCGGCCGGCACCTTGGCGTCGTCCTTTTCGGTCAGGTAGAGCCGCGTGTTGGCCTGGTCGTTGAGCCAGAACGAGTAGTACGTGTCGACGTCGAAGCGCTCCTTGTTGGCATCGATGTAGGCCTCGACGCGGCGCACGGCCTGCTCGACGCGCTCCATCGGGTGCGAGCCCTCGATGTGGTAGTTGATCATCAGCGTGCGGCTCGCCTCCTGCGGGAAGGGGTCGACCTTCGCCACCTTCAGCATGAACAGCGGCACGGGGGAGAGGACGATCAGCACCGTGATCAGCGCCATCCACCAGCGGTGACGCATCGCCCACTCGAGCGCGCGCGCGTAGCGGTCCTGCAGGCGGCCGAACCACGAACCGGCCGCGACCGGGGGCGGCGGCGACATGCGCGAGGCGAGCATCGGCAGCAGCGTCTGCGCGATCACGAGCGACGCGAGCATCGCGACGACGATCGGCACGGCGACGTGCACGAGGAAGATCGACATCTGGTTGCGCTCGCCGAACACGAGCGGCAGGAACACGATCACCATCGAGAACGTGCCGGCCAGCGTCGCGACGCCGACTTCGCTGACGCCCGCGAGCGTCGACTCGAGCGGCTTGCCCGGGTGCAGCTGGCGGTGGCGGAAGATGCTCTCGGTGATCACGACCGAGTTGTCGACCAGCATGCCGATCGCGAGCAGCATGCCCATCATCGTCAGGATGTTGATGCTGAAGCCGAGGAAGTACATCGCGCCGAGCGTGACGAGCAGCGAGGCCGGCACGGCCAGGCTCACGATCAGCGTCGTCGGGAAGTGGCGCAGGAAGAACAGCAGCATGAAGAAGCTCAGCACCGCGCCGATCAGCCCGGCGTGACGCAGCTCCTTCAACGAGTCGCGGATGCTCTCGGCCTGGTTGCCGACGACGAGGATCTGCACGCCCTGCAGCTGCGGCACCGCGCGTGCGCGCTCCACCGCCTCGAGCACGCGGTCGGCGACCTCGATCACGTTGGCCTGGGTCGACTTGAACACGTCGATGCCGACGGCCGGGCGGCCGTCCATGCGACGGCCGACGTTGAGCTCGGGCGCCACCATCTCGACCTGGGCGACGTCCCCGATCCGCACGCCGGGCGCGATCAGCAGCGACCGCACGTCGTCGATGCTGCGGAACTCGCCGATCGGGCGCACCGTGAAGCGCGAGTTGTTCTCGGTGATCTCGCCGGCGCTGACCGAGAAGTTGCTCGCCTCGAGCAGTTCGCGCAGCTTGATGACGTTGATGCTGTAGGCGGCAAGCCGGGTCGGGTCGACGAGGATCCGCACCTCGCGCGGCTCGACGCCCTGCAGTTCGACGCGCGCCACGCCCTCGATGCGCTCGATCGGCCGTTGCAGGTACTTCTCGAGCGTCTCGTACTGGTCGGTCAGGTCCTGGTCGGAGGAGATGCGGATCACCGTGACCGGCTCGTCCCCCGAGCTGAACGCGAACATCAGCATGCGGTCGGCGCCGACCGGCAACTGCGGCCGGATCGAGTCGAGCTTGGTGCGCACCTCGAACGCGGCGGCATCGGCGTCGCGGTCCCAGCTGAACAGCACGTCGAACTGCGCCTGGTCGGACTGCGCGCTCGCGTGGATCTCCTCGATGCCCGACAGCGTCGCCAGTGCCTCCTCGACCGGGCGCACGACGAGCTGCTCCATCTCCTCCGGCGTCGAGCCGGCGTAGGGGATGACGATGCGCATGCCCGGGAAGGTGATGTCCGGCATCGCCTCGAGCGGCAGCAGCCGGCTCGAGATCACGCCGATCGCGAGGATCGCCAGGGCCGCCATCACGGTGGTGACCGGGCGGTGCAGCGCGACCTTGGTGTGCAGCATCGTCGTCGTCCTCGTGCGTCAGCCGGCCGCGGGCTCGGCCACGGTGTCGCCCGGCAGGGTGGGGCTGGTCTGCGCCGGCGCGAACCGCTTGCGGTCCATGACCGAGTACACGACCGGGATCACGAGCAGCGTCAGGAACGTCGTCAGCAGCACGCCGCCGATCACGGTGATGGCCATCGGTGCGCGCACTTCGGCGCCTTCGCCGAGGCCCATCGCCATCGGCAGCAGGCCCAGGATCGTGGTCAGCTTGGTGATCAGGATCGGCCGCAGGCGCAACCGGCCCGCCTCGATGATCGCGGCGTGCTTGTCGAGCCCGCGTTCGCGCGCCTGGTTGACGGCGTCGATCAGCACGATCGACTGGTTGACGACGATGCCGGCCAGCATGATCAGGCCGATGTAGGCGACCACGTTGACCGTCGTGCCCGTGAGCCACAGCGCCCAGACCGCGCCGATCAGCGCGAGCGGGATGGTCAGCAGGATCACGAACGGGTGGATCAGCGACTCGAACTGCGAGGCCATCACCAGGTAGACCAGGAAGATCGCGAGCACGAGCACGAACTGCAGCGAGTCGAACGACGCGGTCATTTCCTCGCTCTGGCCCGACAGGAAGGCGGTCGTGCCGACCGGCAGTTCGACCCGCTCGACGATTCCATGCAGCGCCTGCACGGCCGAGCCGAGGTCGCCCTGCGCGAGGTTGGCCGAGATCACGGCGACGCGCTCCTGCCCGACGCGGCGCACTTCGGCCGGCCCGACCGCGAGCTGCACGTCGGCGACCGCGCTCAGCGGCACCGGGAAGGCGCTGCCAGGGTTGACGATCAGGTTGCGCACTTCCTCGATCGAGGCCGCGCGCGAATCGACACTGCGCACGAGCACGTCGATCTGCTTGTCGCGCAGCTTGTAGCGCGTGGCGACCTCGCCGCGCACGCTGTTGACGACGCGGTCGGCGATGTCGCGCACGACCAGCCCGAGCTGCGAGGCGCGCTCCTGGTCGAACACGATCTGGATCTCGGGGTTGCCGGCCTCGACCGTGGTCTTGACGTCGGCGAAGCGCGGGTCCGCGAGCATCTCGGCGCGCACGCGTTCGGCGGCTTCGCCGAGGCGGTCGAGGTCGTAGCCCGAGACGACGACCTCGAGCGGCGTGGCCATGCTGAACAGCGCCGGACGGCTGAACCGGTACTGCACGCCGGGCAGGCCCTCGAGCGCGCCACGCATGCCGGCCATCGCGGCCTCCTCGTCGGCGCGGTCGGAACCCTTCGCGAGCGTGATGCTGAGGCGGCCGGTGTTCTCGCCGGCGTCCACCGGGTTCGCGTCGAGACGGTTGCCGGTGCCGGCGACCGAGTAGGCGAGGTCGACGTTGCCGAGCGTGGCGCTCGCGCGTTGCGCGGCCTGCACGGACCGGTCGGTCTGTTCGAGCGGCGTGCCCGGCGCCAGACGCAGGTCGACGTTGAACTCGCCCTGCGACATCTGCGGGATCAGCTCGGTGCCGAGCCGCGGCACGATCAGCAGCATCGTCGCCACGAACAGCAGCACCGCGGAGCCGATCGTCTTGCCGGGGTGGGCCAGGGCCCACGAAATCGCCCCCGGGTACTTGCGGTCGGCCCAGTTGTTGACGCGCTGGGTGACGTTGACGAGCGGGCTCAGCGCGAGCTGCATGCCGCGCGAGATCCAGCCGGCGACGCGTTCGAGGCCGCGCACCAGCACCTGCAGCGCGCGATCGACGCGACCCGGGGGCTTGTTCGGGATCGTCGGGTCGGCCGCCGCGGCCGCGACGGCCGCACGCGAGCGCCCGGCCGCGAGCATCGGCACCAGCGTCAGGGCGACCAGCAGCGAGAACGCGAGCGCGAAGGCGACCGTCAGCGACTGGTCCTTGAACAACTGCCCGGCGATGCCGGTGATGAACACCATCGGCGCGAAGACCGCGACCGAGGTCAGCGTCGCAGCGAACACGGCGCCGGCGACCTCGACCGTGCCGAGCCGCGCGGACTCGATCTGCGTATGGCCGTGCTCCTTGTTGCGGACGATGCTCTCGAGCACGACGACCGCGTTGTCGACCAGCATGCCGACCGCGAGCGCGATGCCGCCGAGCGACATGATGTTGAGCGTGACGTCGAACGCATACATCAGCACGAACGTGCCGAGCACCGAGACCGGGATCGCGATGCTCGAGATCAACGTCGCGCGCGCGTCGCGCAGGAACGCGTAAAGCACCAGGATCGCGAGCAGGCCGCCGATCAGCGCGGCGTCCTTGACCTCGCTGATCGCCGCGCCGATGAACTGCGACTGGTCGTAGACCTCGCGCAATTCCGTGCCCTCGGGCAGGCTCTTCTCGAGCTCCTCGATCCGGGCGCGGATGCCGTCGGCGAGCTGCACCGTGTTGGCGTCGCCCTCCTTGTAGACGGCGAGCTCGATTGCTTCCTGGCCGTTGACGCGCGTGATCGCCTCGCGGTCCTTGTAGCCGCGCGTGACGGTGGCCACGTCGCGCAGGTAGATGGGGCGACCGTCCCTGGTCGCGATGATCGAGTTGGCCATCTGCTCGACCGTCTCGAACTCGTTGAGCGTGCGCACGAGGAAACGCTGCGTGCCCTGCTCGAGCCGGCCGCCCGACAGGTTCACGTTTTCGGCGCGGATGCGACGCGTCACCACGTCGATCGACAGGCCGAGCTGCGCGAGCTTCTGCTGGTCGACGAAGACCTGGACCTCGTCCTCGTAGCCGCCGCTCACCTTGACCGCGGCCGAACCCTCGACGGCCTCGAGGTCGGGCTTGAGCCGGTCCTCGGCGAGGCGACGCAGCGCCTTGAGCCGCTCGATGCTCTCCGTGGTGGCCTTGCCCTGCTGGTCGAGCAGCGCGAGTCGCATGACCGGCTCGCTGGCCGGGTCGAAGCGCAGCAGCAGCGGGCGCTCGGCTTCGAGCGGCAGCTCGAGCAGGTCGAGCTTCTCGCGCACGTCGATGCCCGAGAGGTCCATGTCCGTGCCCCAGAGGAACTCGAGCGTCACGTCGGACTGGCCGGCACGCGACACCGAGCGCACCTCGCGCACGTTGCGGATGATGCTGACGGCCTCTTCGACCGGGCGCGTGACGAGCGTCTCCACTTCGAGCGGGGCGGCGCCCGCGAGCTCGGTGCGGATCGTCAGCGTCGGGTAGGAGAGGTCGGGCAGCAGGTTCAACTTGAGCCGCGACAGCGACACGAAGCCGAACAGTCCGATCGCGACCGTGAACATCACGATGGTGACGCGGCGCTTGATCGCGAAATCGATCAGTGACTTGAGCATGACGGTCCCCGGGCTCAGGACGGGGCGCGGAACCGCGCCCCGGGGCGGTCGGTCTTACTTGGCCTTGGGCTTGTCGGCCGCGAGCGCGGCCGTGGGCTTGGGCGTATCGTCGCCGACGATCTTGACCGGCGTGCCGCTCTTGAGACCCGCCTGGCCGACGGTGACGACACGCTCGTCGCCCTTGAGCCCGTCGAGCACCTCGATCCAGCCGCCGTTGGCGAGGCCGGTCCTGATCACGCGCTGCTGCGCCTTGCCGGCATCGACGACGTAGACCGACTGCTGGCCGTCGGCGTCGAGGATCGCCGTGCGCGGCAACTGCAGCGCTTCCTTGCGCCGCTCGTAGACGATGTTGACGCGCGCGAACATGCCCGGCTTGAGCCGGCGCGACTGGTCGGCGACCTCGACGCGTGCGCGGAACGTGCCGGTGGTCGGGTCGACCGTCGGGCTGATGCGCGAGATCGTGCCGACGAAGCGATCGCCGCCGAGCGCGTCGACGACGACCTCCGCGGCCTGTCCCGGCGCGATCCGGCGAAATTCCTTTTCCGGCACGTGCACGTATGCGAGCAGCGGGTCGAGGTCGGTGACCGTGAACGTC